>NZ_CP071246.1:1226554-1533193 GCF_021496665.1 Corynebacterium sp. CNCTC7651 | reverse complement strand
AGGTCCACTCCCTCGACAGCGTCAAGCTCGCAAACGGCCTGGACCGCGGCATGGCGCTGGCGCTGGAGCGGGGCGATCGCCCCGAAGCGTCGTCAAGCTTGCCGTGCCTGATCCAGCTTTCCGCGGACGGCGACACCTCCCGCGGCGGTATCGCGGAGCCGGACCTGCCCGAGCTGATCGACTCCGTCGAGGCGGCCCAGCACCTCGAGTTCGCGGGGTTCATGGTGGTCCCGCCGCTCGACGCCGAGCCGCGCGCCGTGTTCGAGCACGTTCGCACGCTTACCGACGATTATTCGCAGCGCCTCAGCCGCCCCCTGACCTTCTCGGCGGGCATGTCCGGCGACTTCGAAGACGCGATTGCGTGCGGGTCCGACATCGTGCGTGTCGGAACCGCAGTGTTCGGACCGCGGCCCGTAATCTAAGCAAAACACCAGTACAAACCCCAGATTTCACATTCGTCACACCGCGAGGAGCAACCCAAAAATGTCCTTCATCGGCAGCGCAAAGGAATTCTTCGGCCTCGGCCCCTACAACGACGGCGATGACGCCTACTACGAGGATGACCAGCAGTACCGCGACCCGCGCGACACCCGCGAGACCGCGCACGGCACCGACCGCCTCGAGCGCCCGGCCCGCCCGGAGCACGTTGTGCGCGAGCCGCGTTCCTTCACCCCGGAGATCGTCTCCACCGCCCCGCGTTCCTACAACGACGCGAAGGAGATCGGCGAGCCGTTCCGCGACGGCGATGCGGTGATCATGGACCTCACCGACCTCGACGCGGCGGACGCAAAGCGCGTCGTGGACTTTGCTGCCGGCCTCTGCTTCGCGCTGCGCGGCAGCATGCAGAACCTAGCGAAGGGCACCGGTTCCCGCCGCCGCGTCTTCGCCATCATCCCGGAGAACGCCCGCATCACCACTGCCGAGCTGAAGCGCGCTGCCCGCCTGGACTAGCCCATCCGCTAGCCTTGAGCCGTGGCAATTTTCGGCAGTATCCTCTACGCCCTTGTCGGGCTGTACATGCTCGTGGTGATCATCCGCATCATCGTCGAGATGATTCAGTCCTTCTCTAAACACTTCGACCCGCCTCGCTGGTTTGTGCTGGTGGCGGAGCCGTTGTTTGTGATCACGGACCCGCCGGTCAAGGCATTGCGACGCCTGATCCCGCCCCTGCGGTTGGGCGGCGGCGTGGGCCTGGACCTCAGCGTGATTGTGCTGTTCTTTGGCCTGGCAATCATCCAGACGCTGATCCAGCTCCTGCTTATCCGGCCCGCGCTTGGAGTCTAAAGTTCAACGTGCGCTCCATAGTGCGGGTATAACTGTTAGAAATAGTGCAAGAAACCTAACGTGAAGGGAACGCCAATGCCGCTGACACCAGCAGACGTGCACAATGTCGCTTTCAGCAAGCCACCAATTGGTAAGCGGGGCTACAACGAGGATGAGGTAGATCAGTTCCTCGATCTCGTAGAAGACACCCTCGCCCAGTTGCAGGATGAGAACGACGATCTTCGTGCGCGCGTTGAGGAGCTCAGCGCCGCTGGCTCCAAGCCGGCCGCAGCTGCTACTCCAGCCCGCGGCAGCGAGGTCGATGAGGCTGCGCTGCGCCGTTCCGTGGAAGAGGAGCTGCGTAAGGAGTACCAGGAGCGCCTGACCAAGGCGCAGCAGGCGCAGGAGAAGGCGCAGTCCGAGGTTGCCGCTGCGAAGGAAGAGGCGCAGAAGGCTCGCCAGCAGGCGGAGGAAGCTTCCCGCAACGCAGATCAGCGTGTGGCAGAGGCCAAGAAGGCCGCCGCTGCTGCCCCGGCCGAGAAGCCGGCCGCCCCGGCTCGTGCCGCAGGCGCTGCTTCCCCCGAGACCCATGTGCAGGCAGCCAAGGTGCTCGGCCTGGCCCAGGAGATGGCGGAGCGCCTGACCTCTGACGCGCAGGCAGAGGCGCAGACCATGCTCGAGGAGGCCCGCACCGCAGCTGAGCGCCAGCTGAGCGAGGCAGACACCGCCTCCAAGAAGCAGCTCGAGGATGCGCAGCGTAAGGCTCAGGAGACTACTTCCCAGGCTGAGCAGCGCGCCACCAAGCTGGTGCAGGACGCGGAGAAGAAGGCAGAGGAGACTACCTCGGACGCCAACTCCCGCGCAGAGGCTCAGATCCGCCAGGCTGAGGAGAAGGCAAAGCACCTCCAGGCTGAGGCGGAGCGCAAGCACACCGAAATTATGAACACGGTGAAGCAGCAGCAGACCGCGCTGGAGAACCGTATTGCGGAGCTGCGCACCTTCGAGCGCGAGTACCGCACTCGCCTGAAGACGCTGCTGACCTCCCAGCTCGAGGAGCTGGAGTCCCGCGGCACCGCTGCACCGAGCGGCGAAAAGTAGGAAAGGGGGGCTATACTTAGCCCCCAACACGCAATGATCCGGCCATCACCGGGGAGCGTTCCGGAAGAACGGCAGCAATGCTTATTAGAACCGGACGTACATATGGGAGACGTCACTTCCTTCACATCAATGAAGCGGGGCCTGGCAACAGGTCCAAGCAGGGTGGTACCGCGTGGCCGCGCAAGGCCGCGTCCCTGCACGACTGAAGTTGTGGAGGAATACCCATGGTTGGCGGCGTCTACCCCAAAGCTGACATGACTGGTGGCAGCACCTCGTTCCCGGAGATGGAGCAGCAGGTGCTGGCCTATTGGAACCAGGACAACACGTTCCAGGCCTCGCTGGAGAACCGCGAGGGCTGCGAGGAGTACGTGTTCAACGACGGCCCGCCGTTTGCAAACGGCTTGCCGCACTACGGCCACCTGCTTACCGGCTACGTGAAGGACATCGTCCCCCGTTACCGCACCCAGGCCGGCTACCACGTCCCGCGCGTCTTCGGCTGGGACTGCCACGGCCTGCCCGCCGAGCTTGAGGCGGAGAAGCAGCTCGGCATCACGGACAAGGCCCAGATCGAGGACATGGGCCTGGAGAAGTTCAACGAGTACTGCGGCAAGTCCGTCATGCACTACGCGGACGAGTGGGAGAACTACGTCACCCGCCAGGCCCGCTGGGTGGACTTCGCCAACGGCTACAAGACGATGGACCTGGAGTACATGGAGTCCGTCATGTGGGCGTTCAAGGAGCTCTATGACAAGGGCCTGATCTACCAGGGCTTCCGCGTCCTGCCGTACTCCTGGGCCGAACACACCCCGCTTTCCAACCAGGAAACGCGCCTGGACGACTCCTACAGCGAGCGCCAGGACCCCACCGTCACCGTCACGCTCCCGTTCACCGGCGCCCGCGACGGCTTCCCCGCCGCTGAGACGTGGGCTCAGGAGCCCTTGCTTCACGACGCTTGCGCTATCGCCTGGACCACCACCCCGTGGACCTTGCCGTCCAACCTGGCCCTCGCCGTCCACCCCGAGGTGGAATACGCGCTGGTTGCCGTGGCGGAGGATGGCGTGGAAGCGTTCGTCGGCAAGCGAGTGCTCCTAGCCGCAGACCTTGTGGGAGCCTACGCCAAGGAGCTCGGCGAAAAGCCTGAGGTGCTGGCGACGTTTACCGGCGGCCAGCTGGAGGGCCTGGAGTATGAGCCGGTGTTCGACTACTTCCGCGACACCGAGAACGCGTTCATGGTGCTCAACGCGGACTACGTGACCACCGAGGACGGCACCGGCATCGTTCACCAGGCGCCCGCGTTTGGTGAGGACGATATGGTGACCTGCGAGCGCTACAACATCCCGCTGGTCATCCCCGTGGACGCGGACGGCAAGTTCACCTCGCTGGTGCCGGACTACCAGGGCAAGCTGGTGTTCGACGCGAACCGCGACATCATCCGCGACCTGCGGGCGCGCGACCGCGTGCTGCGCGACCAGACGATCGTCCACTCCTACCCGCACTCCTGGCGTTCCGGCGAGCCGCTGATCTACATGGCGCTGCCCGCATGGTTTGTCAAGGTCACGGACATCCGCGACCGCATGGTGGAGCTGAATCAGGAGATTGACTGGATCCCGTCCCACATGCGCGACGGCCAGTTTGGCAAGTGGCTCGAGGGCGCACGCGACTGGAACATCTCGCGTACCCGCTACTGGGGCTCCCCGGTGCCGGCGTGGGTGTCGGATAACCCGGAGTACCCGCGCGTGGACGTGTACGGTTCCCTCGATGAGCTGGAGCGCGACTTCGGCGTGCGCCCGACGTCCCTGCACCGCCCGTACATCGACGAGCTGACCCGCCCGAACCCGGATGATCCGACGGGCCAGTCCACCATGCGCCGCGTGCCGGACGTGCTGGACTGCTGGTTCGAGTCCGGCTCCATGCCGTTTGCGCAGTACCACTACCCGTTTGAGAACGTGGAGGAGCACGATGTGCGCCAGCCGGCGGACTTCATCGTGGAGTACTCCGGCCAGTCCCGCGGCTGGTTCTACGTCCAGCACGTGCTTTCCACTGCGCTGTTTGACCGTGTCGCGTTCAAGAAGGTGGTCGCCCACGGCATCGTGCTTGGCAACGACGGCCTGAAGATGTCCAAGTCCAAGGGTAACTACCCGAACGTCAACGAGGTCTTCGACCGCGACGGCTCCGACGCCATGCGCTGGTTCCTCATGGCATCCCCGATCCTGCGCGGCGGCAACCTGATTGTCACCGAGCAGGGCATCCGCGAAGGCGTGCGCCAGGCAATCCTGCCGATCTGGAACGCCTACACCTTCCTGCAGCTCTACAGCTCGGAGGACGCGAAGTGGTCCGTGGATTCCACCGACGTGCTGGATCGCTACATCCTGGCCAAGACGCACGACATGGTGGCCGGCGTTGGCGCCGCCCTCGACGAGGTCCGCATCGCCGACGCCTGCGAGGAAGTGCGCCAGTTCGCCGACACCCTGACCAACTGGTACGTCCGCCGTTCCCGTGACCGTTTCTGGGAGGGCCAGGAGGCGCACCCGGAGGCCTTCAACACCCTGTACACGGTGCTTGAGGTCACGTGCCGCGCCGTCGCGCCGCTGCTGCCGTACATCTCCGAGGTGATCTGGCGCGGCCTGACGGGCGAGCGCTCCGTGCACCTCACCGACTTCCCAGCCGCGGAGCAGCTGCCTGCCGACGACGCACTGGTAGCCACCATGGACTCCACCCGCGCCGTCTGCTCCGCCGCGTCTTCGGTGCGCAAGGCCCGCAAGCTGCGTAACCGCCTGCCGCTGCCGAAGCTCACCGTGGCGCTGCCGCACGCCGGTGACCTGGCCGATTTCGCCGCCGTCATCCGCGACGAGGTCAACGTCAAGGAAGTCGAGCTCACCGAGGATGTGGACGCCGCCGGCAGCTTCGAGGTGGTTGTCAACGCCAAGGTCGCCGGCCCGCAGCTGGGCAAGGACGTGCAGCGCGCGATCAAGAACGTCAAGGCGGGCAACTACGTCCGCGAGGGCGAGAACGTGGTGGTTGACGGCGACATCATCCTCACGCCCGAGCTCTTCACCGAGCGCCTCGTCGCCGTGAACCCGGACAGCACCGCGCGCGTCGAGTCCGCCGACGGCACCGTGGGCCTAGTCGTCCTTGACACTGAGGTCACCGAGGAACTCGAGGCCGAGGGCTGGGCCGCCGACGTCATCCGCGGACTCCAGGACGCCCGCAAGCAAGCCGGCTTCGCGGTTTCGGACCGCATCGCCGTCCGCCTCGTCGTCCCCGCCGACCGCGTCGAGTGGGCCGAGCGCCACGCCGACCACGTCGCCGCCGAGACCCTCGCCACCGACTTCAAGGTCGGCACCGAGCCCATCGACGGCGCCCAGCCGGTCATCGAGGGCGTGACCGCGAGCGTCGTGAAGCAATAGAGCGTCGTGAAGCATTAGCCCCCAGCGAGCGCCCGCGCTTCCTGCACTCCCTGCGCTCTTCTCGCGCCCCGCCAGGCTCGGCTCAGTCCGTGGCCCCAGGCGGGGCCTTTGCTTTACGACGCTCGCCCGCACCCAACCCGGCCGAGCCCAACCCTCAAGTCTCACGTGATGGTTCTCTGCAGTGCGGAAAGCGCGGGGTTTGGACGGGGTAGGGGCACTCCCCGGTGCCTTACCCCCGGCCGAGCCCAACCCTCAAGTCTCACGTGAAGGTTCTCCGCAGTGCGGAAAGCGCGGGGTTTTGGACGGGGTAGGGGCACTCCCGGTGCCTAACCCGGTCGAGCCCCAACCCTCAAGTCTCACGTGAAGGTTCTCCGCAGTGCGGAAAGAGTCTCAAGTCTCACGTGAAGGTTCTCCGCAGTGCGGAAAGGTGTGGTGGGTAGTGGCTGCCCCGAAAGTGCCCAGAGTATTTTGCTGTTCGAATGGATGTTCTATTTAAAGCGAACGTGGGTTGGGAGCGTGTTTTACCCTGATCGCAAACACAAACCGAGCAGGACAGGAAACACGCTATGACCACTACATTTACGGGCCCGGGCGGAACGAAAAGCCGTGCCGAGATGAAGAAGCACGCGGAGGCAATTGCGCGCGATATTCAAACGCACTCCGTTCGATCAAACAAGGCGAAGGCGGACTTACTTAACAGCATTGCCGAATTTGATGCACTTGAATTAGCTGGCCTTTTCGGCGCCGCTAGCACGGGTAGCTGGCTCGAGCGGGAGCTCCGTTACCGGACTTCTACCGCATACGAATATGTCCGTGTGGGGCGCGCGCTGCGTGTTTATACAGTGCTCGCGGAGGCGTTTCGCGAGGGGGACATTCCTTACTCCACCGTTCGGTTTCTCATCGAGTATGTCACCGAGGAAAACGAGCTTCAGCTAGTTGAGCTGGCCAGACGGCTATGTTTTAGCGAGTTGAAGAAGGCTCTGGCGGGTGTGGACAGCAAGAGCGGGGAAGGTAAGAACCCAGATGATCCCTTCTTTACGCTCAAACGTCGCGCGGACGGAATGGTTTTCGGCGACTACCTCATTCCTCCCGTCGTAGGCGCGTATTTGGAGTCCGCGCTGAAGATTGCCGAGCTGGTTCTCAACGGCCACACCGCAGCTGACTCGGGGCAACTCCGCGCTCTCATAGCGGAGGCAATGGCGCACTCAGCGGAGGCTGGAGGCGGGGATCCCGAAAACGGGGTGTGTGAGGACGATCTGCTTTTCGACGGAGGAGATTGCGCCGCACCGGGGCCAGAAGACGCGACTGAGGTTCGAGAACAGGACGGGGGTGAAGCACAGGACATGGTTGAAGAAGAAGACACCTGGATAGACGCTGCGTTCGGGGACACGTCGTTCGAGGACGAGGAATCCGACACCCCGCCAGAAGAGGCGCGACCTGCGGTGATGACGCAGCCTCCGCGGAAAAGCATCAAGATGGGTGCGGAGGAGATTTTCCGCGTGCCGTCTCGCTTCGGCCCGCCCCAGAAGCAGAACCTGTACGCCGCGTTTATCGCGATGCTCAACATTGTGCGGGCTCAACCGATCGCTGCGACCCGGGCACCGGGGGCGGATGTGAGCATCATCGTCACCGAGGACGGGCGCGCATGGATGCCGCAGAATCCCCAGATCCCCAGTCGTGTGCTCACCGGCTACGTGCACAACGCGCTCGCCCGCGCGCACCTGCTCAGCTCGTCCGGTGTCACTCTCCACTACGGGCGGAAGCGTCGCACAGCGTCGGACGGGCAAATCAAGGCCCTGCTGGAACTGTGGGGTTACCAATGCGCGATGCCGGGCTGCACGCACTCCCGCTTCATGGAGATTCACCACATCCGAGATTGGGCGGAGGGCGGCTCCACCGACATCGAGAATTTGATCCCGCTGTGTTCCAGCTGCCACTCCCAGGTCAGCCACGGCAACATCACCGTCACTTCGTACGGGCGGGACATTGAGTTCGCCTTTTCGGACGGCTCCCGGTACACCTCCTACAACCACAGCCTGCCGGAACTCACACAAGCGGCGCAGTTGCCCATTGTCGATGTGCCAAGCCCGTAGGCCGCGCACGCCAGCTCAGCGCACGCTAGCTCAGCGTACGCCGTCGCAGCGTACGCCGTCGCGGCGCAGGCGGGTACGGTGAACGCCATGCCTCGCTGGGTGCTGCACATCGACATGGACGCGTTTTACGCCTCCTGTGAGCAGCTCACCCGGCCCACGCTCAAAGGCCGCCCCGTGCTCGTGGCAGGCGTGAGCGGGCGCGGGGTGGTAGCCGGAGCGAGCTATGAGGCGCGCAAGTACGGCGCGCGCTCCGCCATGCCCACGCACCGGGCGGCGCGGCTCGTGGGGCCGCAGGCGGTGCTGGTGGCGCCGCGCAGGCCGGTGTACGCCGCGGCATCGCGCCGCGTGTTCGAAATCATCGCCCGGCACGTGGAGGTGGTTGAGCAACTCAGCATCGACGAGGCGTTCATGGAGCCTGCGCAGCTTATCGACGCTTCCCCGGAGCAAGTCACCACCTGGGCCAACGAGCTCAGAGCAGAGATCAAGAAGGAGACTGGGCTGCCGAGCTCGATCGGGGCGGGCAGCGGAAAGCAATACGCCAAGATCGGGTCGGGGCTGGCGAAGCCGGACGGCGTGTTTGTCATCCCGCACGCCGAGCAGCTTGACATCCTGCACCCGCTGCCGGTGGGGGAGCTCTGGGGCGTGGGCCCGGTGACGGGAGCGAAACTCGCGGCGGCGGGGATCGAAACGATCGGTGACCTGGCGGAGCTCACGGAGAAGGAGGTGGAGATTGCGTTGGGGGGTGTCGTCGGCAAGCAATTGTGGCACCTGGCGCGGGGTGTGGACGAGCGGCCGGTGGCACCGCGGGCTGAGGCGAAGCAGATTTCGTCGGAGCACACGTACCCGCAGGATCTGACCACCGCGCCGGAGGTGGATGCGGCGCTGAAGCGGGCGGCGGCGGAGTCGCACAGGAGATTGGTGAAGGACGGGCGCGGGGCGCGCACGGTGACGGTGAAGCTGAAGATGAGCGACTTTCATATCGAGTCCCGCTCGGCGACGCTGCCGTACGCGACAGATGACGCGGATACGCTCTTGGCCACCGCGTTCAAGATCGTGCGTTACCCCGATGAGGTGGGGCCGATTCGGCTGGTGGGGGTGAGCTACTCCGGGCTGGAGGAATCGCTGCAGGACGTGCTGTTCCCTGAGCTTGACCAAGAGATCGTGAGGCCGACGCGGGTGAGCACGGAGTATGAGTCCGGGGTGAGCGACCACACCGCGGGGCCCGAGGTGGACGTCGTCAGCACTGCAGCACCGAAACCCGGGCAGTGGCAGGCCACGCAGGACGTGTTCCACCCCGAGTACGGCCACGGCTGGGTCCAGGGCGCGGGGAAGGGGTGGGTCACCGTCCGCTTTGAAACGCGCGCGAGTGGGCCGGGCAGGATCAAGAGCTTGCGTGCCGACGATCCCTTGCTCACCCCCGCCGACCCACTGGACTCGCTTGATTGGCGGGAGTGGCTAGAGCGCGGCGATGGTTAAGGCCGGATCTACGCCGGCAGCCAGAGCCGTGAGGAGGGCGATGCGGGCCTGGCCGGGGCTCAAGTAGCCGGCGGGGAGGGCACCGAGCTCGCCGAGGGTCGATCCGCCGCCGGTACCGCCGTATGCGAATGTGACGGCGCCGCGCGGCACGGAAGTGGCGATGACGACAGGGATGCCGCCAGCGACGGCGCGGCCGATGGCCTCGCCCATTTGCCCGGAGACGTTGCCGGAGCCGAGGGCCTCGATGACAAGTCCGTCTGGGCACGAGGCGGCGACGGCGTCCACGATCGTCGCGTCCGCGCCGGGCCAGGCTCGCAGGATAGGCACGTTAAGGCCCGCCAGCTCGGAGCGCGGAACAGCGGCGGGGCGGGGTTGGGAACGCTCGCTGGTGAGGGCGAACGCGCCAAGATCCTCGGTAGAGGCTTTGTAGAGGCCTCGGGCCGGCAGCGTCTCGCCGGCGAAATGGACAAGCACGCCCATGCCGCGGCGCAGGCGGTCGCCGGCGGCTTCGATGGCGCGGCGGAGGTTCTCGGGTCCGTCCGGGTGCGGGTCATCCGCCGGGCGCTGGGCACCGGTGAGGATGACGGGACGCGGATCGTCGTGGACCAGGTCGAGGGCGAGGGCAGTTTCGGCCATCGAGTCGGTGCCGTGGGTGAGGACGATGCCGGATATTTGGGCGTCGGCGAGCGCGCGGCGCACCAGGTCGCTCAGCAGGTCTAAGTCGGCGAGAGTGATGGAGGAGGAGTCCAAGTTGGCGGCATCGTAGACGCGGACGTTGGCATCGGTGTCGCAGCGGCGGACCAGCTCTTCGCCGGTGAGGGTGGGCACACGGGCGCCGGTGGTGTCGGCGGTGGATGCGATGGTGCCGCCGGTGGAAATGACAAGAACGAACGGGTCCATAGGTACTAGCGTGCCAGATGTGGCGTGGGTGTCGGTTGGGATTCGCTGGCGGTGAGGGGTTAGTCTGGGCGGAGTTGATCACGTTGAGCTGTACGCCGTCGAAAAACCAAGGAGAGCTCGTGAACGCACGCAAGATTGCCGCCGCCATCATCATGCTGGGTCTGGGGATGGGCGCTGCCGCCTGCTCCGACGATGCTGACACTGCAGCGTCGACGACTGCGGAGACGACGTCGGCTGCGACCGTCGAAACGCAAGCGGCTCCGGTTGCCCAGCTGCCGACGGTGGAGGAGCTGAACGGGGTGATCCAGCGCGCGGCGGACCCGAACCTGCCGATCGAGGAGCGCATGCTCACCGTGCAGGGCGGTGAAAACGTGCCGGAGCTGTTTGACGTGATGTCGCAGTCCCAGATGGAGTCCGGCGCGACGTTCCAGGTTGTGGACCCGGTGCTGCCGGGCTTCGAGCCGAACCAGGTGCTCGCCGCAGTCAACCTCGTGCAGCCGGGTGCGGAGCCGACGCTGATTAACGACGTCACTTTTGTGCACGAGGACGGCCACTGGAAGCTGTCCCAGCAGTGGGCCTGCAACCTGATCTCCAGCACGCTCGCACCGGAGCAGGTGCCGGCGATGTGCAACGCGAACGCGCCGGTTGCGCCCGCGCCGGTGGATGCGCCGCCGGCAGAGGCACCGGCACCGGCTCCGGGACTGTAGCCGCTAGCTAGTCGCGGTCTTCGCGCCACACCTCGTCCGTCCACATCGTGGCCAGGGTGAGGATGCGGGCGCGGGAATCGTGTTGCGCCATGCGCCGGCGCCACTGGCGGCGCACCCAGCGGTCGTGGCTGGTGATGATGACGGTGCCGGTGAAATCCACAAGCGCCTGCTCCAGCTCCTCGGCGAGGGCGAGGGAGAGGTGGTTCGTCGGTTCGTCGAGAAGCAAAAGGTCCGGCGGGGACGCCAGAATGATGCCGAGGGAGACGCGGCGGCGCTGGCCAAGCGAGAGGTCGCCGAGCTTTTTCGCGGCCTGCTCGGGGGTCATCAGCCCCATTGCCACCAGATCGGGGGCACCGTCGGGTGTGTGGCGCGCGAACACCTCGGCGGCGGTGGCGTCAAGGTCGTGCCACGTGTCGTCCTGCTCCAGGCGGGCGACGGTGAGCTCCTCGGGGATGATCAGCTCGCCCTCGTAGTCCGTGAGCGTGCCGTCGATGATCTTGAGCAGGGTGGACTTGCCGGAGCCATTCGGGCCCTCCACCAGGAGTTGCTGGCCGGGCTGCACCTTGATGCTCAGCGGCATGAGGCGGTCCGGCACGCGGAGGTTGATCGCGGTCACGGCGGGCACGCCTATCGACGTTGCCTGGTGCGGCGGCACCCCAGTGAACCGCAGGCGCTCCGGCGGTGCGGGGATGGCAAGGCGCTCCAGGTTGTCCAGTCGCTGCTCGGCGGCGCGGCGGCGGTTGCCCACGGTCTTGGCGGCGCGGTCCGCGTAGAACTTGGCTGCGGCGCGGGTCTCGGTCTTGTTGTCCTGCGAGTGGAAAATGTCCTCCGCCGTCTGGTCGGCGGCCTTCTCCAACCGGGCGCGCTCGTGCTCTTGGGCGGCGTAGTCCGTCTCCCAGCGGTGGCGGCGCTGCTCGCGGGCGGTGAGGTAGTCCGAGAAGGAGCCGGTGAACTTCGCGCCCTGACGGGTTTCCTCGCCGTAGCCGCCCTCGGCGCCAAGGCCGGGATCCAGGTCAACGATGGCGTCGCAGGCGGAATCGAGGAAGTAGCGGTCGTGCGAAGCGGCGAGGACGGGACCCTTGAACGCCTCGAGTTCGCCGATGAGGAAGTCCACGGCTTCGTCGTCCAGGTGGTTCGTCGGCTCGTCCAGCACCATTGCGTCCACGGGCCGCAGCAGCAGCGTGGCCAGCGCGAAACGGCGGCGCTGGCCGCCGGACATCTCGCCGAGCGGCGTGTCCAGGGACACGTTGGCCAGGCCGAGGCCGGCCAGCACGGTGGCGATGCGGGCATCGAGCTCCCATACGCCGGAGTTCTCCGCGCGGGCGAGGGCGCGGTCAAACGCGTCGGCCAGGGCGGCGTTGTCCGGCTCCTCCGCCATGCGGCCGGATAGCTCGGCGATGTCGGTCTCCACCTGGCGCAGCTCCGCCACAGCCTGGTCGATCAGCATGCTCGCCGGCTCGGTGAACGGCAGCGAGGTCTCCTGGGCGATGAAACCTGTCACCGGCGGGGTGATCAGCGTGCCGGCATCCGGGGTGAGCTCGCCCGAGATGATGCCCAGCAGCGTGGACTTGCCGGCACCGTTCTCGCCGATCAGGCCGGTGACGGAGCCGGAGGGCACGGCGAAGGAAATGTCGGTGAGCACGCGGTGCCCGCCGGGGTAGGAAAATGAGATGCCGTCTAAGCCAATGTGCAGCGGGGCAACCATCAGCTGTCCTTTCCGTACGTGACCGCGGAGGTAATGTCCTGAACAACGCCGAATTCGCTGCCCTCGCCGGAGTACACCAGGCGCGTGGTGGCGGCGACACGGCCGTCAACCGGCAGCGGGCGGGAGAGATCGACCGTGATCTTCCCCTCTGAGGTGGTCGAAGTGCCGGCGACTGTCAGCGTCTGCCCGTCCAACTCGCCCGCGACCTGGTTGTCAATCTTGATCGCCTGCTGGGTGGGGCGCTCCTCGACGGCGACGTCGAGGTCGATCAAGGTGCCGTCGATACGCGTGACCGTGTACGTGGTGGTGCGGCGCATCGTCGTGTCGCCGGTGATGCGGCCCTCCACCGTCCAGGAGCCGCCGATGCCAACCGGATCCTCGGGGAAGACCACGGCGGCGGACATGATGCGCAGCAACGCGGACTCCACAGCCTGGCGGCCGGCCTCCGGGGAATCAGCCGGGGCGAGGAGCTGCACCGTGGAAATCAGGCCGGTTTCGGCGGCGCGCCAGCGCATGAGGAAGCCTTCCGCGGAGGCAATTTCTTTGCCCAGGGCCAGGTCCGAGTGCTTGCCGGCGCCGGCCTCCACCAGCACGCTGCGCGCGGCCGGCTGCTCGCCCTCGCCGGGATCTGCGGCAGGGGAGGCGGTCAGGGTCAGCGGCAGCGTCGTCGCCATGACATCGCCGCCGGCGGGGGCTTCCGCCACGTCCGCGCCAAGCGGTGCCACGGACTGCGCCACACCGCCCGCCACCTCCACGGTGGTCTGCCAGGGCTCGGCTGCAGACCCGGCCGCATCGCTGTAGCGCAGCTGCTGCGGGTTGTCACCCTCCTCAATCACGGTGACGGCGGGGGTATCTACGGCAAACGCCGGGATCCCCTCGAACGGGTCGGGTTCCGCAGTGGAGCAGGCGCTCACGCCTAGAGGCGCGAGAAGTGCTGCGGCCAGCGTGGCGCAGGCCCGGCGGCGGGGTGGGTCGAGCTTGGTAAACACGCTTTGAACCTACCGCAGACCCACCGACTACAGTGTTGCGGTGATGAACCAGACCAAGCCCGTGTCCGCCCGCAGCTACCTCGCGCCCGTCGCGGCGCTCATGGTTGTCATTGCCGTGGTGGATCAAGCGGTGAAGCAGCTCATGCTGCACTACCTGGAACCAGGCGTGCCGGTACCCGTAATCGGTGACTGGTTCCGCTTCTACCTGCTGTTCAACCCCGGCGCGTCCTTTTCCATGGGGCAGAACATGACCTGGCTGTTCACCACCATCCAGCTCATCTTCCCCATCGCGGCGCTGTACTTTTCCCGCAGCCTGCCCAACCGATGGGAGGCGCTGGGCCTGGGGCTGATCGCCGGCGGCGCGGTGGGCAACCTGTGCGACAGGCTGTTCCGGGAGCCGGGATTCTGGTTCGGCCACGTGGTGGATTACATCTCCGTGGGCAACTTCGCGGTGTTCAATATCGCGGATGCCTGCATTACCGTCGGCGTGGTGGTGTTCGTCGCCGCCATGTTCTTCGGGCCAGATGAGCCGGGCACGGGGGAGCCAAGCACAGCGGAGCCGGCGCGATGAGCGGGGAGTACCGTTCGCTGCCCGTGCCGGAGGGGCTAGCTGGGATGCGGGTCGATGCCGCGCTGGCCAAGCTTTTCGGGGTTTCGCGCGCGTCCGCCGCGGAGATGATCGCGGCGGGAGACGTGCTGGTGGACGCGGTGCCGGTGCAAAAGTCTGACCGCCTCACCGCCGGCACCATGCTGGAGGCCACGCTGCCGGAGCCCAAGGCCGCGCCGGAGCCGGTGGTGGAGCACGTCGAGGGGCTGACCATTCTGTATCAGGACGAGGATGTCATTGCCGTCGATAAGCCAGTCGGCGTTGCCGCGCACCCCACCCTGGGCTGGGAGGGGCCGACGGTGGTGGGGGGACTGCAGGCCATGGGCTTCACGCTTCCCGACGCCGGCCCGCCCGAGCGCAAAGGCATAGTCCAGCGCCTGGACGTGGGCACCTCTGGCGTGATGGTGGTGGCCGCCAGCATCCCGGGGTACTCCGTGCTCAAGCGTGCGTTCAAGGAGCGCACGGTGGATAAGACGTACCACGCGGTGGTGCAGGGCTTGCCCGACCCGATCGTGGGCACGATCGACGCGCCGATTGGCCGCCACCCGTCCAGCGGCTGGAAATTCGCCGTGACGGACGACGGCCGCCCGAGCGTCACCCATTACGAAGTCACCGAGGCGTTTCGCCGCGCCAGCCTGCTCGAAGTCCACCTGGAGACGGGCCGCACGCACCAGATCCGCGTGCACATGTCCGCCATCGGCCACCCGTGCGTGGGCGACCCGATGTACGGCTCGGATCCGACGCTGTCCAAGCACCTCGGCCTGAACCGTCAGTGGCTGCACGCCACCACCCTGGGCTTCAACCATCCGCGTACCGGCGACTACATGGAGGTCTCCTCGCCGTATCCGGCGGACCTCCAGCACGCCCTCGACGTGATCAGGCAGGGGTAGGCGGTGCAGCCGGCAAAGATCGCCGCGGCCGCGCTCGGCGTGGCGCTGGCATTCGGCGGGGTATACGCCGTGGGGCTTGCCACCGACGCGCACCCGCCCGTGATCCAGGGCGACACGCTCGGCCCGGAGCCGGGGGAGAGTGCGGGGGACTATGCGGCGAGAACTGAAGCGTCGTTAAGCACGGCAAGCCCCGAGCCCGCCTACGCCCTCGTTGCGTTTGATGGGGCGCGCACCCCAGCCGAAGCCGCCGCTGCCGTGGACGGCGTGCCGCGGGTGAGCGCTTTTTTGCTTGCCGACGCTCCCTCCAAAGCCATCCCCGAACCCACCGCGGGCCTGACTCGCGCCGACGTGATCGCGCGGGAGGCTGGCCTGGTCGCGGACCTGGGCCGGATGAACGGCGTGGAGCTGGACCCGGATGCCGTCGTGGCCCTGGTCGTGCGCGCGCCGGGTGGCACGCTGCGCCAGATTGCGGGGCGCGACGGCGTGCGCACGGTGGAGGTCCTGCCGCCGGATGCGGTGTGGGGAGCGTTTGGAATCGCGCCGGTGAGCTAGCCCCGGGCGGTGTATAGTCTCGGGGAGTTATCCGCCCCCGCTGTGAGGAGACACCTTGGTTTCTACGGCTTCCAATCCCGCATTCGAGACCAACGCTGGCCGCCGGCCGGCGCGGCACCGGCGGGTGGCACTCGCCGCGGCGGTGGCGCTGAGCCTGACGCTTACTGCCTGCGGCAATGGCGGCGACGTGAGCCATGAGGGGCTGGCGCCCGGCGATTACACCATCGCCACGGCGGAGGGTGTCAAAGACAGCGTGGTGGTCAACGGCAACATTGCCCCTGTGCGCGCGGTGAGCATCACCAGCGCGCTGCAATCTGAGGTGGAGCGCATTGCGGTCGCGCCGGGTGACCGGGTGCAGGCGGAGCAGTTCTTGGCCGAGTTGAACACCGAGCAGCTGCAGCGCCAGCTTGAGGTGCAGGAGCGCCAGCAGGCGAACGCGCAGGCAGAAGCGATGGCTGGCGTGGAGCAGGCGCAGGCGCAGCTCAACGCGTTGAACCAGAGCGTGAACAACGGCACCAACCCGACGCTGCGCGCCGCCCAGGCCCAGCTCAACCAGGCGCAGGCCGCCTACAACGCCGCGGCTGCTGGCGGCGGTGGCTGGAAGGTTGCCCGGGCGGTGCGCGCGGCGACGGACTTTGCGGACCAGATTTCGTCCAAGTTCTCCCAGATGGTCGGCGGGCCCGGGCCTGGCATGCCGGGCGTGCCGGCCGCGCCGGAGCACCAGGTGCCCATTGCGCCGGTGGGGCAGGGAGAGCCTGCGGCGCCCGTTGCGCCTGCCGCACCCGTCGCGCCTGCCGCACCCGTAGCTCCGGAGGCGTACCCGGACGCGCCAGCCGGGCCGGGTGTGCCGGGCGGCGGCGAGATTGCCACGCTGAGCACCTCCGAGGCGTACGCCGCGCTGGAAGAGGCGAAAGCGAACCTGGCGGCCGCGCAGGCGCAGGTAGAGCAGGAGCGGATGCAGCTGCAGGCCGCGGTGGACTCCGCGTGGCGCGCGGTGGAAAACACCCAGTTGGATGCCGGCGACGGCACCTTGCAGTACCAGGTGCAAGAAGCGACCATCTACGCGCCGATCGCGGGCGTAGTTACCTCCGTGGACGTGCAGGAAGGCGACATCCCGCAGGGCCGCATCCTGAGCATTGCGGATGATTCCCGCCTGATCATCCGCTCCAACGTGCGCGAGGCGGATGTGCCCAAGATCGCGGTAGGCAACCGTGTGGTGTTCACCTCCACCGCGACCGGTAAGAAGGAATACACCGGCCGCGTGCTGCGTATCTCCCCGGCCGCGGGCCAGGGCGGTGGCGGCGAGGGCCAGAACCTGCCGGGCATGGGAGGCATGGGCGGTGACGCCGGCGGCGGCGTGACCTTCCCGGTGGAGATTGAGGTGACGGGCAACACCGAGGGCCTGCTCCTCGGCGGTTCGGCGCGCGCCGAGATCATCACCCAGGAAAGCGACAAGGCCATCAGCGTCCCGCTGGACGCGGTGTATGAGGACGAGGGCACCAAGAAGGTCCTAGTCCTTGCTACCGGGGACGGGGAGCGCTCCGGCACGCTGGAGGAGCGCGAGGTGACCACGGGCACTGAGAACGACATTGACGTGGCCATTACCGGCGGCGACCTCAAGCCGGGCGACATCGTGATCAACTGGCCGGAGGACTTCCGCGACCGCGTGGGCGAGAAGGTGGACATTACGGACGACGGGTTTGATCCTGCGGACGTCGACAAGGCTCGGGACAGCTCCAAGCGCACGACCGCGACGGTGACGGTTACCAGCACCCGCGCAGCCAACTAGGGAGGGCACGTGAGTACCCCCAACGAGGAAACCGGGCCGTTCTTTTTCGGCGCCGAGCCGGAGACGGACGAGCAGCCGGTGGTCGCGCCGGAACCCGCGCGCGACCCAGCGCCCGAACCCGCGCTAGAGCCGCGCGAGGAGCAGCCGGCTGCGGCAGGGGAGACCCTGGCGGATTCGGGCCTGCTGATTGACATGCGCAATATTGTCAAGACCTACAACGTGGGCGAGCCGAGCGAGCTGACGGTGCTGCACGGCATCGACTTCCAGGCGCAGCACGGCGAGTTTGTCTCCATCGTCGGCCCCTCCGGCGGCGGCAAGTCCACGCTGATGAACTTGATCGGCATGCTGGATCGGCCGACTGAGGGCGCGTACGCGTTCAACGGTGAGCCGGTCTACGCCAAGACGGACAAGGAGCTCGCTGCCTACCGCAGCCACAACATCGGGTTCATCTTCCAGAACTTCAACCTGATCGGCCGGATGGACGCACTGCAGAACGTGGCCATGCCCATGATGTACGCCGGCGTGGACCGCAAGGCGCGCGAAGCGCGGGCGGAGGAGCTGCTGGGCATGATGGGTATGGGGGACCGCATCCACCACAACCCCAACGAGCTCTCCGGCGGCCAGAAGCAGCGCGTGGCCATCGCCCGTGCGCTCGCGAATGACCCGGACATGCTGTTGGCGGATGAGCCCACCGGTGCGTTGGACACCAAGACCGGCCGGCTGGTGATGGACCTGTTCCACCAGCTGCACTCTGAGCTAGGCAAGGCCATCGTGTTCATTACCCACAACCCGCTCCTGGCGGAAGAGACGCAGCGCATCGTGGAGATCATCGACGGGCGCATTGACGCAGTGCGCGTGCCCTCGGGCAAGCGGCCGGAGCAGGAGGGCTAAGACATGAACGTCAGTGAATCACTCCGCCTCGCCGCGTCGAGCCTGAACACCAACAAGCTGCGGTCCTTCCTCACGCTGTTGGGCATCATCATCGGCATCATGGCCGTGATCATCATCATGACCCTCGGCCGCGGCTTGGAACGCCAGACGCTCAGCGAGTTGGAGGGCGTTGGCACCTCCACCCACTACGTGATAGTGCACGAGCGCCCGGATGAGGAAGCCTTGGACGAGGATCCGTTCGCCGCGTTCAACTACGGCCAGCCCACGCAGGAACGCGACGCCATGACCTTCGACCAGTTAGATCAGCTCAAGGCGTATTTCGGCGACCGGGTGCAGGCCGTGGACATTGAGGCTGAGGGCTACGGCGACGTGACGTACGGCGACATCACGGCGAGTACCTCGGTCTACCCTGTGCTCACCGGCTCCCTCGGGGTGCGCGGGTTGGACGTGGAGTACGGCCGCGGCATCACCGACGCGGACATTGCCGGCCAACGCCCGGTAGCCGTGGTGTCGGACGAGTTCGTCCAGGCACTCTTCGACTCGGATCCGCGGGCGGCGCTGGGGCAGCGTTTCGACGTCACCGTGTCCGGCCAGCCCGCCGTGTTCACCGTGGTCGGCGTGCTGGCCCCCCACAACGCCGGCGGCATGATGACTGGTGTCCAGTCGTTCTCCGACATCTACATCCCGGTGACTTCGGCGGACCGGGTGGGTATGGAGGTGCCCTGGGTGTCGTCGTTTAGCGTGCAGTCCGACCCGACGGAGGATGCCGCGACGTTCCAGGCGGACCTGCAGCAGTACCTGGACCGCCAGTACGCGGGCAACGACGAGTACGAGGCCGAGGTGCTTGACCTCTCCAGCGCCCTAGAGGGCCTGAGTAACGTGTTCCGCATCATGTCCTCGGTGCTCTCCGCCATCGGCGGCATCTCGCTCCTGGTCGGCGGTATCGGCGTGATGAACATCATGCTGATTACCGTCACCGAGCGCACCCGCGAGATTGGCGTGCGCAAGGCGCTCGGCGCGACGCAGGGGGACATCCGCCTGCAGTTCATCATCGAGGCGATGCTGGTGTGCCTGATCGGCGGCGTGATCGGCGTGCTGCTGGGCGGCGCGATCAGCCTGATCGCCACCGCCGCCGTCTTCGACGCGGTCACGTGGCCGCCGCTGGGGGCTGTCGTTTTCGCACTGTTGTTCTCCCTGGCCACGGGCGTATTCTTCGGGTACTACCCGGCGTCGAAGGCGGCGAAGATGCAGCCTATCGACGCGCTTCGATACGAGTAGGCGGGGCCAGGTCCCCCGGCTACAATCTCGGGCATGGCCAAGCAATCCTCCTTCGTCCACCTGCACAACCACACCGAGTTTTCCATGCTGGACGGCATGGCCAAGGTGGACCTGCTGGCGGAGGAGGTCACCCGCCAGGGCATGCCCGCGGTGGGCATGACAGATCACGGCAATATGTTCGGATCGAACGCCTTTTACCGCAGGATGGTGGCGGCGGACATCAAGCCGATTATCGGCATCGAGGCGTACATGGCGCCGGGAAGCCGCTTTGACAAGAAGCGCCAGCTGTGGGGTACGCCGGACCAGAAGTCGGACGATGTCTCCGCTTCCGGTGCCTACCTGCACCAGACGATGCTGGCGGAGAATGCGACGGGCTTGCGAAACCTGTTCAAGCTGTCCTCGCTCGCGTCCTACGAGGGCCAGTTGGGCAAGTGGCCGCGCATGGACGCGGAGCTGATTGCGGAGCACGCGGACGGCATCATCGCCACCACGGGCTGCCCGTCCGGCGACGTGCAGACGCGCCTGCGCCTGGGGCAGTACGACCAGGCGCTCGAGGCGGCCGCGATGTGGCAGGACATCTACGGCAGGGACAACTACTTCCTGGAGCTGATGGACCACGGCCTGCACATTGAGCGCCGCGTGCGCGAGGACCTGCTGCGTATCGGCCAAGCGCTGGACCTGCCGCCGCTGGTGACCAATGACTGCCACTACGTCCTCGAGTCACAGGCACCTGCGCACGAGGCCATGCTCTGCGTGCAAACCGGCAAGACGCTCATGGACCCGGACCGCTTCAAGTTCGACGGCACGGGCTACTACATCAAGTCCGCCGAGCAAATGCGCGACTTGTGGGATTCCGAGGTCCCGGACGGCTGCGACAACACGCTCTGGATCGCGGAGCGCGTGGGCGACTACGGGGAGCTGTGGGAGGAGCACCCGCACGACCGCATGCCGATCGCCGACGTCCCCGAGGGCGAAACCCCCACCACCTGGTTGCGCCAGGAGGTGATGAAGGGGCTCAAGGAGCGTTTCGACGGCGGCGAGGTGCCAGCCGAGTACATCGAGCGGGCGAGCTATGAAATCGACGTCATCGACATGAAGGGCTACCCGTCCTACTTCCTCATCGTGGCGGAGCTAATCAAGCACGCCCGCGAGATTGGCATTCGTGTCGGTCCGGGCCGTGGTTCCGCGGCCGGCTCGCTGGTGGCGTACGCGCTGACCATCACCAACATCGACCCGATGGAGCACGGCCTGCTCTTCGAGCGTTTCTTGAACCCGGAGCGCCCGAGTGCGCCGGATATTGATATCGACTTTGACGATCGCCGCCGCGGCGAGATGATCACCTACGCCGCCCAGCGCTGGGGCGAGGACAAGATTGCGCAGGTGATCACCTTCGGCACGGTGAAGACGAAGCAGGCGATCAAGGACTCGGCGAAGGTGAACTTCGGCCAGCCGGGCTTCCAGATGGCGGACCGCATCAACGCCGCGCTGCCGCCGGCGATCATGGCGAAGGACATTCCGCTCGCCGGCATCACGGACCCGGAGCACGCCCGCTACGCGGAGGCGGCCGAGGTGCGCTCCCTCATCGAGACCGACCCGGACGTGGCGAAGATTTACGAGACCGCGCGCGGCCTCGAGGGTGTAGTGCGCCAGGCCGGCGTCCACGCCTGCGCGGTGATCATGGCGTCCGTGCCGTTGATGGACCACATCCCGATGTGGAAGCGCCCGGCGGACGGCGCCTTGATCACCGGCTGGGACTACCCGGCCTGCGAGGCCATTGGTCTGCTGAAGATGGACTTCCTGGGGCTGCGCAACCTCACCGTGTTGGGCGACGCGCTGGAGAATGTGCAGAAGAACCGCGGCGAGGAGATCGACCTCGAGGCGCTGGATACGGATAACCCGGCGGTGTATGAGCTGCTGTCCCGCGGCGACACCCTGGGCGTGTTCCAGCTGGACTCCGGCGGCATGCAGGAGCTGCTGAAGCGCATGAAGCCGACCGGGTTCAACGATATTGTGGCGTCGCTGGCGCTTTACCGCCCGGGCCCGATGGGTGTGAACGCGCACTGGGATTACGCGGACCGCAAAAACGGCCGCAAGCCCATCACGCCGATCCACCCGGAGTTGGAGGAGCCGCTGAAGGAGATTCTGGATGAGACGTACGGCCTGATCGTCTACCAAGAGCAGATCATGAACATCTCCCAGAAGGTGGCCAACTACTCCGCCGGCCAAGCAGACGGCTTCCGCAAGGCGATGGGTAAGAAGAAGCCGGAGGTGCTGGCCAAGGAGTACAAGACGTTCTCGGAGGGCATGTTCTCCAACGGGTACTCCAAGGACGCGGTGGACGCGCTGTGGGGCACGATCGAACCCTTCGCGTCCTACGCGTTCAACAAGTCCCACGCCGCGGGTTACGCGCTGGTGTCCTACTGGACGGCGTACATGAAGGCGAACTACACCGCGGAGTACATGGCGGCGCTGCTCACCTCCGTGGGCGACAAGAAGGACAAGTCCGCCATCTACCTCTCCGACTGCCGCCACATGGGTGTGAGCGTCCTGCAGCCGGACATCAATGAGAGTGAGGAGAACTTCGTCGCTGTGGGCGAAGACGTGCGCTACGGCCTCGCCGCCGTGCGCAACGTCGGTGCCGAAGTAGTGGAGTCCATCAAGGAAACTCGCCGCACCAAGGGCCAGTTCACCAGTTTCTCCGACTACCTGGACAAGATTGACCTGCTTGCCTGCAACAAGCGCATTACAGAATCGCTGATCAAGGCCGGCGCGTTCGATTCACTGGGCCACCCTCGCAAGGGTCTCATGCTGATCCAGGAGGACGCGGTAGATTCCGTGCTGTCCACCAAAAAGGCTGCGGACAAGGGCCAGTTCGACCTTTTCGCCGCGTTCGGCGGGGAAGAGGAGGGTGCATCCTCCATGTTCGCGGTAGAGGTGCCGGACGATGAGTGGGAGCGCAAGCACAAGCTCGCACTCGAGCGCGAGATGCTGGGCCTGTACGTGTCCGGCCACCCGCTGGACGGCTTCGAGGAAGCGATTGAGGCCCAGACGGATACGCAGCTCACCACAATCCTTGCGGGCGAGCTGCGCCATGGCGCGGAGGTGACAATTGGTGGGCTGATTTCTTCCGTCGATAGGCGGTTCTCCAAGAAGGACGGCTCGCCGTGGGCGATTGTGACCATCGAGGACCACCACGGTGCCCAGGTGGAAGTCCTCCTGTTCAACAAGGTGTACGCGCTAGTCGCGCCCCAGATCGTGGAGGACAACATCATCCTGGTCAAGGCGCACGTGTCCTGGCGAGACGACAGGATGAGCCTGTTCGGCGACGATGTGAAGGTGCCGGAGCTCGGCCCCGGCGGCGGCGCAGGTCTGCCCGTGCGCCTGACCATGCGCACGGATCAGTGCACGGTGGACAACATCGCGCGCCTGAAGCAGGTGCTGGCCAACAACCCGGGCGACGCGGACGTGTACCTCAACCTCGTCAACGGGGAGCACAGCCAGCTCCTCGTCCTCGGCGACCACTTGCGCGTAGAGCGCTCCGCCAGCCTGATGGGGGACCTCAAGGCCACGATGGGCCCTGGAATCCTGGGCTGAAACGCTTTTCGACGTTCGCTTTTACACGAAGAAGCCCGCCAGCATCTCCCGGAACTGCGGGGAGACGGCTGCCAGGACCGTGAGTGCCTGGATGAGGCCGCCCAAGACCACGATGATGCCGTTGAGCGTCGCGAAGAAGTTCAGGCCGCGCTCGGACAAGGAGCTGGCCTCCATCATCCTGGAGCTGGCATCGTTCGCCGGGGTCGGGGTGACGGTGACGGCCGGGGCGGTCACGGTGACCACGGTGGTCACCGGCGCGTTCGGGTCCGGGGTAGCGGTTACGGTCGTGCCCGAGGCAGTCGTGCCCGAGGCAGCCGTCGTGGTGGTGGATGCGGCCGGAGAGGTCGTGGTCGGGGAAGCGGCGGCCGTGGTGGGGCTGGCGGGAGTGGTGTCTGCCTGCGCGTTGGTGGTGGCGATGCCGGTGAGGCAGAGGCCGGTTACGGTCAGCGCGGCGATGGCGTTGCGGGAGTTCATAGCGGTACTGTTGCGCCCTTATCTTGTGGTGAAACGAACTGCGGGGCCAGAGCCGACCGCGTTGAGGATGGCTAGAAAATTAGCAGGTTTTCCCACAAAACACAGCCCACCCGCACCTGTTCGAAAGGGTGCGGGTGGGCTGTGCGGTGCCGGAGCGATCTCGTTAGAGCGTGAAGCCGAGCATCGGCGCTGCGAAGTATGCAACGCCGGCCAGGACAGCAAGCGCGGCCACCAGGTAGCCGATGATCTTGCCTGCCTTGGAGCTGGACTCGCTCACCGAACCCGTTGCGGGTGCCTCCTCCTGGGTCAGGGAGTCCACCTGGAAGACGGTGGTGGTGCCAGAGACCTCGTTGCCCACCAGCACAAGGTTCTTCCCGTTAGGGGAGTCCTTGGCGGGGACGAACGCCAGGCCCTCGGCGCCCAGGTCGCCAACCTTTGCCAGGGCCGCCGCGGTGTTGCCCGCCTTCTCCTCGTCCTCCATGTTGACGGTGAAGTCGCGGTTGTTGATGTAGGCCTGGTAGGTCGCCTTCGCCGGGTCGGTGATGTCGTACACCATCACGCCGCCGAGGCGCTCGAAGCCAATGAAGGCGTAGGTGCGGCCGTCGATCTCGCCGACGGCAACGCCCTCGGGCTCGACAGACTTGTCGTCGGAACGGCTCTCCAGGCCGTTCTCGGAGTGGTTGGTGTTGAAGTAGCCGGACAGGATCTTCGAGGTGATCGTCTCGAACTCGGCGCCGGAGTCGAACACGCGCTCACCGGAGGCGGCGTCGAAGATGGAGAAGCTGCGGCCGCCGAACGCGTAGATCTCGTTGTAGCAGCCCTTGTCCGCGTCCAGGCCGAATGCGGTGGTGATCTTCAGGCGGCCAGCGTTCTCATCCTTGGCAAAATCCTTGATCTTCTCGGCGTCCCAGCCGTTGAAGCCCTCGCAGATCGGGGCCAGGTCCTTCTTGCCCAGGTCCTTGACGCGGGCCTCCTCGGAGTACGCCTCCCAGTCGCGGGCGTCGCCCTCGTTGGCCGTGACCAGGTAGGTCTTGCCGCCGACGTTGTAGGCCGCAATGGAGTCCGGCTGCAGGATGCCCTTGACCGGCCAGTTCGCGATGTTGATCTTTTTGTCCTTGTCGGAGATGTCCGCCGGGACCTTCAGGCGGTCCTGGTAGCCGAGCGGGAAGATGCGCTCCACCTTCGCGGCTGCGATGTCCACCACTGCGATGGCGTTGTTCTCCTGCAGCGTGACGTAGGCCTTGCCGCCGTCGACAGCAATGTACTCCGGCTCGAGGTTCTGGGCGACGGTGGTGGAGGCGCCGACCTGGCCGAAGATGTGGACGCCGGTCGGCAGCGCGCCCGGCTCGTTGAAGGTAGTGAAGCCTGCGGTGCGGACGTCCTCCTGCTTGGCCGCGGCAACGCCTTCCGGCAACGCGATCACGGAGACGGAACCCTCGGGGTCTACGGAGTAGTCCTCGGCGGGCTCGCCCTCGTTGGCCACCAGTGCGTACTTGCCGTCCGGGGTGACGGTGACCATGTCGGGCAGGGAACCGACACCGACGCGGCCGAGCACGGCGCCAACTTCCTCAGCACCCGCGTTAAAGAAGATGACCTCCCCGGCTGCGGTCTTGTCCGAGGGCTCGACGGTGGCTACAGCCAGGCCGTCCGGGCGCACGGACACCGAGTTGATGGTGGTCCCCTCGCCGCCGAAGACCTCGCCGATCTTCTGCGGTGCGGTGGGGTCCGCGGCGTCGAGCACATCGATCTTGCCGGAGTTGGCGTTGACGGTCAGGATGCGCTTGGACGCCGGGTGGTAGGCGACGATCTCGGCTGCGGACTCGTTGAAGATGCCGGCGCCGTAGGAACCGATCGCGGCCATCTTCACCGATGCGGCATCAGCCTGGTGGTAGGTGGGGTTGGCCACCACCGCCGCAGAAGCGGGGGCAAGCGACGCGAGGGATACGGCAGCGGCGGTGGTGAGGGCGACGGCGGAACGGGACAGAGTCACGGCAAACCTTTCGGCAGGGAAACTAAGGACAGTTTTATGTATACGTCAGCAAAGTGACCTGCGGGTGGAGCGCAGGTGAACGGCAGGCAACGCGGTCGCGGGGTGGCGGCGGGGATAGAATGAGCCACCATGACTGAGTTCCAGCCTGTCCACGCCGCCGACATTCAAGCGGCGCAGGCCCGCATCTCCTCCGTGATTGAGCCGACCCCGCTGCAGTTCTGCCCGCGTCTGTCTGAGGCCACCGGAGCTCAGGTGTACCTGAAGCGCGAAGATTTGCAGGACGTGCGCTCCTACAAGATCCGCGGGGCGTACTACAACATTTCGGGTCTTTCGGAGGAGGACCGGGCGGCGGGCGTCGTGGCGGCTAGCGCCGGCAACCACGCCCAGGGTGTGGCGTACGCGTGCCGTGCGCTGGGGATTCAGGGCAAGATCTTCGTGCCTAAGCCCACGCCGAAGCAGAAGCGGGACCGAATCCGGGTGCATGGCGGGGAAAACATTGAGCTGGTGGTCACGGGCAACACGTTCGACGAGGCCGCCCAGGCGGCCCGCGAGGATGCGGCTGCCCGCGGCGCGACGCTGGTGGAGCCGTTTGATGCCCGCGACACGGTGATCGGCCAAGGCACGGTGGCCGCGGAGGTGCTGGCGCAGCTGACCGGACTGGGCCGCGAGCTGGACACGATCGTGGTGCCGGTGGGCGGCGGCGGGCTGTTCGCCGGCGTGGCGTCCTACTTCGCGGACATGTCGCCGCGGACCGCCATCGTGGGCGTGGAGCCGCGCGGGGCGGCCAGCCTCCACGCTGCGATGGAGCACGGCGGGCCGGTCACGCTGGAAACGATTGACCCGTTCGTGGACGGTGCGGCGGTCAAGCGCATCGGCGCGTTCCCGTACGAGGTGATTGAGCGCAATCAGGGACGCACGCACTTGCTGCAGGTGGACGAGGGCGCAGTGTGCACCGAGATGCTCGCGCTGTACCAGAACGAGGGCATTATCGCGGAACCGGCGGGCGCGCTGAGCGTCGCGGGCCTTACTCAGCTGAAGATCCAGCCGGGCTCCACCGTTGTGTGCATCATCTCCGGCGGGAACAATGACGTGCTGCGTTACGCCGAGGTGATGGAGCGTTCCCTGGTGCACCGGGGCCTGCGCCACTACTTCCTGGTCAACTTCCCGCAGGAGCCGGGCCAGCTGCGCACCTTCCTCACGGACATCCTCGGCCCGGACGATGACATTGTGCTGTTCGAGTACCTGAAGAAGAACAACCGCGAAACCGGCGCCGCGCTGGTGGGCCTCGAGCTCACCCGCGCGAGCGACCTGGATCCGCTGCTGGAGCGCATGGCGGCATCCCCGATTGAGTGCCGCCGGCTGATGCCGGGCACGCCGGAGTACGAATACATCGTCTCCGGCTAGGCCCAACCGGCCCAGCCAGCCGCTACTGCGTAGAGATCACCGCGAAACCCCACGGGTCCAGGGTGGTGCTCGCCTCTCCAACCTGCGGCGCAGTGAAGCTGTACACCAGCTCCCCACCCACGGGCACCTCCACCTGGGCATCGCTGAAATTGGCGGCGAGCACGATGGGGTTACCCGCTTCGCCCATGGTCAGCCAGGCCTCGCCGTGGTTGACCTCAAGCGTGCGCAAATCGTCGCGGGAAAAACCGTGGTCCTTCCGGAGCTTAAGGAGGGTCGAGTAAGCGTCGTAAAGCTTCTGCTCCCGCTCCCCGAACTCCCAGTCCAGGCGCGCGGCGTGGAAGGTGTCGGGGGAGGAGGGGTCGGGCACGTCGCTGGAGTTCCATCCCTGGCGCGCGAACTCTTGGAGGCGGCCCTCGCGCGTCATGCGGTTGAGCTCCTCGCTGCCGTGCGAGACAAAGAAGGGGAACGGCGTTAGCGCGCCGAACTCCTCGCCCATAAACAGCATCGGGGTGAAGGGGGAGAGCAGGATCACCGCCGCGCGCAGGGTGAGTTGCTCGGGGCTCAAGCTTGCCGACGGCCGATCGCCCACCGCCCGGTTACCCGTCTGGTCGTGGTTGGTGGTGTACGTGATCATCCGCCAGGGCGCCACGTGTGAGAGGTCCAGCGCGCGGCCGTGGGTACGGGCGCGGTAGGCGGAGTACGTGTCGCGGAAGCGGTAGGCGTGCTGCAGCGTGTCCGCCAAGATCTCGATGCTGCCGTAGTCCTGGTAGTAGCCCTGCAGCTCGCCGGTGAGCAGGGTGTGCACGCTGTGGTGCACATCGTCCAGCCACTGGGCGGAAAGGCCGTAGCCGCCGCGGGATTCGTCGTTGACAATGCGCGGATCGTTCTGGTCCGTCTCGCCGATGATGGTGCGCGGCACGCCGTCGCGGGCCGCGTTCGCGTCCGCCACCTTCCGGATCTCCTCCATGATGGAGTACGCGCGGCGGTCGTCGTACGCCTGCACGGCGTCCAGGCGGAGGCCGTCCACATGGAACTCACCCAGCCACTGGTCCACGGCGTCCAAGATGTAGGCGCGCACCTCGTCGGAGCCCGGTCCGGAGATGTTGACCACGTCGCCCCAGTCGGTGCGCCCGGCGGTGGTATAGGGGCCGAAGAGCCCGCAGTAGTTGCCTTCTGGGCCGAAGTGGTTGTACACCACGTCCAAGATCACGGCGATGCCTTTCGCGTGCGCCGCATCCACAAGCCGCTTCAGCCCTTCCGGCCCGCCGTAGCCTGCGTGGACGGCCAGCCAGTCCACGCCGTCGTAGCCCCAGTTGCGGTTGCCGGCGAACGGCTGTACCGGCATGAGCTCGATGGCGTTCACGCCCAGCGCCGCGAGGTAGTCCAGCTTGGCGGCCACGCCGTCGAACGTGCCCTCCTCCGTGAAGGTGCCCACGTGCAGCTCATAGAGCACCTGGTCCTTCAGGTGGATGCCGGTCCAACCGTCGTCCGTCCAGGGGAAATCGGTGTCAACCACCTCGGAGGATCCGTGCACGCCATCCGGCTGGCTGCGACTGCGCGGGTCGGGCAGGGGCTTGGACCACTCGGTGCCGTCGAAAAGCGAAAAAGCGTAGCGCTGACCTGCGGCGGGGACGGCGACGGCGGGGTCCAGGACCCACCAGCCGGCCCGGGTGGGGTCGCCGGCCATGTCGTGGCGCGTGCCCTCCAGGGTCAGGCGCACCTCGCGCGCGTGGGGAGCCCAAACGTCAAACTGCTCATTCGTCATACCTCCAGGGTAGACTTCACACCCCATGCACACCGGATACGTCCTGCCCACAGCAGAGCTTGTGACCCACGAGCTGGAGATTAAGCGCTCCCGCTTCATCACCTGGGTGAACCGGGCTGCCAGCGAAGATGCGGCACGAGACCTGATCCACCAGGCGCGGGAAGCGTACCCGGACGCGCGCCACCACTGCTCCGCCTTCATCGTGCACGTGGACGGGGCGCAGCCCATCGAGCGCTCCTCCGACGACGGCGAGCCGTCCGGCACCGCTGGCAAACCCATGCTGGAGGTATTGAAAGGCTCCGGGATGCTGGACATCTGCGCGGTGGTGATCCGCTATTTCGGCGGCGTGAAGTTGGGCACCGGCGGGCTGGTCAGCGCCTACACCGATGCGGTCTCCGAGGCCGTGGCCAAAGTGGATCGCCGCGAGCGAACGCTGAAACACCTGGCCACCGTGGGCCTGCCGCATGCGGACGCCGGCCGGATCGAGGCGGAGCTGCGCCACCAGGGCATCGAAGTGGTGGGCGTGGAGTACGGCTCCCTTGCCACCTACACCCTGGCGTTCGACCCGGGGGAGCGGGAGCGTATCGACGCTACTTTGGCAGCCGCCACCCAAGGCACCGCAACCGTCAAGGCCGCGGGCCAGCAGTGGGTGGAGCTAGGGGTGTGATGCGCACGCTAAACTAGCTGCCATGACGATGCAGCCCCGCCCCAACAACCCGATTGAGATGCGCAAGCAAGCCATGCGCAAGTACATGAACAACGCCGCGATGTGGGCCGGCGGCGGCGTGGCCGGCGGTGTGGTGCTGGCGCTTCTGACCCAGACGTGGTCCCTGCTCATCATCGGTTTCGTCATCGCCGTGGTGGGCGGCTGGACCAACTGGAACAAAGCCCAGAAGATTGTCAACCACGTTGACGAGTACTAACGGCGCAGATGCCATCGGCTCCGGAGCCGTGCGCATTGACGCATGGCTGTGGGCCGTCCGCATCTTCAAAACCCGCAGCCAGGCCGCCGAAGCCGTGCGCGCCGGGCACGTGAAGCTTAACGACGAAAGCGTCAAGCCCGCCGCCCAAGTTGTCCCCGGCGACAAGGTGCGCGTGTGGAAAGACCACCGCTACCTTGAGTTCGAGGTCACCGCGACGCTGCGCAAGCGCGTGGGCGCGCCGCTTGCGCGCCAGTGCTACATCGACATCTCGCCGCCCCCGCCGCCGATGGACATTTTTGCCACGCTGCCCAAACGCGACCGCGGCGCCGGCCGACCGACCAAGAAGGAACGGCGCGAAACAGACCGCCTGCTGGGCCGCGGTTAGCCCGCGCCGCCCTGCTTTAGCCAGTTCCGCGCAGCCTGCCGAGGCGGCGGGTGAGTCTGGCGCGGCGCTCCTTCGGCCGGTTGCCGGCATCCCAGGTGCGTTCGATGTGCTCGGTGCCGAAGCGGTTGAGCAGCAAGTCATCCACTATGCGCACCTGGCCCGGCACGAACGGGTGCTTGAGGGAGTTGGACACTGCCTCAATGTCCGCCGGGTTGCACAGATCCGCCAGCTGGGACACCTGCTCGATCCCGTGGATGCGCAGCAGTTCGGTGAGGAAGCGGTAATCGTTGGCGCGGGAGAGGGGAAAGCCCGGTCCCAGCAGCATGGTCAGCATACCGGGCAGCGTTTCGGCCGACAGGTCTGCGCTCGCCTCTGTAGCTGCCTGCGCGGCGGCCGCAGGTGCGTGACGCTGCGGCTCGGTGATCTCGGCGATCTGGTCGAACTGCTGGTCTGCCAGCTCGATCAGGCCGGCTGCGAGTGTGAACGCGCGGTCCACCTGCGGGTCCACCTTCACCCCGGCGGCCCGCTTGTAGCGGATGTCGTGCTCGAACTCCGCCCACGCGTGCTGCAGCACGGTGCGGACCTGGACCTCGAAGATTTGTCCCACGTAGTCTTCCAGTCCCTCGGAATGCTGCGTGACCTGCACCTGGAGGTGGTGGGAGCCGTAGCCGAAGCCGCCGGCAATGCGGGTTTCCTGGGCTTTGTCCACGCTGCGCAGGACCTCGAATTCGTCCGCCAGCAGGCGCTGCACCGCCGGGATTTCGGTGGAGTGCAGCACAGTGACGCGCGCGCCGATGATGTCGCGGATATCGTTCCACGGGTCCGGGTAGAGCGGCTGGCCGTTGTCGTCGAGCTTGCGCGCCTTCGCTTTCAACGACGGCCATGTTTTCACCCGCACGTCGACGCGGTCGAACTTCACGCCGGCGTCACGCATAAGCTCGTGCAGTGCGTTGCGGAACGTCGCCGCCGCGTCGGGTTGCGTCTTCACCCATTCTGCGTAGGTGGAACCCAGCCGGGCGATGGTGGCGTCCGGCACCTTCGGTTGTTCCTGGCGGGGTGGTTGTGCGGCCATTGCGTGTCTTTCTAGAGCCTGCTGGCTTCGGTCAAGCGGGCGGACACCAGCATTGCGGTGGGGAGCGTGGCCAGCACGTCCGCCACCGGCACCACGCCGCTGTAGGTGCGGCCGGTGAGCCGATCCACCCAGTCGCCCTCCGGGAGTTGCACGGTGGTCTCGCCCCACCCTCCCGCGGCTTCCAGCGCGAGCGGGCGGCGCGTGGCCAGCGCGATTACGCTGAGGCCCTTGGCCCCTCCCACTGCTGCGTCCCCGCGGGCAATGCCCACCAAGTGCTCGTGCGCCTGGCCCACGGCGAAGACGGCCTGGTGCTCGCCGCGCAAGAACACGTCTGCGTGCTGGCGGCGCAGGTGCAAACCCTCGCGGACGATAATCTGCTTGGCGCGGTCCGTGGCCGCGTCGCCGGATGCTTCCAGGTACCCGCCGAGGTCGAAGTCTTCCGCCTCCGCCGCATCCAGGTACTGCTCCAGCGCCTGGTGGCGAGCGGTGTAGTCCACAAAACGGCGGTTATCCGGGTCCACCAGAGAGAAGTCCATGAACTCCTGCCCCTGGTAGGTATCCGGCACGCCCGCGCCCACAAGCTGCAGCACCTTTCGTCCCAGCGATACCTGCACACCGCCGCGGTGCAGGCGCGCCGCGAACTCCGTGATCTGGCCCGCCACCGGGCCGAAGAGCAGCGCGTCAATCCAATCCTTCACCGCCTGCTCGTAGGCCTGGTCCTGGTCGAACCAGGAGGACTTGATCCCGGCCTCGCGCACCGCTTTCACCGCGTACTCATGCAGTCTGTCGCGCAATGCGTCGGTGACGTTGCCATCCGCCGGCCACACGCCGATGAAGTTCTGGATCAGGAAGTGCCCCGTCGCCGCGTCCGGCGGGGGCACCATCGCCGCCACCTGCCGCACCAACTCCGCGAACTCGTTGGGCGCCTCGGTGATCTCCAGCATGCGAGCGCGAGTGTCCTCGGTGCGCTTCGTGTCGTGCGTGGTCAGCGTCGTCATCGCCAGCGGCCACAGCTGCGCGCGCTCCTGCTGCAGCAAGTGGAACTCAGCCCCACCCACGCCGAAGCGTCCCGGCGCGCCGCCCACCTCTTGCAGGGCGACGAGGCGGCTTGCGCGGTAGAACAGCGTGTCTTCCACACCCTTCGCCATCACCGCGCCGCACACCTGGGCAAAACGGGTCTTCGCCTCGCCCTCCGCAAGCATCGCCGCGGCAATCAGGTCAAGGGCATCGCTTCTCGACGGAAACTTTCTCGCCATCTCCGCAATCACCGACGAGGTAATCCTGGACAGGGAGCGGTAGTCCGCCCGGTAGACGGGGATGGCGGCCACCAGTTCGATCACGGTTTCGGTCAACGCTTCGTCGGAAACCTCTTGCCCCGCGGTGGAGAAGTTGTCCCGGCGGATTGCGCGCACCAATCGGCGGATCTCGGCGCCGAGCTCAGCACCGGCGACCTCGCGCTTGAGCTGGTGCTCCGCAGCCAAGATAGCCGCCTCGTCCCAAGTGGAGCCGGACTGCTGGAGCGCGAGCATGCTCAGCGAATCCTCCGCTGCACGGTCGACGAAGATGCCGTCTAGCTCGCGCATTGCGTCGTAACCCGTAGTGCCGTCCACGTTCAGGCGCGGGTCGAGTGGTTCGGTGACGCCGAGAATCTTCTCCACCACCAGCCAGCGATCCTGGCCAATCAGGTCCCGCAGGCGGGTCAGGTACTCAAACGGGTCGGTCAGTCCGTCCGGGTGGTCCACCCGGATGCCGTCGATAAGGTCCTCGGCGATGAGCTGGCGCAGGGTGCGGTGCGAGTTTTCGAACACCAGCGGGTCCTCCTGGCGGATGCCCGCTAGTCCGTTCACGGAGAAGAAGCGGCGGTAGGAGATCACCCCGTCACGCCAGAACATCAGGCGGTATGCCTGGCGTTCGTACACCTCGCGCGGGTCATCCTCCAGCGACTCGTAGCTGCCCGGGGCGAGCGGGAAGTAGGAGTCGTAGTACGCCAGCACGTCCTCGCCGTCGGGCGCGGACCCTTCCGGAAACTCCTCCGGCCCGAGGTGGGTCAGGGTCAGCTTGTCCTCGTCGCCCTCCTTGCCCAGGACCGGCATGCCCAGCTTGCCGCCGGCGCCGTTATCCTCGTGCCAGTCAATGTCGAAGTAGCAGGCGAACTCAGAGTCTTGGCCGTGTTTCAGCACGTCCCACCACCAACGGTTTGTCCGCGGCGTTTCCACGCCGAGGTGGTTGGGCACGATGTCCAACACGATGCCAATCCCGGCCTCGTGCGCCACCTGCGCCAGCTCCCGCAGGCCCTCGATGCCGCCGAGCTCCGGATTCACAATGGTCGGATCCGTCACGTCGTAGTTATGGTTCGATTCCCGCACCGCGGCGAAGATCGGGGAGAGGTAGATGTGGGACACTCCCAGCGCCCGCAGGTACGGAATCTGCTCCGCAGCGTCCGCGAAGCCGAACCCGCGCCCTGACGGGTCCGCGAGCGGGCCGCGCAGTTGCACGCGGTACGTGGAGGTAATCGGCCTGCGCATGGGTGGGTGACGCTCCTTTGATACGTAGCTGAGGCACCGCCGGGATCTCTGGCGACGCACCGACTCAAGCGTAGCTACAGGTTGGCCGCCATGGCGGGAGCAATGGGCACCATGAGGGGAAAACCTAAGGAATAGCGCATTACCCCGCGGGCACCGAGTGAGGAGACAACCTCCTCCTCCGGCACTGCGAACACGAACAGTTCCCGTTGGTCGCGTGAGAGGTATGTCAAGGGTGCTTCAGTGTTCAGCACACATCCGAAGTGCCGGTTGATCACATCGAACGTGGCTGGGTGGGCGAGCCAGGCGGCAGCGGTGGATCCCCGTCCATCCCGCACTTCAAAACCGGCGGGCGCGGCACCCGTTAGGCGCACTGACGCGGGCCGGACCGAAAACTCCACCCCGGCACCGCGCAACGCCGTGGCGCGCAACGCGGCCGCGGCGGCGTTCCAGGCCTGATGCACGCTGACCCCGAGCGAGCCGATTTCTTGGTGGGTCAAACCCTGTCTTTCCGGCCCATCAAAGACGCAGACAAGGCCAGGGGAGAGGCTGATGAATGCCGTGGATGCCCCGCAGCCTGGGGTGACCCACCCGCGTGAGGATGATCCGGCGAGTTGATCCCGGCGCGCGAGGCGGGGGCGCAAGCGCCCGAGGGCTTCTGATTGACGGTCTGACAGGGACAGTGGCGAGGACGGTGACGAGTTTCCGGTGAGGTGCATGGGTATTAGACGCAGAAAATGCGCGTCCGGTTCCATGCACTATTCAGCGGCGAGCCCCAGGACTGCAAACAGCTTCGAGGCTGGCCAGATTTCGATCTCTTGGCCTTTCTCCTGCAGCTCGCGGGCGCGTTTTTCCTTCGTGGTCATCGTCGCCCACTCGCCCGCAACCAAGATCGTGGTCTTCTTGGTCACGTTCTTGCCCACCGTGCCGCCGTGATGCGCGATGCCGTTCCACAGCTCGCCCTTGTCGTAGGGCTCGAAGTCCCCCGTCAGCGTCACATTCTGGCCGTAGAGCGGGGAGTCTGGATCCGCCTCGGGGTTCGGGTCCGGAATAGTGTCCGGGGTAGCGACCGCCTGCCACGGCGCTTGATTGCGCTGAGCCTGATTGCGTGGCGCCGCCGCGCGCTGCTCCCGCGGGCGCTCCCCGGCATCGCTCGGCCCCGACTGGTTGGAGCCCTGCGGCGTGGCGACGGCACCGACAGCGGCCAACAAACCCGCCTCCGCAACCCGCTTGGCCTGCATGGCGCGGGTCGCCCCGGAGCGGTCACGCAACACCGGGGTCACGCGGACGTCGTCAAGCGAGCCGAGCGCGAAGCCGGTGTTGTGCACGAAGCTCATGAGCGAGCCCTCATGCGCGGCGCGCCTGGCAAGGCCCACCATGATGCCTGCGCAGGCGGCTGCGTCCGCTGCCGCGTCATGGTGGTTGTCCAGCGCGACCTCGAAGAATTCCGCGAGGGTGGGCAGGCGGTGGTTGAGCACGTCGAGGGCCGTGGCGCGGGATTGGGCAAGCGTGCAGGCGAACATCATGCGCGGGATAGGGCGCCTCGTAGCCACGCAGGCGTTGCGCAGTGCTGTTACGTCGAACTGGGCGTTGTGCGCCACCAAGGGTAGGTCGCCGACGAAGTCGCTGACCCCGTCAATCAGGTCGCCCACATTGGGGGAATCCGCAACCTTTTCGCTGGTAATGCCGTGGATTGCCACGTTGTAGGGATCGAACTCGTCGATGCCGGCCGGCGGGGTGCACAGCCAGGAGACGCGCTCCACTTCCTCGCCGTCCACGATTTTCACCATGCCGATCTGGCAGATGGAGCCCCAGTGCTGGTTCGCCGTCTCCACATCGAGGGCGACGAAGCTGAAGCCGGGTATGCCGGCGTGGCCGTCCAGCGGAGCCACGTCAGGCGCCTCGCCCTGCATCGCCTCGGTGATCAGCGCGGCGAGGTCTTCCGGCCCGGAGGCATCCCCGGGAGGAAACGTGATGGTCACGGTGCCGGCCCCGGCATCAATTGCTACCGCAGCCGGCGTCCAGGCATCGCCTGGGGTGGCGGTCACCGAGCGGACGTCGGCAATAGCCAGGCTGCGTGCTGCGCTGCTCCCCGCAAGGGAAGCGGCAAGCGGGGTCGGTGTGACAGTGATCTCCTCATTAGTCACTGTCACCTGGGCACCGTGAGCCGAAATCACGTTGTTGCGTTCCTCCTTCTAGTTGCGCACCGGCGGCTCAACCTGCTTGAGCACAGCCGTGGAGCGGGCCGGGATAACTACCGTATCGCCTGCGGCCAACACTGCCTTCTCCACGGGGTAGCCCAGCGGCTCGGTGGTGTCGATCAGGATCTCCCACGCCCCGCCGAACTGCTTCGGCGGCACCGTGAACTCGATGTCCTCGAAGTGGGCGTTGAACATCAGCACAAAGGAATCGTCGCTGACCTTGCGGCCTCGGCGGTCCTCCTCCGTGATGGCGTCGCCGTTGAGGTACACCATGAGCGCCTTGCCGAAGGCGTAGTCCCAGTCACTCTGGGTCATCAGCTGACCGTCCGGGACCAGCCAGGCGATCTCGCGATCCACCACATCCTCACCCAGCGCACCGCCGGAGAGGAAGCGGCGGCGGCGGAACACCGGGTGCTTCTTGCGGATGGCAATCAGGCGCTTAGTGAATGCGTGGAGGTCCTGCGCCTCCTCCAAGCGGTCCCAGTTCATCCACGCAATCTCGTTGTCCTGGCAGTAGACGTTGTTGTTGCCGCCCTGCGTACGGGCGAACTCGTCGCCGTGCGCGAGCATCGGGGTGCCCTGGGACAGCAGCAGCGTGGTGAGGAAGTTGCGGCGCTGCTGCGCGCGCAGCTGCTGGATCTCCGGGTCCTCCGTCGGGCCCTCTTCACCGCAGTTCCAGGAGCGGTTGTGGCTCTCGCCGTCCCGGTTGTCCTCGCCGTTAGCTTCGTTGTGCTTCTCGTTGTAGCTCACCAAGTCATTGAGCGTGAAGCCGTCGTGCGCCGTGATGAAATTGATGGACGCCGTCGGGCGGCGGCCGTTGTGCTGGTACAGGTCGGAAGAGCCGGTGAGGCGGGACGCGAACTCGCCCAAGGTGGACGTCTCGCCGCGCCAGAAATCGCGCATGGTGTCGCGGTACTTACCGTTCCACTCGCTCCACAGCGGCGGGAAGTTGCCCACCTGGTAGCCGTTCTCGCCCACATCCCATGGCTCGGCGATCAGCTTCACCTGGGACACAACCGGATCCTGCTGCACCAGGTCGAAGAAGGTGGCCAGACGGTCCACGTCGGAGAATTCGCGCGCCAGAGTGGAGGCGAGGTCGAAGCGGAAGCCGTCCACGTGCATCTCGGTGACCCAGTAGCGCAGCGAATCCATGATCAGCTGCAGGGAGTGCGGGTCGCGCACGTTGAAGGAGTTGCCGGTGCCGGTGTAATCCATGTAGTGGAACCGGTCGCCGTCCACCAGGCGGTAGTACGCCTCATTGTCAATGCCGCGGAACGCGATGGTTGGGCCGAGGTGGTTGCCCTCGGCGGTGTGGTTGTACACCACGTCCAGGATGATCTCCATCCCGGCCTCGTGGTACGCGCGCACCATCTGCTTGAACTCAGCCACAGCGTCGCCCGGCTTGTCGGAGGACGCGTAGTTGTTCTCCGGCGCGAAGAAGCCGAAGGTGTTGTAGCCCCAGTAGTTGCGCAAGCCCAGGTCGCGCAGGCGGTCGTCCTGCAGGAACTGGTGCACCGGCAAAAGCTCCACAGACGTCACGCCGAGGTCGGAGAGGTACTCCACCATCGCGGGGTGCGCCATGCCGGCGTAGGTGCCGCGCAGGTTCTCCGGGATATCCGGGTGCATCTGCGTCATGCCCTTCACGTGGCATTCGTAGATCACGGCCTCTTCATCCGGAATGTTGGGGGAGCGGTCATCGCCCCAGTCGAAGAACGGGTTGATCACCACGGAGAGCATGGTGTGGCCGAGGGAGTCCTCCTCGTTGCGGCCCGTGCCCGGCTCCTCTGCGTGAATGTCATAGGAGAAGAGGGAAGAGTGCTGGTCAAACTCGCCGTCGAAGGCGCGGGCGTACGGGTCCACCAGCAGCTTGGTCGCGTCGCAGCGCTTGCCGTTCTGCGGGTCCCACGGGCCGTGGATGCGGTAGCCGTAGCGCTGGCCGGGGGCGATGCCGGGTAGGTAGGCGTGCCAGACGTAGTTGTCCACTTCCTGGAGCTCAACGCGGGTCTCCGCGCCGTCCTCGTCGATCAGGCAGAGTTCAACCTTCTCCGCCACTGCAGAGAAAATGGCGAAGTTCGTGCCTGCACCGTCGTACGTGGAACCGAGCGGGTAGGCAGAGCCCGGCCAGGTTTCCGGCGCGGAATCCTGGGCTGCGGGCTGATTGGTAGTTTCAGTCATGCCGACTAATCGTAGTGCAACCCAGTCCACCCAACATCAGTTCCACCGCCGTGGCGTGCTCGGCGGCTGCCTCCGCATCGTCGTCACGCTCAGCCCCTGTGGCGTCCGCGAGCTGCTCCGCGGACTGCTGCACCGCGGCGGCACCCAGGGTGAGGTGGAGCAGGCCGCTCGCGGCCGCGCGCACATTGCGTGCCGACGATCGCTGCGCCGACCACGCGGCCACAACCCGCGAGAATGTCTCCGCGAGGTCCCGTCCAACCTGCGCCTCCGGCTGGCCGATCGCGCTCATCACCACCTCTGCGCCGTCGCGAACACTTAGGACGGCGCGGCGCAGCGCGGCGGCGAGGGCACGAGGGTCTTCCGGTGGGGACGCGACCACGGGCGCCACAATGGCCGCCGCCATGGATGCGATGAGTTCCTGCTTGTTCTCGATGTGCCAGTACAAGGCGCCCGGAGCGACTCTGAGGGTGGTGGCGACACGGCGCATGGAAACATCCGCGAGGCCGTATGCGTCAAGGATGTTGACAGCGGCGGTAGTAATCGCCTCGCGGGACAGCTGCATACGGCCCAACTGTAGCCGTGCACTGACGGCGACCTCACAGAAACCACCCAGATGGTTGGCACCCGTAGCTGACACTTGCCCCAGCTTGGCGTTGTTACAATGCTCGCTGTTGTACTCCCAAGGCACGTTTTAGAGGAGCGATATTCGTGACCCTGACCACCACTTCCAAGAAGGCCGCAGCGGCGAGCCTAACCGCGTTGGCCCTTGCGCTGAGCCTCAGCGCCTGCGGTGAGAAAGAGGACACCGCCAGCGGCGGTCTATCCACCGCGGCAACGGCTCCGGGTGCTGCGACCGCGGATGTAGCGGCCGGGGAGACCACGGATGCTGTGGCGGCTGAGGAGACTGCGGCTGCGGAGGATACCGCGAAGGCCGAAGAGTCTAAGGACGGTAAGGAGTCCAAGGAGCCGAAGAGCTCCGCTGCGAAAACCACCTCCAAGGCGCCGGCGAACAACCAGAACCCGGGCGCGGCCGCTGGCGGTGCGGTACCGACCATTGCGAACCCGTTTGAGAACGGCCAGGTGGAGATCCCCACCTACGAGCCGATCACCACCGGTAAGGAAGGCTCTGAGGCAGACCGCAAGCAGATGGAAGACGTGGTGCGCAAGGTGACCAACCCGGATTCCTTCGCTACCTGGACCCGCACGATCTTGGACAACTCGTGTGCTGCGGTGCGCCAGCCGGCACTCGAGGAGTTTGAGCGCCAGGGCCTGACCCTCGACATGGTCGAGCAGATGATGCGCGCCCAGGAGGCGCAGGGCGGCACCATTAACATCCCGAAGACCGACGTGAAGGTTACGGACGTGCGCATTGACGGCAACCGCGCCTCCGCCACGGTGTCCACCTCTAACTCTGAGGGCAACGCGTCTCAGGTCCAGCTCTTTGCCAAGGAAGACGGCCGCTGGAAGGTCTGCAACGGCTAATGGCCGTGGCGCGAACCACGCCCCGCTACCCGCGCGCGTTCGGCGCAGGAGCGGGGCTTTTGGCTGCCGGACTCCTGCTAGGGCTGGTCGGCGGGGTGGTGTGGGGCTTTCTGCGCCCCACCTACACGGTGGCGTTTGTGGACGGGGCAGCGGTAGTTGACCAGGCTGCCAGCGCGGACAGCGTCGAATTCGCGGCTGTGGCGTGGCTGGCAATCATCGCCGCCGTTATCGGTGCTGTACTTGGCGTCATAGCGCTGGTCCAGACGGCGAAGCGCGAGGTAGCAGGCGGGTTTGGTGAGCTCATGTGGCTTACCGCTGTGGCAGGCGCATCCGCGTTCACCGTGTTTGCCGCCGGGGAGCTCACCGTGCGCGCGTTGTACCCGGTGCCATCGCACTCGGAGAGCGCGAATAGCGCTCCGTTTACCCTTGCGCCGTCGGTGGACCCGCACGTGGCGTGGTTGGTGGCACCGCTCGTTGCAGCCGCCACGTTCTGGCTGGCGAGCTTCCTCGAGCTCTCCCGCCTTGCGCGCGCAGAGGCCCGCGCGGGGATCCGGCCGGCGGTGGCCCTAGACTAAGGCGGGTAACAGACTCGAAGCGGGTAACCACCCACTGCTCCAGGAGGCTAATTGTGCTGCGCCTGACGGACCTGCGGGGCCAGACCCCGTCCACTGCTGAACTACGCCGGGTGCTGCCCCGCGGCGGCGTAGATGTGTCGAAGGTGCTGCCCACGGTGGCGCCGATTGTGCAGGACGTGCGCGACCACGGCGCGGCCAAGGCGCTGGAATACGGCGAGCAGTTCGACGGCATCCGTCCAGAGTCCGTCCGCGTGCCGGAAGAGGTCATCCGCGCAGCCGAAGAGCAGCTCTCCCCGCGCCTGCGCGCGGCACTCGAGGAGGCGATTGCCCGCATCCGGGCGGTCCACGCAGATCAGAAGCCCAAGGCGCACACCACCACGCTGGGCCCCGGCGCCACGGTGACGGAGACCTTCATCCCCGTCGCGCGCGTGGGTCTCTACGTTCCCGGCGGCAAGGCGGTCTACCCGTCAAGCGTGCTCATGAACGTCATTCCGGCCCAGGAGGCGGGCGCGTCCTCCATGGTGGTGTGCACGCCGCCGCAGGCTGATTTCGGCGGGTGGCCGCACCCCACCATCCTCGCCGCGTGCGCGCTGCTGGGCGTGGATGAAGTGTGGGCCGTTGGCGGAGCGCAAGCGATCGCCCTGATGGCCTACGGCGACGATGCGGCCGCCCTGGAGCCGGTGGACATGGTGACCGGCCCCGGTAACATCTTCGTCGCCGCCGCGAAGCGCCTGGTCAACGGCGTGGTGGGCATTGACGCGGAGGCCGGGCCCAGCGAGATCGCCATCATCGCGGATGCCTCGGCCAATCCGGATTACGTCGCGGTGGACCTGATTTCCCAGGCGGAGCACGATGAGCAGGCAGCGAGCGTGCTTATTACAGATACGGTGGAACTTGCGGATGCGGTGCAGGGGATCGTCGAAAAGCGTGCGGCTCAGACGCTCAACTCGGAGCGCGCCGCGTCTGCCCTCGGCGGGGAGCAGTCGGGCATCGTGCTTGTGGACGATTGCTCCGCCGCCATCACCGTCGCTAACGCCTACGCGGCGGAGCACTTGGAGATTCACACGGAGAACGCGCGCGAGGTGGCGGAGCAGATTGTCAACGCCGGCGCGATCTTTGTCGGGCCGCACTCGCCTGTGCCGCTGGGCGATTACGCGGCCGGGTCGAACCACGTGCTGCCGACGTCCGGGACCGCGCGGTTCAACGCCGGCCTGTCCACGCACACCTTCCTCAAGCCGGTGAACTTGATTGAGTATGACGCAGCTGCGCTGGTGGAGATCGGCGAGCACATCATTGCGCTGGCCGAGGATGAGCAGCTGCCCGCGCACGGCGAGGCGATTACCGCGCGGCTGAACGACGGTACCGCGGAAGGGGAGTAGGCCATGGAGTTTCAGGAAGGGACGCTGGCGACGGCGACCAGCATTGAAGCGCTGCCGCTGCGCGAAGAGTTGCGCGGCAAGACCGCGTACGGCGCACCGCAGCTTGAGGTGCCGGTGGCGCTGAACACGAACGAGAACCCGTATCCGCCGTCCCAGGCGCTGATCGACGAGCTGGTGGAGGCAGTGGGCAAGGCCGCGTCCACGCTCAACCGCTACCCGGAGCGCGATGCGGTGGAGCTGCGAGACGCACTGGCGGCGTACGTGACTGGGCAGACTGGTGTGGCCGTCACCCGCGACAACGTGTGGGCCGCGAACGGGTCCAACGAGATCCTGCAGCAACTGCTCCAGGCGTTTGGCGGCCCGGGGCGCAGCGCCATGGGTTTCACCCCCAGCTACTCCATGCATCCGATCCTGGCAGCAGGCACGCAGACCGACTTCATCGGCGTGTCGCGCGGGGAGGACTACCGCATCGACCTTGAGGTTGCGCTTGCGGCTATCGCAGAGCGGCAGCCGGACATCGTGTTTGTGACCACGCCGAACAACCCGACGGGTGACGTGACTGCGCTGGAAGACATCGAGCGGATCATCCAGGCAGCGCCGGGCATTGTGATTGTGGATGAGGCCTACGCCGAGTTTTCGCCCTCTCCGTCCAGCGCTGAGCTGCTGGAGCGCTACCCGGAAAAGCTGGTCGTGTCCCGCACGATGAGTAAGGCCTTCGATTTCGCGGGCGCGCGCCTGGGGTACTTCGTAGCTGCCCCCGCCTTTGTGGAGGCCGTGATGCTGGTGCGCTTGCCGTACCACCTCTCCGTGCTGTCCCAGGCGGCGGCGACGGTGGCGCTGCGGCATGCGGAGGAGACCCTTGCGAACGTCGCAAAGCTTGCCCAGGAACGTGAGCGGGTGCAGGCTGCGCTGACCGCAATGGGCTACGATGTCGTGCCCAGCGAGTCCAACTTCCTGTTCTTCGGGCACTTCGAGGATTCCCACGTCGCGTGGCAGCAGTTCCTGGACCGCGGGGTGCTGATCCGCGACGTGGGGGTGCCCGGCCGCCTGCGGGTGACCATCGGGCTGGATACGTACCACCAGCGAGTCCGACATTTCGGTGGAGATCAACCTGGACGGCAGCGGCAAGGTTGATATTGACACGGGCCTGCCGTTCTTCGACCACATGCTGACCGCCTTTGGCACCCACGGGGCGTTCGACCTCACGGTCCACGCAAAGGGCGACGTGGAGATTGACGCGCACCACACCGTGGAAGACACGGCGATCACCCTAGGGTGGGCGCTGGCGGATGCAATCGGGGATAAGGCCGGCATCCGGCGCTTCGGCTCCATGCTGCTGCCGATGGATGAGACGTTGGTGGAGGCCGTGGTCGATTTCTCGGGCAGGCCGTACTTTGTCATGCACGGCGAGCCGGAGCACATGGTGCACCAGATCATCGGTGGTCACTACGCCACGGTGATCAACCGCCACTTCTTTGAAACGCTGGCGTACAACTCTCGCACCACGCTGCACGTGAACGTGAGGTACGGTCGGGACCCGCACCACATCACCGAGGCGGAATACAAGGCCGTCGCCCGCGCGCTGCGCGAGGCCGTGAGCAAGGATGCACGAATCACCGGCGTGCCGTCCACAAAGGGCGCGCTGTAGTACTGACGCAGTAGGAAGGGGCAGACCACACCACCATGGCACTGGCAGGGCCGATCGCACGTTCCCGCGCACCGCTCACCCCGGCGGAGGTAGAAAGCCTGACAAGCGTCTGGCGCGCCCGCGGGTTGATACCCGTCCTCGTTGCCGTGGGTGCTGCGTTCGGCGCGTGGTCCATGCTCCTGCCAGTAGTGCCTACCGCGGTTATCGACGCCGGGCACAGCGAAACACTTGCCGGCCTGAGTACCGGCGTGTTCATGCTGGCCACGGTGATTACGCAGATGTTCACGCCGTGGCTGCTGCGGGTGGCAGGGTACCGCTTGGTGATGAGCGTCTCGGCGCTACTCCTCGGTGCCCCAGCGTTCGGGTACATGCTGGGCATGGACCCGGTGGTGCTGCTCACCGTCAGCGCGATCCGCGGTGTCGGGTTCGGCGCACTCTCCGTCGCGGAGGCCGCGATTGTGGCGGAGCTTGTGCCGCTTCGCCTCCTGGGCAGCGCCACCGGTGCGCTGGGCCTTGTGGTGGGCGCAGCACAAATGCTGGCGCTGCCGACAGGCCTCGCTTTGGTGGACCTCATCGGCTACAACGCCGTCTACGCCATCGGTGCGGTGGTTCCTCGGTGCCCCAGCGTTCGGGTACATGCTGGGCATGGACCCGGTGGTGCTGCTCACCGTCAGCGCGATCCGCGGTGTCGGGTTCGGCGCACTCTCCGTCGCGGAGGCCGCGATTGTGGCGGAGCTTGTGCCGCTTCGCCTCCTGGGCAGCGCCACCGGTGCGCTGGGCCTTGTGGTGGGCGCAGCACAAATGCTGGCGCTGCCGACAGGCCTCGCTTTGGTGGACCTCATCGGCTACAACGCCGTCTACGCCATCGGTGCGGTGGTTGGCTTGTCCGCGCTGTTCGCGTCGCTGCTGATCCCGTCTATCCCCACGCCGGAGGCGGAGCCCGCCACCACCGGCGCGATCCGTGTCCCCACCTGGCACCTCGTGCTGGTGCCAGCGCTGGCCCTCATGTTTGTCACCACCGCCTACGGCGCGATCACGAACTTCCTGCCGGCATCCATGCGTGACCTGGATCCGGTGCGCGGGGCCGCGCTGGGCGGCCTGATGCTGGGCCTGTCCAATTTCGCGGCGATGATCTCGCGCTACTACGCCGGCCGCGTGATGGACCGCAAGGGCCAGCCCGGCACCGTGCTCATCCCGTTCCAGGTCGCGGCGGCTGCGGGCGTGCTCATGATGGCCATCATCCTGGCGCTTGAGCTACCGGTGTGGACGATGCTGATTGCCGTCCTGTTCTACGGCGCCGGCTTCGGTGCCGTGCAGAATGAGGCGCTGACGCTGATGTTCTACCGCCTCCCGCGGGATAAGGCATCCCAGGCCTCTGCGATCTGGAACATCTCTTTCGACGGCGGCACCGGGTTGGGGTCCACGTTCTACGGCATGCTGCTCACCACCATGGCGTTTGCGCCCATGTTCGGCCTCGCCAGCGCGGTGATCCTCATCGGCCTTGCGGTCACCTTGGCGGACCGCCGCCTGGGCCGCCACCGCGTTGTAGAGGTGAACAACTTGGCCGTTCGGCTCAAGTCCGTACAGGCCCCGCGCCGCTACCGCGTCAGTGAGCGCCCGCGCCCGGAACGCTAGACCCGGAGGCGCTAGACTTTCGCCACATGACAACTGACGCTTCCCCGGTATCGGCCTCCCCGCGTGTTGCCCTGCTGGACTACGGTGCCGGCAACCTCCGCTCCGCGCAGCGCGCGCTGGAGCACGTGGGTGCACAGGTGGAGGTAACGCAGGATCCAACCACTGCCGTTGAGGCGGATGGACTGGTGGTGCCGGGTGTCGGCGCGTTCGACGCCTGCATGCGCGGGCTCAAAGCGGTGCAGGCGCCGCGCATCGTTGGCCAGCGTCTCGCCGGCGGCCGCCCGGTGCTGGGCATCTGCGTGGGCATGCAGGTGATGTTTGAGCGCGGCGTGGAACACGGGGTGGATGCTCAGGGGCTGGGAGAGTGGCCCGGAACCGTCGAAAAGCTTGAAGCCCCGGTGCTGCCGCACATGGGGTGGAACACCGTCGAGGCGCCGGCCGATAGCGCGATGTTCGCCGGCCTTGACCCGGAAACGCGCTTCTACTTCGTGCATTCCTACGGCGTGCGCGAGTTTCCTCTGGAGGCGGATGAGTACATTGCCTACCCGCGCGTGACCTGGGCGCAGCATGGGCCGAGCCGGTTCATTGCCGCGGTTGAGAACGGCCCGCTGTGGGCCACGCAGTTCCACCCGGAGAAGTCCGGGGAGGCGGGGTTGCACCTGTTAAGGAACTGGGTGCGTACCCTCGGTTAGGGTTGGAGCCATGGGTTTCACACTGCTACCAGCTGTTGATGTGGTGGACGGGCGCGCCGTCCGCTTGGACCAAGGCGAAGCGGGCACCGAGAAGGTCTACGGCGCGCCGCTGGAGGCCGCGCTTGAGTGGCAGGAGCAGGGCGCGCAGTGGCTGCACTTCGTGGACTTGGATGCGGCGTTCGGCCGGGGTTCCAATCATGAGCTGATGGCGGAGATCACCCGCACGCTGGACATTGATGTGGAGCTGACCGGCGGTATTCGGGACGACGCCTCGCTCGAACGGGCCCTTGCCACCGGCGCGCGCCGGGTGAACATTGGCACCGCGGCGCTTAAGAACCCGGACTGGATGGTGGACGTGATCTCGCGCTACGGAGACCGGGTTGCCATCGATCTCGCGGTGCGGGAAGAGGACGGCCAGTGGCGCACCAAGGGCAACGGCTGGACCAGCGATGGTGGCGATCTCTGGGAAGTGCTCGAGCGCTTCGACGCCGCAGGCTGCACCCGTTTCGTGGTCACAGACGTAAGCAAGGACGGCACGCTGGCCGGACCGAACGTGGATCTGCTGCGCGATGTCGTCGCCGCCACCGATGCGGCCGTGACGGCGTCCGGGGGCATTGCCACGCTTGACGACGTTTTGGGGCTGGCCGAATTCCAGGACGAAGGCATCGACTCCGTGATCATCGGCAAGGCGTTGTATGAGCGCCGCTTTACGTTGCGCGAGGCGCTGGACGCGGTCGCGGCGTTACAGTAAGCCTCATGCTTTCCCAGTACGCCGACGTTGCGCTTGCCGCCGTGCACGAAGCGCGCGGCGTGTTCATGGAACGCCTGGGTGATGCGCCAGCGCTGTACAAGGGCAAGGGTGACTTTGCTACTGAGGCGGACCTGGAGATCGAGCGGCTGCTGCGCGCCCGCCTCGGCGGCGAGACCGGCATTGACGTGTTCGGCGAGGAGCAGGGCGGGGAGATGAACCCTCAGGCGTGCTGGGTGGTCGACCCGATTGACGGCACGTCGAATTACTCCTCCGGCAATCCCAACTGCGCGATCCTTGTCTCCCTCATCCTCGATGGGGAGCCGGTGTTGGCGGTGACGGACATCCCGCTTCTAGGCATGGAGCTGCACACGGTGGGGGATGGGCCGGTACTGCTGAACGGGGAGGCGCTGCCCGCTATCGGCCAGGAAACGTCGGCGGCGGCCCAGATCGGTGTCGGGTCCGTCGGTTCGGATGACCGCCAGCGGTTCCCCGCGTCTATGCGCCTCGACCTGGTGGGCGCGCTGGCTAAGACGGAACTGCGCCCGCGCATTTCCGGTTCCGTGGGCGTGGACCTGGCGTTTGTCGCCCTGGGTATCTACCAGGCGGCGGTGAGTTTCTCCCCGCACATCTGGGACAACGCGGCTGGCGTGCTGCTGGGCCGCAACGCCGGGGGCGTGGTCACGGACGTGGAGGGCGCGCCGTGGCAGATCGGTGCGGCTGGGGCTATAGCGGGCACGCCTGCGGCGCATGCGACGGCGCTGAGTACGATGTTGCGCGTACAGTAACCGCGCGCCTGGCTGTGGCGCAGCAAAGGAGCAGACATGGCCGTTGCCGTCAGAATCATCCCGTGCCTCGACGTGGACAACGGACGCGTGGTCAAGGGCGTGAATTTTGCAAACCTCCGCGACGCCGGCGACCCAGTTGAGCTGGCCAAGCGGTACGGCGAGGAGGGCGCGGACGAGCTGACCTTCCTGGATGTCACCGCATCCAAGGAGGGGCGGGGCACCATGCTCGAGGTGGTGCGGCGCACCGCGGAGCAGGTGTTCATCCCGCTCACCGTGGGCGGCGGCGTGCGTAGTGCGGACGACGTGCGCGAACTCCTGCGCGCCGGCGCGGACAAGGTCAGCGTGAATACCGCGGCGATCACCCGCCCGGAGCTCCTGCGCGAGCTGGCGGAGGAGTTCGGCTCCCAGTGCATCGTCCTCTCCGTCGACGCGCGACGCGTGCCAGAAGGCGGTGCGCCCCAGCCCTCCGGCTTCGAGGTGACCACGCACGGCGGCACCAAGTCCGCCGGCATCGACGCCATCGAGTGGGCCCGCACCGGCCAGGACCTGGGGGTGGGCGAGATCCTGCTGAACTCCATGGACGGCGACGGCACGAAGGCCGGCTTCGACCTTGAACTGCTCCGCATCGTGCGCGATGCCGTCCACATCCCCGTCATCGCGTCCGGCGGCGCGGGCCGCGCGGAGCACTTCCCGCCGGCCGTCGCAGCCGGGGCCGATGCGGTGCTCGCGGCTTCCATCTTCCACTTCGGGGAGGTTTCCATCCCCGAGGTCAAGCGCACGCTTGCCGACGCCGGATTTGAGGTGCGATAGATGAACGTCGACGAATACGTGCTGGAAGAGAGCGTCGCAAAGCGTTTGAAGCGCAACGAGCAGGGCCTGGTGCCCGCGGTGGTGCAGGCGGCGGAGAGCGGGGAAGTGCTGATGATGGCGTGGATGGATGATCACGCGCTGGCGCACACCCTGGCCACCCGGAGGGGCACGTACTACTCGCGCTCCCGGGGCGATTACTGGATTAAGGGCGAAACCAGCGGCAACGTGCAGCACGTGGAGTCCGTGGCGCTGGATTGCGATGGGGATACGATCTTGCTCAAGGTGTCGCTGCTGGTCAAGGGGGCAGACCCGGAGCGTATCCACGCCATCCTCACCTCCGGCGCAGATGCCTCTGCCGCCGGCCAGCAGGGGGCTGCGATTGCGGAGTGGGCCGAGATCGCCGCCGCGGACGTCGGCCGTTTCGGCCCCGTTATGGCGCTAATAGGGTGCGTGCTTGCCGTTGTCGGCGGCGTGCTGGCCGCAGCGAAGCCGGGCGCGGACGCACCGAAACTGAACAAGTACGAGAAGGAGACGGTGCGCCGCGAGCACATCCGGGAGGATTTGCACGCGCAGCCGGATTCTGGCCGCGTGATGTGGGACGCGCTCGACGCGGACATTGACCCGACCGAGGAGCACCCGCGGGCCTGATTTCCGCTCCGCGCAGGTGGCCAACTACCCTAACCCCTTGAAGCCCTTATCCCTGCACGACGCTTCAGCGGGAGGTGGTCATGCTCGCACCGAGCGCGGTGAACGACGTTGTCGCCGGCGTGCTGCGCGACGTTGCAAAACGCGAAGCGAGCGTGCCCTTCCAGGAGATCAAGGCCCGGTCCCGCACCATGCCGGACCCCACCCGGGACGCCCGTGCGGCACTGTTGCGCTCCGGCTGCGGCGTTATCGCAGAGATCAAGCTCAACTCTCCCGTTTACGGCCCGACCGGTGTCGCGCGCCGGGACATCGCGGACGTCGCGCGCGCCATCGAGGAGGGTGGGGCGCACCTGATCGCCTGCCAGACCGAGCGCCTGCGTTTCGACGGCTCGTTGCACGACATGGCCCAAGCCCGCGCCGCGGTAGCGCTTCCCATGGTGTGCCGCGACGTGATCGTGGACCCGTATCAAATCCACGAGGCCCGCTGTTACGGCGCGGACGCGCTGCCGCTGCAGGTGGGCATCTTGGAGCAGGCGAGGTTGATCGCGTTGATCGACCGCGCCGAATCCATCGGCATGGCCGTGATTGCGGAGGTCCGCACCCCGCAAGAGGCGGACCGTGCTCTCGAGGCCGGGGCGAGCATCATCGCCGTGAACTCCTGGACCTTTGACACCAACGACCTTCGCCCCGGCACGTTCGCTGAGATCGCGCCGGGGCTTCCCAGTGACGTCATCAAAATCAGCCTGGGCGGTGTCACCAGCGTGCGCGACCTGATGAACGCGGCGTCGTGCGGCGCGGATGCAGTCCTTGCCGCGGAGGCGATCATGAGCGGCGACGACATCTTCGCCGCCACACGCAAGCTCGCCGCCGCCGGGCAGCACCCCTCCTGCCCGTCGCGGCGGTAGGGCATCGCGGCGGTAGGGCATACTGTTTCGCGTGCAAACGATGATCCTGGCCAATATTCCCTCCCCGCCGCAGGGCGTGTGGTACCTCGGTCCCATCCCCATCCGGGCGTACGCCCTGTGCATCATGACCGGCATCGCCGTCGCCATGTGGATCGGTATCCGCCGCTACGAAGCGCGCGGCGGCAACCCGGACACGGTGTGGGACGCGGCGTTTGTGGCCATTCCCGCCGGCATCATCGGCGGGCGGTTGTACCACGTGATCACGGACCACGACAAATACTTCGGCCCCGGCAAAGACCCCTGGCAGGCGTTCAACATCGCCGGCGGCGGCCTGGGCATTTGGGGTGCGGTGATGCTCGGTGCCTTCGCCATCTGGCTGCTCATGCGCCACAAGGGCCTGCCCCTCGCCCCGCTCACGGATGCGCTGGCGCCCGGCGTGATCCTGGCGCAAGCCATTGGCCGCCTGGGGAACTGGTTCAACCAGGAGCTCTACGGCGCGCCCACTGACCTGCCGTGGGCCCTGGACCTGTACTACCGCGTGGATGAGGCGGGCAACTACGCACCGCTCACCGGCCGCTCCACCGGCGAAGTCATCGCCAGCGTGCACCCCACGTTCCTCTACGAGCTGATCTGGAACGTCCTCATCTTCGCCCTGCTCATCTGGGCGGACCGCCGCTTCCGCCTCGGCCACGGCCGCGTCACCTGGCTCTACGTCGCCGGCTACACCTTCGGCCGCTTCTTCATCGAGCTCATGCGTACCGACGAAGCCACGCTCATCCTCGGGCTCCGTGTCAACACCTGGGTTTCCGCGATCCTCTTCGTCATCGCAGTGGTCATGTTCCTCCGCGCAAAACCGGGCCGCGAGACGCCGGAGGAGGTCGACCCCGGCTACAACGCCCAACGAGCACTCGAAGACAAAAAGGTCTAGGTTAGGGGGACGTGGACAGAAGAACCAAGATCGTATGTACGCTGGGCCCGGCAGTGGCCAGCAAAGACGCAATTCTGGGACTTGTTCGGGACGGCATGGATGTCGCCCGTCTGAACTTCTCCCACGGTGACTACCCCGACCACGAGCAGAACTACCGCTGGGTGCGCGAGGCGACGGATGAGACCGGCCACGCCGTCGGCATCCTGGCAGACCTCCAGGGCCCGAAGATCCGTCTCGGCCGCTTCGAGGGGGACGGCAAGACGTATTGGGAGACCGACGAGATCGTCCGCATCACCGTCGACGATATCGAGGGCACCCACGACCGTGTCTCGACGACGTACAAGAACCTGGCCCAGGACGCGAAGCCGGGCGACCGTCTGCTGGTGGACGACGGCAAGGTGGGCCTGGAGTGCATCGAGGTGGACGGCAACGATGTCGTCTGCCGCGTCACCGAGGGTGGCCCGGTGTCCAACAACAAGGGCGTGTCCCTGCCGGGCATGGACATTTCCGTGCCGGCCCTGTCCGAGAAGGACAAGGAGGATCTCCGCTTCGCGCTGCGCTTGGGCGTGGACATGATCGCCCTGTCCTTCGTCCGTTCCCCGTCTGACGTTGACCTGGTCCACGAGATCATGGACGAGGTTGGCCGCCGCGTGCCCGTCATTGCGAAGCTGGAGAAGCCTGAGGCAGTTGATGCGCTCGAGTCCATCGTCCTGGCGTTTGACGCCATCATGGTTGCCCGCGGTGACCTTGGTGTGGAGATCCCGCTCGAGCAGGTGCCGCTGGTACAGAAGCGCGTGATCCAGATCGCGCGCGAGAACGCGAAGCCGGTGATCGTGGCTACGCAGATGCTGGACTCCATGATCGAGAACTCCCGCCCGACGCGTGCGGAGGCTTCCGACGTGGCTAACGCTGTGCTCGACGGCGCGGATGCCGTCATGCTCTCCGGCGAGACCTCGGTGGGTGTGGACCCGCACAACGTTGTCCGTACCATGGCGCGCATCGTCCGCTCCGCGGAGACCATGGGCACTGTGCCGCCGCTGAACCACATCCCGCGCACCAAGCGCGGCGTGATCTCCTTCTCCGCGAACGACATTGCGAACCGCCTGAACGCCCGCGCGATCGTTACTTTCACCACCTCCGGCGACACGGCACGCCGCGTGGCACGCCTGCACCCGGACCTGCCGCTGCTGGTGTTCACGCCGGTGCAGCAGGTGCGTTCCCAGCTGGCGGTGACCTGGGGCGTGGAGACCTTCCTCTGCCCGGAGGTGCACGACACCGACGACATGCTCCGCACTGTCGATGAGTCCCTGCTTTCGATCGACGAGTACAACATTGGCGACACCATGGTTGTTGTCGCGGGCATCCCGCCGGGGGTTTCCGGCACCACGAACACCATCCACGTGCACCAGCTGGGTGAGGATACTCGTAACCCGCAGTTCTAGACCCTTGCGGTTATAAACGAACGTCGGAAAGCACCGCCCCGAGCCCGCGCTCGGCAGGCGGTGTTTTTTGCGTGCGAACTAATTTGCCGCAATTACGTCGGAGTTTGCCTGTGAGATGCGAATCACTGTTAGGGTGCAGGTACGCACAGCTCACATTGATGGGGTGTCGATCGTTTTGTAGCTCAACAGCAAGGAGTCATCATGCGTACTCGCGCCATTGCCGCAGTTATCGTGGCTGGTTCTCTCGTCCTGGCAGGCTGCTCGGATTCGGGCAACAACACCGCCGCGCCGAGCGCCACCAACGAGACCAAGGGGACCGACAGCACGGCGGGTTCTACTGACGCGAACATCGACTTTGTCACCATTGCAACCGGTGGCACGTCCGGCCCGTACTACCAAATCGGTGCAACGATGTCCCAGATTCTCAACCGCGAGCTCGGCGCCGATTCTTCGGTACAGGCGACCGGTGCGTCCGTGGAGAACATCCAGCTCCTGGTTGACGGCAACGCCGAGGTCGCGTTCGCGATGGGTGACGCTACCCGCCAGGCAATCGATGGCACCGGCCCGTTCGAGGGCAAGGGCAAGGTCAACGAGCTGAAGGCCATCACCGCGCTGTACCCGAACTACGTGCAGATTGTGACCACTTCCAAGTCCGGCATCAAGTCCGTCGAGGACCTGCGCGGCAAGCGTGTTGGCGTGGGCGACAAGAACTCCGGCGTGGAGCTCAACGCACAGATGATCTTGGACGCCCACGGCATGAACTACGACGACATCAATGAGGACTTCCTGTCCTACTCCGATGCCATCGACCAGATGAAGAACGGCCAGATCGACGCTGCGTTCGTTACCTCCGGCCTGCCGAACTCCTCTGTCATGGACCTGGTCACCACCGAAGACGTTGTGGTTGTGCCAATTGAGGGCGCTGGCATGGATGCCCTGTTGAAGAAGTACCCGTTCTTCGACAAGTCCGCCATCCCGGGCGGCACGTACGACGAAGCTGAGGACGTGCCCACGGCAGCAATCACCAACCAGCTGCTGGTTTCCCCGAGCCTTTCCGACGATCAGGTGTACGCCATCACCAAGGCACTCTTCGAGAACCTCGATGAGATCCACTCCGCCCACAACGCAGCGAAGGGCATCACCCTCGAATCCGTCGAGGACGGCTTGGCTACGGAGCTTCACCCGGGTGCACGCCGCTACTTCGAGGAGGTCGGCGCGCTCTAACAAGCGCTGAGCGTTGGGTGTCGCTGGTCTAGCAACGGCCGCTGGAATATGAGCCGGAAAGTCGGTGCACTTCTAGCGGTACTTGCGCTGGCCTTACTGCTGGTGGCTGCCCTGGTTTCAGGGCTCTGGCGGCACCACTTAGTTGTTTCGGACCAGCGCTCCGGCGAGGTGTTTGTTGATGTGCCTGCCCGTGAGGTGGCGGAGATAGAACTTCGCTGGATTCATTCCATCGAAAAGACTCCGTGGGCCGAGGTCTACCGCATTGACGGCACCCAGTTTGAACTCACAGACGTGTACCTGAAGTCCTACGGCGCGGGAGCACCGGCGGACATCGGGGGCACAACCTCGATTGAAAATGGTGTCATCCACATCAGCGACCTTGAGCGCGAGGTTCCTGAGCTCACGTGGGTGCACTCCAACGACACGCAGCACACCCTCACCATCTCGTACAACACCCCGCGGCCCGAGACCGTGATCGCACATGAATTTTCCGACCGCAGGTTCCTGCGGGCACAGGTCACATGACGTAAGAAGTAGAGAGATTTCCACCATGTCTTCGAAAATCACAAACCCGGGCGACGGGCTCGGGCCGAACACTGGAGCGGCACCAACACTCACTTCCGATACCGCGGACGGCGCGCTGCCTGACGGCGCGTTGGCGACCCCGGTCAGCGAAGAGGACACGCAGCGAATTCTTGAGGAGTTTGACCGTGAATCCCGCTTACGCAGTTTTACGTCTCGCCCGCTGACCCTGGCAATCACGATCTTCGCGGTAGTGGTGTCGCTGTACCACATGTGGACCGCGTACTTTGGCACGCCTCCGGTGCTTGTGCACCGTTCGATCCACGTCGCGATGATGCTGACTCTCGGGTTCGCGTTGTACCCGCCGGTGCGGAAAGCATCGAGAACGAAGATCCCGTTCTACGACATCATCCTCATCGCACTGTCCATCGCGACTGCGGTGTATGTGTACGTGAATTACGACGACATCGTGCGCCGCGCTGGCGTCCCCGAGATGTGGGACGTGATCATGGCCGGAATCTTGGTGCTGCTTGTGCTGGAGGCCGCACGCCGAATTTCGGGTTGGGCGCTGCCGGTGTTGGGTGTGCTCTTCCTGCTCTACGCCGTCTTTGGCCGGCAGATCCCGGGCATGTTCCGTCACCGCGGGTACGACTGGGATGCGACGTTCAACTTCCTGTACCTGACCACCGAAGGCATCTTCGGCACCGCCATTGGCGTGGCCGCGTCCTACATCTTCCTGTTCGTGTTGTTCGGTGCTGTTCTGCAGAAATCCGGCATGGGCCAATTCTTCAACGACATCGCTCTCGCGTTGGCCGGCCAGTCCCGCGGCGGCCCGGCAAAAGTTGCCGTCGTGGCTTCCGGCTTCCTCGGTTCGATTAACGGTGCCGCAGTTGCAAACGTGGTGACCACCGGCGCATTCACCATTCCGCTGATGAAGCGCGTTGGATACAAGCCGGTGTTCGCCGGCGCAGTCGAGGCATCTGCGTCGGTGGGCGGCCAGATTCTCCCGCCGGTCATGGGCGCCGCCGCCTTCATCATGGCTGAAACCCTCGGCATGCCGTACCGCGACATCGCAATCGCTGCCCTCATCCCGGCGCTGCTGTACTACCTCGGTGTCATTGCTCAGGTGCACCTTCGCGCAACCCGCGATGGGCTGAAAGGCATTTCCCGCGAGAACCTTCCGGCGGTGATGGACGTCATGAAGGAACGCGGGCACCTCATGATCCCGCTGATCTTCCTCATCTACATGCTCTTTTTCTCGGGCCGCACCATTCTGCTGTCCGCGTTGCTCACCATCCTTGTCACCTTGGTTGTCGCACAGCTGCGAAGCACGACCCGCATGAGCCTTAAGGACATCGTTGATTCGCTCGCAGACGGCGCAAAGACCTCCGTCTCGGTTTCCGTGGCGTGTGCCGCGGTTGGCATCATCGTCGGCGTGGTCACCCTCACCGGCTTTGGTGTGAAGCTGGCGAACGCCATCGTGACCATCGGCGCGGGCAATCTGTTGTTCTCGCTAATTCTCACCATGATCGCCTGCATCATCCTCGGCATGGGTCTGCCTTCCATCCCGACGTACATCATCACCGCGACGATGGCGGCGCCCGCCCTCGGCCAGCTGGGTATTGAGCCACTGGTTGCCCACCTGTTCGTGTTCTACTTCGGCCTCTTTGCAAACATCACTCCGCCTGTGGCGCTCGCCTCATTTGCCGCCGCTGGACTATCTGGCGCGGACCCAGTGAATCACCGCGACGATGGCGGCGCCCGCCCTCGGCCAGCTGGGTATTGAGCCACTGGTTGCCCACCTGTTCGTGTTCTACTTCGGCCTCTTTGCAAACATCACTCCGCCTGTGGCGCTCGCCTCATTTGCCGCCGCTGGACTATCTGGCGCGGACCCAGTGAAGACAGGTTTCCAATCGATGAAGCTGTCTCTCGCCGGATATATCATTCCGTTCATCTTTGTCTTCAACCCGGCGATGCTGCTCCAAGATGTCAACGCCGCACAGGCGATCACCGTGGCCATCACCGGTGTGGTTGGCGTGCTGCTGCTCTCTGTCGCCGTCGAGGGCCACTTCATGGTCAACGTGAACCCAATCATCCGGATCCTCTTTGCGGCAGCTGCCCTGACTTTGATGGCACCGGATTTGTCCACCGATCTGATCGGTGTCGGCCTTGGTGCAGGGGCCATCATCATCCAAAGCCTGATCGCTCGGCGGCAAGGCATGATGTCCATCCGCAACATTTGAGCGACGCTATTTCCGCACGGCGTAGAACCTTGACGTGAGACTTGAGGGTTTTCCGCACTGCGGAGAACGTTCACGTGAGAGTTGAGAGTTTTCCACACGGCGGAGAACGTTCACGTGAGAGTTGAGAGTTTTCCACACGGCGGAACTTTCCGCCGGTTCCGCACTGCGGAGAACCTTGACGTGAGAGTTGAGGGTTTTCCGCACTGCGGAGAACCTTGACGTGAGACTTGCGGGTTTTCCGCATTGCGGAGAACCTTACGTGAGACTTGAGGGTTTTCCGCACGGCGGAACTTACCGCCGGGTTCCGCACGGCGGAGAACGTTCACGTGAGAATTGAGGGTTTTCCGCACTGCGGAGAACCTTGACGTGAGAGTTGAGGGTTTTCACCACGGCGGAATTTTCCGCCGGGTTCCGCACTGCAGAGAACCTTGACGTGAGACTTGAGGGTTTTCCGCACTGCGGAGAACGTTCACGTGAGAGTTGAGAGTTTTCCACACGGCGGAACTTACCGCCGGGTTCCACACTGCGGAGAACCTCGACGTGAGAATTGAGGGTTTTCCGCACTGCGGAGAACCTTGACGTGAGAGTTGAGGGTTTTCCGCGCGGCGGAATGCCGCCCCGAAACAATGAGCTGCTCGGAGCTAGCATCTCAAAGTATGCGCCCTAACTTTCCGCTCCCAGTGGAGCAGATCCTCGCAACCATCGCTGCGCTCTTCACCGTGATTGGGCTGGTAGCGGCGGTCGTGGCGCCGGGATCGTCACGTGCCGACGGCTCCTCCCAAGCGACCACAGCCCAAGCGACCACAGCCCAAGCAGCCACAACGCTAGCAGCCACAACGCTAGCAGCCACAACGCTAGCAACCTCATTGCAGCCCACCACCCTGCCCGCAACCCAGCCCACCGGTCCGGCGCGCCGGGATACTGATGCCCCACTGCGGCGAGACCTTCGCCTGGTATCCAAGACGGAATGGGATAGGTGGGAACGTGTGGAGGGCAACCCTAACGCGGTCCGGATCTTTTACACGGCAGGCGTGCCGGAGTGCTCGGGGGAGTACGTCCAGGTGCGCGAATCCCCAACGGCCGTGAACATCACGTTGTACTCCGGTGCTCCCAAGGGTGGTCCGGACGCGTGCATCGCATTGGCCGTCGGCCGCAGCATGGTAGTCACACTGGAGGCGCCGCTTGGGAACCGTGCCGTCACACAGTCGCGGAACACCTTGCCGATGCCGGCGCGCAAGAGGGACCTCGTAGAAATCCCGACGGTCACGCCTACGTACGCGGAGAGGTAAGAGACACGAGGGGTGGGCGAGCGCCGTCGACCCGTGAGCTTGTCCGAGGACGCGGAGCAGCGAATCACCCCCGCGGTCTTCCGTACACTCGGGCCAATGACTGGCATTGAGATCCGTGACGCACACCTGCACAACCTCAAGAATGTCGACGTAGATATTCCGCGCGGCAAACTTGTGGCGGTGACTGGTGTGAGCGGGTCTGGGAAGTCGTCGCTGGCGTTCGGCACGATTCACGGCGAGGGCCAGCGCCGCTACTTCGAGTCGGTGGCGCCGTTCGCGCGGAGGCTGATCGGCTCGGCGGTGGATCCGCAGGTAAGCCAGGTAGAAGGATTGCCGCCGACGGTTGCGCTCGAGCAGTCCACCTCTGGTGGAGGAGCACGATCGACGGTGGGCACGGTCTCGGCGCTGTCGAACAGCATCCGGCTGCTCTATTCCCGCGCCGGCGACAACCCGCACGGTTTGTATTCCGACTCGTTCTCGCCGAACACCCCGGAGGGGATGTGCCCGACCTGCCAGGGCACGGGTGTGGTGCACGAGCCCACGGAAGCGACGATGGTGCCGGACCCGACGAAGTCGATTGAAGAGGGCGCCATCGCCGCGTGGCCCGGCGCGTGGGCGGGCAAGAACTTCCACGATATTCTGCAGACGCTGGGTTACGACCTTGATTCGCCGTGGCAAGACCTGCCGGAAGAGGACCGGGAATGGATCTTGTTCACGGAAGAACGCCCCGTCGTCACCGTAAAGCCCCTGCGGGGTGCGGACCAGATCCAGCGCAACTATGAGGGCACGTGGCGCTCGGTGGCGAGCTACCTGACGCACACGCTCGCGGAGACGCAGTCGGATACGCTGCGCAAGCGTGTCTTGTCGTTCATGGAGACGCGCACCTGCCCCACGTGCCACGGCCGGCGGCTGAACCCGCGTGCGCTCGAGGTCACCTACGCAGGGCTTCCGATCGACGAACTCGGGGCACTGCAACTCGACCGCGTCCACGAACTCCTCGCCGCGCAGTCGCCGGCCCCGAACACCGCGGAGGCGTTGCTGCTCAAGCAGATTCTCCCGGCGCTACAGTCGGCGCTGGATCTTGGGCTGGGGCATTTGAGTCTGGATCGACCGTCGAGAAGCTTGAGCGGAGGCGAGCTCCAGCGAATCCGCCTGGCTGCGCAGCTGCGCTCAGGGCTTTTCGGAGTGGCTTACGTGCTCGACGAGCCCTCGGCGGGCCTGCACCCAGCGGAGCGGGGCGCGGTGCTGGACATCTGCCGCCAGTTCGTCGCCGCGGGTAATTCGGTGCTGCTGGTGGAGCATGACATGGATCTCGTGGCGCAGGCCGATTGGCTGGTGGACGTCGGCCCGTTTGCCGGCGAGCGCGGCGGCAAGGTCGTCTACTCCGGCCCGGTGGGGGAGTATCAGGCTGACACTCCCACGGCGCGTGCGCTGAACAACAGGGAGCTTCTGCTTAACGACGCTCCCCGGGCGCCATTTGCCTCCCTTTCCCTGCAAGGCATCAATGCGCGCACAATCGACAACCTCGACGTGGAGTTCGGCCTCGGCCAGTTCACCGCGGTGGCGGGGGTGTCCGGGTCCGGCAAGTCCACGCTGGTCAGCACCGTCCTGGCTTCAGTCTTGCGCGAAGGCGCATCCGCGGTGACCGATGAGGATCAAGCGGATGAGGTGGACGAGGGCGCTGCGTTCAGCGTTGGCGCACAAGCCGGCTTTGATGAGGTCAGCCGCGTTGTGCAGATCACCCAAGCGCCGATCGGGCGCACGCCGCGATCCACCTTGGCCACATACACAGGGCTTTTCGACGGTGTCCGGAAGCTCTTTGCCGCGCAGGATGAGGCGAAGCGTCGCAAGTGGACCGTGTCGCGGTTTTCGTACAACGTGAAGCAGGGCCAATGTCCGACGTGCGGCGGCGCCGGCAAGATCGAGGTGGAGTTGGTGTTTCTGCCCGGCTCTTACACCACCTGCCCGCATTGCGGCGGCGCGCGCTACAACGAGGAGACGCTCGAGGTGACGTGGCAGGGCTTGAACATCGCGGAGGTGCTGGACCTCACCGTGGATGAGGCAGCGGGCGTCTTCGCGGAGGAGCCGAAGGTCCTGCGCGCGGTGGAGACCCTGCAGGCCGTCGGGCTGGGTTATCTGCGCCTCGGGCAGGGCGCGCCGGAGCTCTCGGGCGGCGAGGCCCAGCGCATCAAGCTGGCCACCGAGCTGCAGCGGTCCCGCAATTCGCGCGGCGGCCACACGGTGTACCTCCTCGACGAACCGACCACCGGCCTACACCCAGCGGACGTGGAGCTGCTGGTGGCTGAGCTGAACTCGCTGGTGGACGTGGGCCAGACCGTGATCGTGGTCGAGCACAACCTCGATGTCCTCGCGCAGGCCGACCGCATCATCGAGATGGGGCCGGGTGCCGGTGCCGAGGGCGGCCGCATCATCGCGGACGGAACCCCGGCCGAGGTGGCCTCGCTGGACACGGCCACGGGCCGCGTGCTCTGCCAACGTGCCGGCTAGCGCGCCCGCTGGCGGAACTCGCCCCACCACCAGCGCTGCCACTCGGCGGAGTCGGGGTGCGCAGGCGGCGTGAGCACGTCGCGCCCCACACGCACCTCGCTCACCGGGCTCACGCCGTGCAGCGAGTTCAGGAACCACAGCGGCTGCCGCGCTACCAGATCAAGGGTGAGCTTTCGCTTTTCGACGCTCACTCCAAGCGCCCCAGCCCTCGCAACAACCTGATCCATGGTGACACTGGGTAGGAAGACACCGTCGGGGACAAAAAGTGTCTCGCCATCCCACGCCACCAGCGCGCCGGTGGTCGTTTCTGCGGCCGCGCCGTGCTCGCAGATCACAACGTCGTCCGTGCCCGGGAGCATGAACCGCTGGCGGTACTCGGCGAGCGAACCAAAATCCGGCCCCTTGACCAGGGGCTGCGTCCGCGGATCCGGTGCGTCAACCCAGGTCAAGCGGGTGGTTTCGCGGGCTGGGGGTGCGGGGCGAACGTCGAAAAGCAAAAGCCCGGAAACAAGCGCGATGCGGGGGAAGAGCTCGGTTTCGGGGTCCAAGAGCGCGAGCATGGCATCGACGAAGCTCACCGGCAGCGGCCCGGCGGTGCGCTCGAAGCGCGCGAGGTGCAGATCGAGGCCGTTGGTGCGGCCGCGGGAGTGGCGCCAGGAGTCGGCGACGGCGAAGGGGCCGGCGGACGGTTCGCGCTCGACGAATGCGCCGTCGCGCCACACGTAGCTCCCGAAGCTCAGCACGACGGCCCCCACGCGCCGAGTACGGCGTTGGCTTTGAGCTGCTTCTCCGCGTCCTCGGCGGCAGGGTCGGAGGCGAGCACGATCGCGCCGCCGGCACCCACGGTGACCTGCTCGCCCACGCGGACAGCCGTGCGGATGACTACGGATAGGTCCGCCTGGCCGTCGAAACCCAAGTACCCCAGCGCACCGGAGTAGATTCCGCGGGGGCCGTCCTCGAGGCGCTCGATGATTTCGCATGTGCGTAGCTTCGGCGCGCCGGTCATGGAGCCGGGCGGGAAGGTGGCGCGGATCAGGTCGATGAGGGAAGCGTCCGCACGCAAGCGGCCCGTGATGGTGGAGACAAGCTGGTGCACGGTGGCGAAGGACTCCACAGCCATGAGGCGGGGCACCTCGACGCTGCCCGGCTCGCAGACGCGTCCGAGGTCGTTGCGCAACAGGTCCACGATCATCAGGTTCTCCGCGCGCGACTTCGCGTCCCGCTGCAGCTCAGCCGGGTCCTGCGCGCGCGGGATGGTGCCCTTGATCGGCTTCGCCTCCACCACGCCGCCGCGCACGGTAAGGAAACGCTCCGGCGACGCGCTGAGCACCTCCAACTCGCCGAAGCGCAGGTGCGCTGCGTACGGTGCCGGGTTGTGCGTCCTGAGCTGCGGGTACAGGTCGCCGGTGGCCGTCGCGGTATAGGTATCGGTCAGGCACACTTCGTAACTCTCGCCCGCACGGAGCTCCTCTTGCGCCCGCGCAACCCGCTCCACGTAATCCGGCATCCTCCAGGAGCCATTGCTTATCGACGCCCCCTTCCCAGCCTCCTCGACCCCAGCCAGCGAGTTAGCCAGGCGCGCGAGCAGGCGTTCGGTCTCCTCGTCCTGTTCGCCCGTGTGCAGGCAGCACAGGTGCGAGGTTTCGGTTTCGTGGTCGTAGATGATCCACGACTGCGGGCGGACGAAGTAGGCGTCCGGGTAGGGGGAGCGGTGGCGGCCCAGTTCCGCGCCGGGCAGGGTGAGTTGGGCGCACTCGTAGCCCAGGTAGCCAACCACGCCGCCGGTGAACGGGAGGTCAGGTGCGTTGTGGATGCGCGCGGCCAGTTCGGTTTCCAGCTCGGCGAGGATGTCGGGAGCGTCGCCAAGCTGATAGCGCCAGGCGCGGCTCAAAGTGCCGGCGGCGTCGCCGATGATCGAGTACCGGCCACGCGGATCCGCCGAATCCAGCCAGAATGCGTGGTCGCTCTCGCCTGTGGAGCGTAGTGCCGCAACCACGGCTTGGCAGTTGATCGGACCGGGCACGGTGCGGTGTGCGAGGCGCCAGGTCGGGGGAGCGTCGTCAAGCGGGGAGAGCCCCAGGAAGTTGCGGACCAGCTGCTCGCCGTACTCGGAGAGGACCGACTCGGGGTGGAACTGCACGCCCCAGTGCGGCTGACCTGCAACTTCGAGTCCCTGGATGATGCCGTCTTCGCTGCGTGCGTGGACGGTGATACCGGGGGTTTCCTCGATGTGGAGCGAGTGGTAGCGCACCACGTTGAAGCCCTGCGGGATGCCGGCGAAGATGCCCTCGCCGCTGTGCTCGATCTGGCTGATGAAGCCGTGGCGCGGCTCTGGAGCGCGAGTCACCGCCGCGCCGGCGAGCACCGCGAGGCCCTGGTGGCCCAGGCACACTCCCAGGACCGGGATGCCGTCGGCGGCCTGGATCACTGCGCGGGAGGCGGCGAAGTCAGCGTCCCTGTCGGGAGTGCCGGGGCCGGGGGAGATGACCACGTGGGTGAACTCGCCCGCGGCCACGCGCTGGGGGATGCCTTGGGGCTGTACCTCGTCGGCTGGCACCACCAGCGGAAATTGGCCGGAAGCCCGATGGATGAGGTGCGCGAGGTTGAAGGTATAGGAATCCCTGTTGTCTACGAGAAGGATCACTGGGCTGCCGGCAGGCTCTCAAACGTCACCTTGACCTGGCGATTGCCGACTGGGTTAGGAAGGTGCACCTGCGTGAAGCTGATGTCCTGGGTCGGGCGGCAGCGCACCGGGCCCTGCTGCGGGCGCTTCACCTCGCGGGCAGTGATGTGTACCTGCGTATCGGTCTCGGTCACGACCGTCTCAATGGTGTGGCACAGCTTGCTGCCTGTCACCATCCAGATCTTCACCTGATGGTCTTCCACTGCGTATTCGGAGCGCAGGTCGGAGGGGTACCAGTGGCGCTCCTCCTTCTCGAGGTACACCACGCGGTCTCCCAGCGGCTTGGACAGCGTTGCTGTGGCTTTCGCCTGCGTCAGCTCCGCGCTGCAGTCCCCGCCGTGCTCGTTGCGCTGGCCGTATTTAATGGTGACGGATTCATCCGTCTCGGTCACATCCGCGAACGACGTGAAGCAGGTCGTGTTACCGCCGGGGAACTTCACCTCGATAGTTGTGGCATTCGGCATGAAAAACGTCGTGCCCATGAAGTCTCGCTCCAAGAACAGCGGAGGCTCACCGGGGGCGTAGGTGGCGCGGGGGCCGAACAACTTGGCAAAGGGGTCGGTTGCCGGACTAGTGGTAGGTGCCGCGGAGGGGGTTGCCGGGTTAGCAGAGGTGGCAGGTGCCGCGCTTGCGGAGGTCCCCTTCGTCGATGATGAACCGGCCTGCGGGCCGAGACCGAACACCAAGCCGAGTACGAGGGCGAGGATAGCGACGGCGGGACCCGCGTAGCGCTGGGCCAGCTCAATTACGTTGCGGGGAAACATGCATGGAGCATACCGCGATCCGCCCCGCTAGACGGCTGAGCATGCGGGGGGACTCATCAGCGCGGAACGATATGACAAAGTCGTTCCGCGGGGGTTGTAAAACCGCAGGTCGCCAATTCAGGTGACCAACACGTTCCGGGGTGCCGGAAGGCAAGCGGGCCCGGGGCCGGCCGCGGGGCGCCGGGCCGGGGCCGGGAGCGGACGCGGGGCCCACCGGCCCCCGCGGCGAACGCGCCGGGGAACCACAACGCCCCCCGGCCGCCCCGGCGGTCAGCCCCGGCGGTCAGCCCCCTTACTTCGGGTGGATCGGGGTCGGCTCGATCTTCCAGACCTCTTCCGCGTAGTCGCGGATGGTGCGGTCGGAGGAGAAGCGGCCGGACTCGCAGATGTTGATCCAGCACATGCGTGCCCAGTGGTCCGGATCTGCGTAGTACTCGGTCGCCATGCGGTCACGGGTCTCGCGGTAGGAGGCGAAGTCGCCCAAGACGTAGTACACGTCCGGGGAGTCGTACCCGAAGCCGTCGAGAAGCGAGGTGCGAATGTCGTGGAAAGCGCCGGTGCCCTGGTCATCCAGCGTGCCGTCCACCAGTGCGTCCAGTGCGCGCATCAGGCCCGGGGTCTCCTGGGCCGCCATGCGCGGGTTGTAGTTGCGCTTGAGTTCCGGCAGGTCCTCCTCGAAGGCACCGAAGATGTAGGCGTTCTCCTCGCCGACAGCGTCCACGATCTCAACGTTCGCGCCGTCCATGGTGCCCAGGGTCAGCGCGCCGTTCATCATGAACTTCATGTTGGAGGTACCGGATGCCTCCTTGCCGGCGGTGGAGATCTGCTCGGAAACGTCGGAGGCCGGGATGATCTGCTCGGCCGGGGAGACGTTGTAGTTCTCCACAAACACGACGTGGATGTACTGGGACACCTCAGGGTCGTTGTTCACCAGCTCGGCGATGGCGTTGATGAGCTTGATAATGCCCTTCGCCATGGTGTAGCCCGGGGCTGCCTTCGCGCCGAAGATGAAGGTGCGCTTAGGCACGTCGCGTTCGCCGTCCTGCTTGATGCGGAAGTACAGATCCAGGATGTACAGGGCGTTCATCAGCTGGCGCTTGTACTCGTGGAGGCGCTTGATCTGGGCATCGAAGATGGAGTCCGGGTCTACCTCCGCCCCCTGGCGCTCGGAGATCCAGGCCGCGAAGTCTTGCTTGTTGGCTTGCTTGATCTCGCGCAGCTCGCGCATGACCTCCGGGTCGTCGGCGTAGCCGCGCAGCTCCTGGAGCTTGGACAGGTCGGTGACCCAATCGTCGTTGCCAGCAAGGCGGTCCAGCAGGGCGGACAGGCGCGGGTTGCACATGCGCAGCCAGCGGCGCGGAGTCACGCCGTTGGTTTTGTTGTTGAACACCTCCGGCTTGATGTCGTTCCAGAAACCCAAGGTGTCGCGCTTAATAATGTCGGTGTGGATCGCAGCCACGCCGTTGATGGAGTAGGCCGCATAGCAAGCGATCCACGCCATGTGGACGGTGCCGTCGTGCACCGGGGAGTAGCGGTGGGCCAGCTCCGGCGCGACGCCACGGGCCTCCATGTCCAGGCGGTAGCGGCGGTCAATCTCCTGCACAATCTCCCAGATGCGCCAGAAGAGCTGCTTGAAGATGGACTCTTCCCAGGTCTCCAGCGCCTCCTGCAGCACCGTGTGGTTGGTGTAGGCGAAGGTCTTGGTGGTGACGACCCAGGCCTCTTCCCAGCCCATGCCGTGCTCATCCAGCAGGATGCGCATGAGCTCCGGGATGCCCAGCACCGGGTGGGTGTCGTTGAGCTGGATGGAGTTGTACTTGTGGAAGTCCCGCAGGTCGGTGCCGTGGTGCTCCACGTAGTTGTCCACCAGCTCCTGCAGGGACGCGGAGACGAAGAAGTACTGCTGGCGCACGCGCAGCAGCTTGCCGGCGTAGCTGGAGTCGTTCGGGTAGAGCACGCGGGTGATGTCGTGCACTGCCTCGCGCTCCAGGATGGCGTCGGTGAAGCGCTGGGAGCTGAATGCGTCGTAGTCGAACTCGTGCATCGGCAGCGCGTCCCACAGGCGCAGGGTGCCCACGTTGTCGGTGCCGTAGCCGGTGATCGGCATGTCGTACGGCACGGCGCGGACGTGCATGTCGTCGAACTTCACAAAACGCTGCTGGGTGCCGCGCTGGACAATGAAGGGGTAGAACGCTTCTTTCCACGCACAGTCCGTAACGGTACAGCAGGCCGTAGCCGGTCAGCGGGTAGTCCTGCGTCACGGCGGAGTCCAGGAAGCAGGCGGCCAGGCGGCCCAGGCCACCGTTGCCCAGCGCAGCATCGTGCTCAGCCTCGAGCACGTCGGAGAGGTTGTGGCCGTAGGCGCTGGTGAGCACCTCTGCCTCTTCCACAAGGCCGAGGTTGGTCAGGTTGTTCAGCAGTGCGCGACCCTGCAGGAACTCCGCGGAGAAGTACGCGGCCTGGCGGGTGCCGGCGTAGGTCTTGCGGGTGGCCTCCCAGTTGTCGGCCAGCTGCTCCATCACGGCCGCGGACAGGCCGGTCCAGAACTTCTTCACCGTGGAGGTCTGGGGAGAGCGGCCAGAGAAGCTCTTCACATGGCCGGCGAGAGTGTCCTGCAACGGCGGGGTCGGGGTCGTGCGGGCGGGCGTAGACATGGTGCAAACCTTTCTTGGGGGTTTTCGTCGCGGCCCAGCCTACCGTCGCCGCCGGAGACTCTCAGCGCAGCTGGTCAGGGGCACGTTGCTTTACGACGTTCCCAGGTACGCCAACACCGACACCACAGCCGCCTCGGTGGCGGCGCGAATCGTCGGCGCAAAGTCCGGAAGGAACGTAGGCATGTGGTTGACGGGCACGTCCTCGGTCACGCGGTCAGCCTCCACTGCCGCGTCCCACACATCGCGCGGGGTGCAGCCGATGAGCCAGAAGCAGTACGGCACCCCAAACGCTGCGGGCAGCGCGGGGAAGTCTTCGGACACGGTGGTCGGGTCGGCGGTGATGGAGGCCTCCCCAAACGCGTCGTCGAAGGCGGAGCGGACCACGTGGAACACGTGATCGTCGTTAAGCAAGAGCTCCCCGTGCGCGAAGTACTCGATCTCGGCGGTGTCGGTGCTGCCGGAGGCGGCGACCTCGGCGTTTACCACGCGCTCGATGGCGGCGTAGACCTTGGCTTTAGTTGCGTCGGAGTAGAAGCGGCAGTTGAGCACCAGCTCCGCGTGGCCGGGGATGATGTTGTTCGTGGTGCCGGCGTGCATGCTGGCGACGGTGACCACGGCGAAGTCCGCCGGGTTGACCTCGCGGCCCACGATGGCTTGCAGCCTGGTGATGATCATGGCTGCGGTGAACGTCGGGTCAATCGCCGCGTGCGGCATGGAGCCGTGGGCGCTGCGGCCGGGGATGCGGATGCGGATGGAATCGCACGCCGCGAACTGCGGGCCGGACTTGGACATCACGGCGCCGGCGGGGCCGGGCATGACGTGCTGGCCCAGGCAGGCCACGGGGTGCGGCACCTGGTCCACCAGCCCGTCCGCCACCATCGCGGCGGCGCCCTCCGCGGTCTCCTCGCCGGGCTGGAACAGGGCGATGAAGGTGCCGGACCAGGCGTCGCGGGCGCGGTCCAGCACGTCGCAGGCGCTGAGCAGGGCTGTGGTGTGGATGTCGTGCCCGCAGGCGTGCATGGTGTCGCCCGTCGCGGCGTACGGGGCGCCGGTTTCCTCGGTGACGGGCAGGCCGTCGAAGTCCGCGCGGAAGAGCACCGCCGGGCCCTCACCATTGCGGAACACCGCGCAGATGCCGTAGCCGCCGATGGGCGCGATCACCTCGCAGTCGAAACGCTCAAGTTCCGCCAGAATTCGTGCGTGCGTCGCTTCCTCCTGCATGGAGAGTTCCGGGTTGCGGTGGAACCACTGGTAGAGCTCCTGCTGCCACGCAGAGTTCACGGGGTGGGCGTCCAAGAATTCACGCATGTGGGTGGACATTTACGCGGTCCCTCCCGTCAACACCGGGTTGTACAGCAGCACGTTGCGCGCCGGAGCGCACTCGTGGGCGATGCGGATGCTCTCCGCGATCCGGCCCTCCTCGCGCAGGGTGAACAGGTTGGTCACAATGCGGTCGCGCACGTCGAACGGGGAGAGCGTGTTCACGTAAATCTTCGTGCCGCCCTCAAAGCCGGCCAGGGTGGAAATGCGCCACTTCACGTTCACTCGCCACGGCATGGGCAAATCCAGGTCCACGGGGCGGTAGTGCCATTCCTCGTTACAGGCCACCTCGGGGCCCGTCGCCGCATGCATGGCGTGCAGGAGATCGGAGAAGCCGCGCACCTCCTCCGGGGTCTGCTTCCACGGCTCGCACGTCGGGGACTTGGAGTAGATGCTGGCGGTGGGGTAGCGGTGGCCAATGCCGGCCACCAGCACGGCGTAGTCATTCTCCGCAATGACCAGGTTGTGCTGGGAGGCGTAGTTCGCGCGCCCCACTCGTTGTAGAGGTTGATGTTGCGGCGCAGTTTCTCAATTTCCATTTCGGATTGCACGCCGCGCTCATCAATCGTCACCAACTGCTTGTGCAGGTGGTCGAAAGAGGCGCCGGCGGGGGAGAGCCAGTTCTGGAACACCACCACGTACGGCGCGTAGCGGTTGGCCGCCAGCAGTTCACGCAACGCGTCGATGGTGAATGTGATGAACGCGAAGTGCTCCTCCGGCGTCAGCGTGCCGGAACTAGCCAGCTGTGAATCATCCTCCGCGCCGTCCACAAAGTGGCGCCGGGCAATAATCACGTCGTGCCCGCCGCCGAAGTACGCCGGAACCACGGCTAACAGCTCATCCTCGGAGGATGCCTCCCCGGCGCCGGAGGCGCGCAGACGGGTGCGGGCAATCTCGTACACGTGGTCGCGGCCCGCCGGATCGGCCAGGTACGCGTCCATGTGTTCGCGCTGCTTCTCAGTCATCTCGTAACCGTAGTTCTGCGCCCAGTAGTCGTAGGAGACGATCTCGAACAGGTTGGGCACGCGCCGGAATTCCGCCTGCGTCTCCTGCAACTGGCCGGGATGGAGGTTGCGCAGAATCTCCCAGCCCTCGCCCGCCCGCACCATGCGCGCTTTCTCCGGCGGTGTTTTTAGCTGGTTCGCCTCGCAGAAGTTGCAGGAGTGCGTGAACGCGTCCGGGGCCAGCACCTCCGGGTCCTTCACCTTCTTGCTCAGCGGGCGGTTGCCGCGCCCGGGCACCGTCCACACCTGCGTGCCGGAAAACGGGCTCACTTGCTTGATGGTCCCGTCCGCCATGGTGGACAGGGCATTTCTCGCTGAATAGGCGGGGAAAGGCATGGGTTTCAGCCTACTCGGGCTAGCCTTACGCGCATGGCAGCGATTCAGTTCGACGTCCTCGCCCCCGCGACCGCCGCAGCCGAGGTTGGCGCGGCTTTCGCCCGGGCCGTGGAGATCCTGGTCCGCCGCGGGAAACTCACCGCGGGCAGCGTGCAGGAGCAGGGCATTGTGCGTATCGACGACACGTTGCTCGCCCAACTCCAAGAAACCTACGAGCACGACCGCGGCATTGATCCGGAAGAAGACGGCGCGCAGGTGCACCGCTTCCGCATCGATGCGGAGGGTGCGTCAAGCGTGAACAGCCTAGCGATGGGGCTGTCGCGCATTCTCACCCCGAAGGCCGAGCTGCCGCGCGACCCTGCGGCCCTAGAGCAGCAGGACCAGTTCGAGGTCGCCTCGATCTACCCCTGGATGGTGGAGGTGTTGAGGTAGGCGACGGCGATTGCCGCGCCCGCGCGGCGCAGCTGCTCCTCGGTGTCGGAGACGTCCTCGAGCGTCACCGCAAGCACCGGCTGGCCGCCGACTTCGTTCGGTTCCTCCTCAAACTTCCCGGCCGCAATGGCAACCACCGCGTCCGGGTTGTGCTCCGCCACAATGTCGCACACCGTGGCCGCCACCTTGCCGGTTGCGGTTTGGGCATCGAAGCGGCCCTCGCCAGTAACCACCAGGCCTGCGCCCTTGACCGCCTCGGCCAAGCCGCTGGACTCCGCGACCACCCGCGCGCCGGGCACCAGCTGGACGTGGTCTGCATTGCCGTGCAGCAGGGATGACAGCCACGTGATGCCGATGGCCACGCCGCCCGCCGCGCCGAGCCCCGGAGTGTCGGGGTTGATCCCGGCGACGTCGCAAAGCACGCGAAGCCCCTCGTCCAGCACCTCGATGTCCTCTGCGGTCGCGCCCTTCTGCGGGCCGTAGACGGCAGCGGCCCCGCTGTCGCCGCAGGCCGGGACCTGGGAATCGGTGAGCAGTACCCAATCCAGCGCGCCGGCGGGGATGTTCACCTTCGCGGTGTCTAGGTCGGCGAGCTCGCGCAGGGCACCGCCGCCGGGCTTGAGCTGGTAGCCGCGCGCATCGATGGGGTTTGCCCCCAGTGCGACCAGGATGCCTGTGCCGCCGTCCACCGTCGCGGAGCCGCCGAGGCCGAGGACGATGCGGGTCGCGCCGCGCGTCTGCGCGTCTGCGATGAGGACACCGGTGCCGTACGTGTCGCCGGTCAGCGGCACCAGCTTGTCTTGCACTGCGGGGAGTCCGGAGGCGGCGGCGAAGGTGGCTTCGGTGAGGCGGCCCGCTGCGTCCGTCGTCGGCAGCGTAATGCGCTCGCCTTCGAAGAGTTCGGACGTGCCCTCGCCGCCGTCCGCCATCGGCGCGAGGTGGATCTCCGCGTCACGGATGATCTCCCGCACGCCCTCGCCCAGCCACTGCGCGGCCTGCTGCGCGCTTGCGGTGCCCTTGAAGGAATCAGGAGCGATGACCACCTTGGTCGATCGCGCAGCGTCGTCGGTGCCAGTGCTAGCGGCTGGGGTGGGTGCGTAGTTCTGCATGGTGGCCTCGGTCGCGGTAGTTGGGGCTCGCTTTTCGACGCTAGAGTGTAGCGTCTTTGTTGGAAGCATCCGCCCATTCCTGAATGAATAATCTGCCGCAATCTGCATACCTTGCAGATCAGGTGTAATATCCATTCGTCCAATCCGCAGAACTATCGACATGGAGGCCATCCACTATGAGCGCCATTGAACAAGAGGTCGCTGGCTACTACGACAAGCTGCTGAAGCGCAACCCCGGCGAGCCGGAGTTCCACCAGGCAGTTGCCGAGGTCCTAGACTCGCTGAAAATCGTCCTTGCGAAGGACCCCCACTACGCCGACTACGGCCTGATTGAGCGCTTGTGCGAGCCGGAGCGCCAGATCATCTTCCGTGTTCCGTGGATGGATGACTCCAACACGATCCGCGTGAACCGCGGCTTCCGTGTCCAGTTCAACTCGGCCCTCGGCCCATACAAGGGCGGCCTGCGCTTCCACCCGAGCGTGAACCTCGGCGTGATCAAGTTCCTGGGCTTCGAGCAGATCTTCAAGAACTCCCTGACCGGCCTGCCGATCGGCGGCGGCAAGGGTGGCGCTGACTTCGACCCCAAGGGCAAGTCCGAGGGCGAGATCATGCGTTTCTGCCAGTCCTTCATGACTGAGCTGTGGCGCCACATCGGCGAGTACCGCGACGTGCCTGCCGGTGACATCGGTGTCGGCGGCCGCGAAATCGGCTACCTCTTCGGCCAGTACCGCCGCCTGGCCAACCAGCACGAGTCCGGCGTGCTTACCGGCAAGGGCCTGGAGTGGGGCGGCTCGCTTGCCCGCACCGAGGCGACCGGCTACGGCTGCGTGTACTTCACCTCCGAGATGATGAAGGCTAACGGCGAGTCCATCGACGGTGCGAAGGTGATCGTCTCCGGCTCCGGCAACGTGGCCATCTACGCCATCCAGAAGGCGCAGGAGCTGGGCGCAACCGTTGTCGGCTTCTCCGATTCCTCCGGCTGGGTGGAGACGCCGAACGGCGTGGACGTTGAGTTGCTGCGCGACGTGAAGGAGCGCCGCCGCGAGCGCGTCTCGGCCTATGTCGAGGAGACCGAGGGCGCCACCCTGCACACCGACGGTTCCGTGTGGGACCTGGAAGCAGACGTGGCGCTGCCGTGCGCAACCCAGAACGAGCTGGGCGGCGACCACGCCCGCGCGCTGGTGGCAAACGGCGTGAAGTACGTCGCCGAGGGCGCCAACATGCCGTCCACCGCAGAGGCGATCGAGGTGTTCCGCGAGAACAAGATCAACTTCGGCCCGGGTAAGGCAGCCAACGCCGGCGGCGTAGCCACCTCCGCCCTGGAGATGCAGCAGAACGCCTCCCGCGACTCCTGGACGTTCGACTACACGGATGAGCGCCTGCACCAGATCATGTCCAACATCTTCAAGATCTCTTCCGAGACGGCAGCCGAGTACGGCCACGAGGGCGACTACATTGTGGGCGCCAACATCGCCGGCTTCAAGAAGGTCGCGGACGCGATGCTTGCTCTCGCCGGCTTCAAGAAGGTCGCGGACGCGATGCTTGCTCAGGGTGTGATCTAGGCAGCGATCTAAGCTTGCGTCGTCAAGCAATAGCCAGCCCCTGCGCGCCTCCCGGAGAGTCGCCGGGGGCTCGCTTACTGTAGGGGCCATGTACCGCGTTTTCGAAGCCCTCGATGAACTCGTTAGGACCGTGGAGCAGGCGTACGGCGTACCCATGACGTCGAACTGCATGGTTCCCCGCAATGAGATGCTCGCCCTGCTGGATGACGTGCGCAACGCCATCCCCGCCGAGTTAGATGACGCGCAGGACGTCCTGGACAAGCAGGACGAGATCCTGCGCGGGGCTCAGGACCGTGCCGACACCGTGATCATGGACGCGGAGGATGAGGCGCGCCGGGTAGTGGAGGATGCGCACTCGCAGTCCGAGAGCATGCTTTCCGACGCTCAATCGCGCGCCACCATCATGGTGTCCAACGCGGAAGCAGACGCGGACCAGATGGTCACCCGCGCGCGCGAGCAGGCGGATTCCACAGTGGACAAGGCGCGGCGCGAGGCGGACCGCCTGGTGGAGTCCGGCAACCAGGAGTACCAGCGCAGCGTGCAGGAGGGTCTGACCCAGCAGGAGCGCCTGATTGCGGAGTCCGAGGTCATGCGCCGCGCAGACGAGGAGGCGCACCGCTTGGTGGAGCAGGCCCACTCCGAGTCCGCCCGCCTGCGTGCGGAGTGCGACGATTACGTGGATGCCAAGCTGGCAGAGTTCGAGGAATCCCTGTCCTCGGTGCTGCGCACTGTCTCTTCCGACCGCTCCGCGCTGCGCCGCGGGGCTGGTGCTTCAGGCGTCCAGCGCGCCGAGGCTGCGTACGACCGTGATCGCTACAAGCGCCGCGAGGAGTACTAGCGCCACGCTGCGGGGGCGGTAGTCTAAGGGGTGCTATGTCTGAGAATCCCTTCATCATCGATGTCGCCGAAATACTCAAGGGCGACGGGATGCCGCTGCACATCGTCCAATCCGGACCGTCGCCGTCACGCATCGGCCCGGCGATGATTGCCATCCCCGAAGGCCAGGACGTTGAGGTCGAGGCGACTATCGTGCCCCTCGGCTCCGGCGTGCTGGTTGATGCCACCGCACGCGCTGAGCTGCTTGGCCAGTGCGTCCGTTGCCTGAAAACGCTCACCCCAACTGAAACTGTCCGCATCCAGCAGGTCTTTGCCACGTCCGATGACTTCATTGGCGGGGATGCTGAGGTGGAGGAGGACTACGGCTCCGGCGACGAGATCATGCGTGTGGTGGACGACAAGGTTGACCTCGAGCAGGCCTTCGTGGACGAAGCTGGCCTGACGTGGCCGTTCAACCCCACCTGCCAGCCGGAGTGCGATGGGGACACCGATGTGCCGGCCCCGGACGGGGTCTCCGGCGAGGAACAGGACCGGGTTGACCCCAGGTGGGCGGGCCTGGAGAAATTCCTGTGAGCCGCTCCCGCAGGAAGAAGCACATCTCCGGAGAAGAAGCCTGGGACAACGCGTTCAGCGCCGTAGACCACAGCCCGCTGATTGCGGTGCTGGGCGTGGACGTTGCGCCTGAGCTGCTCAAACTCGCGCTCACGCACCGCTCCTTCGCCAACGAGCACGGCACGCTGCCCAACAACGAGCGCCTGGAGTTTGTGGGCGACGCTGTACTGGGCCTTTCCATTGCCAACGAGTTGTTCGACCGCTTCCCGTCGCGCCCCGAGTCTGACCTTTCCCCGATGCGCGCCCGCGTGGTGTCCCGCTACGCGTTGGCGGACGTGGCTCGCGAGATCGGCCTGGGTGACCATGTGCTGGTGGGTCGCGGCGAAGAAGTCACAGGTGGGCGGGATAAGGATTCCATCCTGGCAGACACCACCGAGGCGCTGCTGGGCGCGATTTACCGCCAGCACGGCTTCGAGGTCACCCGGGATGTGATCCTGCGCCTCTTCGCCGGGAAGCTGGACAACGCGCACTGGATCCAGGATTGGAAGACGGTCTTGCAGGAACGTGTGGCAGAACTCGGCGGCGAGCCCCCCGTATACGTTGCCACCTCTGAGGGCCCGGAGCACGAGCAGGTGTTCACCGCGGAGACGCTGATTGACAACGTTGTGCGCGGCACGGGCCGCGGGCAGAACAAGAAGACGGCGGAGCAAAACGCCGCGCGGCAGGCCGTGTTTTTCCTCAAGGACCACCCGGAGGCGGTCGCCTTAGCGAACGTCGATAAGCAGGAGCCCCGTGCCTGAGCTGCCCGAAGTGGAGGTGGTGCGCCGCGGCTTGGAGCGGCACATTGTGGGCCGCACGTTCGACGCTGTCGAGGTGATGCACCCGCGCGCGGTGCGAGGCAACGATGTAGACTTGGCAGAGGTGCTGCCCGGGCTTACCGTGACCGGCACCGGCCGCCGCGGCAAATACATGTGGCTCGAGCTTTCGGACGGCGCCGCGCTGGTGGTCCACCTGCGGATGAGCGGGCAGATGCTCATCGGCCCGCCCGGCAGCATCGTGAGCCCCCATTTGCGCATCCGCGCGCTCATGGGCGATGTGGAGCTGGATTTTGTGGATCAGCGCACGTTTGGCATGTGGCAATACGCTCAGCTTTACGACGGTATTCCGCAACCCGTCACCCACATCGCGCCGGATCCCTTCGAGGAGGAGTTCGACATCACCGCGGCGGCGCGGGCGATGCGGCTGAAGCGGTCGCCCCTGAAGTCTGTGCTGCTAGACCAGTCGGTGGTCAGCGGCATCGGGTCCATTTACGCAGACGAAGCAATGTGGGCCGCACGGCTGAAGCCGTGGCACACCGCCCGAACGATGCGTCAGCGCGATGCCGTTGCGGTGCTGGAGGAATCCCGCGCCGTCATGGCGCGCTCGCTGGAGCAGGGCGGGACCAGCTTCGACTCGCTGTACGTGAATGTGAACGGGTCTTCCGGCTACTTCTCTCGCTCACTGAACGCGTACGGGCAGGCGGGGAAGCCGTGCGCGCGGTGCGGTACCCCCATCGAGCGCACCGTGGTGGGGCAGCGGTCAAGCTATTTTTGTCCTCGCTGCCAGGTTCTCTGAATCTTTGACTAAACTGCCCCGCATGGAAACCGCCACCTCATTCATCGACGGCACCCTGAACGGCATCATCTGGAAAGTCGTTCCCTGGTTCCTCATCGCCGCCGGCGTGTACTTCGGCTTGCGTACCCTGTTCGTGCAGATCCGCCTGCTGCCGGACATGTTCAAGGCGATCACGGAAACGCCCAAGGGCAAGGACCGCCAGGGCCGCGACTTAGATGAGGAGTACGGCGGCATCTCGGCTTTCAAGGCCTTCACCATTTCTGCTGCGTCCCGTGTGGGTACCGGCAATGTCGCCGGCGTGGCACTGGCGATCTCGGTCGGCGGGCCGGGTGCGGTGTTCTGGATGTGGATGCTGGCCCTGATCGGCGGCGCAACTTCCTTCATCGAGTCCACCCTGGCGCAGCTGTGGAAAACCAAGGATGAGGAAGGCAACTACCACGGCGGCCCGGCGTATTACATGACGCGCGGCCTCGGCTGGGCTCCCCTGGCCACAGTCTTCTCGGTCTTTCTCTTCTTCACCTACGGCTGCGTGTACAACGCCATCCAGACCAACTCCATCGTGGAGGCCGTCAGCGGTTCCTTCGGCAGCGATTCACTGGCGCTGAAGGGGGCGGTTGCCGCGGTGCTGGCATCTCTGACCGCACTGGTGATCTTCGGCGGCGTGACCCGGATCGCCTCATGGACGCAGGTGATCGTGCCGTTCATGGCCGGCGCCTACATCCTGATGGGTGTGTGGGTGCTCATCGTGAACATCGGCGAAATCCCGGGCTTGATCTCCCTCATCGTGGGCCACGCGCTCGGCTTCAAGCAGGTTGCGGGTGCCACGGTGGGCATGGCGTTCATGCACGGCATGCGCCGCGGCCTCTTCTCCAACGAGGCCGGCATGGGTTCCGCCCCGAACGCCGCCGCTACCGCCACCGTCTCCCACCCCGTCAAGCAGGGTTTGGTGCAGACGCTCGGCGTGTACTTTGACACCCTCGTGGTCTGCTCCATCACCGCGTTCATCGTCCTGCTGGGTCCGGCCGTGAACTACGGCACCGAAGACATCCAGGGCGCGGCGCTGACCCAGGCCGCGCTGGCGGATTCCATCGGCCCGTGGGCCGCCCACGCCATTACGTTCATCCTGTTCTTCCTGGCGTTTTCCTCCATCATCGGCAACTACTACCTCGCCCAAACAAACCTGGAGTACCTGACCAACTCCAAGACTGCGATGACTGTTTTTCGCGTCGTTGTCATCGGATTCGTCATCTTCGGCGCCTTCGGCACCGTGCCGCTGGTGTGGGCGCTGGGCGACACCATGGCGGGCCTGCTGGCCATCTTCAACATCATCGCCATCATCCCGCTCGGCGGCGTTGCCATCAAGCTGCTGCAGAACTTCAACGAGCAGCGCAAGGAGGGCATCGACCCTGTCTTCCACCGCGACATGCTGCCGGAGCTGCAGAACGTGGAGTTCTGGGACGGTTCGGATCCGGTGACCCGCCGCAGCGCAGAAGACCGCATCACCGCCCGCGAGGCGGGGTTGGACAACCACTAGCGGTACCCTTGGGCGGCATGAGCACCACACGCATGACCGCCCACGTCCACGGCCACGTTCAAGGGGTTGGATTCCGTTGGTGGACCCGCTCCCGCGCCCTCGAGCTCGGGCTTGCTGGTTACGCGAAGAACCTTGCCGACGGTCGCGTTGAAGTTGTGGCTGAAGGTGAGGAAGCGGACGTCGAGAAGCTGCGGAAGCTCCTGGAGGAGCAGCCGAGCAGCGCCGGCCGGCCGGGCAGGGTCGAACATGTGCAGGCGCAGTTCGGCGAGCCGAAGGGCGCGCAGGGTTTCGAGGAGCGTTAATGGACGCCCAAGCGTTTAAGGACGCGATGAGCCAGTTGGCGGCGGCAGTGACGGTGGTGACGACGGGCACTGCGGACGCACCGCACGGCACGACGGTGAGCGCGTTCATGTCGCTTTCGCTCGAACCCCCGATGGTGCTGGTGTCGCTGGACCAGCGGTCGTCGTTGCTCGCGCAGCTGGAGGTCGGCTCGCCGATTGGCGTGAACGTGCTTTCTACTGAGCAGGGCGGGCTGGCGCGGTCCTTTGCCACCCGCGGAATTGACCGCTTCGCGGGTGTTGATTGGTGCATGGCTGACGGCGCGCCCAAGCTGGACGGCAACCACACGTGGGTGGCGGGCACGGTTGCGCGCATGATCGAAGCGGGCGACCACGTGCTCGTGCTGGTCGATGTCTGCTGCGCAGAGGTGAACTCCAACCAGCCGCTGCTGTACTGGCAGCGCGAGTTTGGCACTCACGGCTCCCTCGATGCTGTGCGTGGCCGTGCACACGAGGTCGAGGTTGAGCCCAAGCCGGTGGCGGAGAGCTAGCGCCTAGGGCCCTGCCTTTATCGGCCCCGGGCCCCGCCCAGTCCCGGCGAAAGAATCGGATGATTTCTTCGCCGCGCCCCTAAAAGACCAGGTGGCGGCAAGCTCGCGACGATTCTTTCGCCGGAGGTGGGTGAGCCGGCGGTGGGACGGGCACGTAGGTCTAGCCGACGATCCGGGCCAGCACCTCAGCCAGCTTCGAGTTATCGCCGGTGTCCTGGCTGTGGAAGCGGGCTGCGATGAACGCGTCGCGAAGCTCTGGGGCGAGAAACTTCGCCGGATCCAACGTGAAGCCAACTTCGCCTACGAGCTGAGCGAAGAACACCACTTGAGTCCGAGTATTGCCCTCCCGGAACGGGTGGATGACGTTGATCTCTCCCCAGATTTCCGCGAGTTCGGTCACGAATTCCTCCTGAGGGAGACCTTGCAGCAGGTGCTTCTTTGCTAAACGACGGAACTGGGTTTCCGCCGCTTCCGTCATGACCGGGCCCGCCGGATAGTACGCGTGACCGCCCTTGGTCATCCACCTGTCGGTGGGCGCGACGCGTTCCTCACCGGCCCACTCGTACACGTCTTGGAAGATGTGGCGGTGAATTGCCTTGAAGTGGGTGTAGTCGAAGTGTCCTTGCATGGGGTTGGCAGCGAGTTCGTCCAAACGCACCGCAGCGACGGAAGTTTCAATCTCAGTAAGGAGATCAGGATCTGACACTCCGAACGGTTCGTCTTCGCTGACCAGCAAATTGCGGAGAACGCGCGTCCCGGGGATGTAGTAATCGTCCCACACTCGGAACCGCGGCTTCTGCTGCGCCATTAGGATTCGTACAACTCGCGAATCCGGCGAACCGCCTCGTCTGCATCGATCGCGCCAGCGATGACCAAACCACGTATCCGATTTACTTCAGGGTTGGTTACGGAATGGCCGGCGGCAGCGAGTACACCGTCGGTAGAGCGAAAGCGCTCTTCAAGATCCGGCGATTGCCCAACTATCTGCGTCATCTTCGCCCCCTTACTCGTCAGCCAAGCTTACCGGCTTGCTGTCGTCGAGTGAAGGCCTGTCCGGGCCCGAGATAGTGGCTGGATCCGCGGTTTCGTGCAGTGAGGGCGCTAAACTCCAAACAATGCACCTGAAATCGTTGACACTCAAGGGCTTCAAGTCCTTCGCGTCAGCGACCACGATGAAGTTCGAGCCAGGCATCTGCGCCGTCGTGGGCCCGAACGGGTCGGGCAAATCGAACGTCGTGGACGCGCTTGCGTGGGTGATGGGTGAGCAGGGCGCGAAGAACCTGCGCGGCGGCTCCATGCAGGATGTGATTTTCGCGGGTGCCGGCGACAGAAAGCCCCTGGGCCGCGCCGAGGTCACCCTGACATTCGACAATTCGGACGGACGGCTACCCATCGGGTTCAGCGAGGTAGCCATCACCCGGCGCATGTTCCGCGACGGCGCGAGCGAATACGAGATCAACGGTGCCAAAGCCCGCCTGATGGACGTGCAAGAGCTGTTGAGCGATTCCGGTATTGGCCGCGAAATGCACATCATCGTCGGCCAAGGCAAGCTCGCCGAGATCTTGGAATCCAGACCGGAAGAGCGCCGCGCCTACATCGAAGAGGCTGCGGGCGTACTCAAACACCGCCGTCGAAAAGAAAAAGCCCAGCGCAAACTCACGGGCATGCAAGCTAACCTGGACCGCCTCACCGACCTCACCGAGGAGCTGGGCAAGCAGCTCAAGCCGCTGGCCCGGCAGGCAGAGGCCGCGAAGCGCGCGGCCACAGTGCAATCCACGTTGCGCGACGCGCGCATGCGCCTTGCTGGGCACGAGGTGGTGAGCCTGAGGGCCGCGCTTATCGACGCTTCCCGGCACACCGACATCCTCCAAGAGCAGGTGGAGATTGCGGCTGAGGCGCTGGAGGAGGCAACCGCCCACCTCGAGGACACCGAGGTAGCACAGGCGCAGTTGCAGCCCAAAGCCGAGGAAGCGCAGCAGCTGTGGTTCACGCTGTCCACGTTGGCGGAGCGCGCGAATGCCACGGTGCGCATCGCCACCGAGCGGGTCCGCAATGCTGGTGCTGTCGCGCCGTACATGGGGCAGGATCCGGAAGAGCTTTTGAGCAGGGCAGCCTCCGCGGACCGGCAGCACGCGGAGGCCACGGAGGCGGCCGAGGCCGCCAAGCGCCATCTCCAGGCGGTTCGCGGTAGTGTTGCCTCCGCGCAACGCGCCTTCGAGCAGGCTGACAAGGAGCACCGGGCAAAGCTGCGTGCGATCGCGGACCGCCGCGAGGGCGTGGTCCGCCTCCTTGCGCAGGAAGAATCACTCGCCGCCGCCGTCGCCGCGGCAGAGGATGAAGTCGGACGCGTCGCAGAAACTCTGGAGGAGACGCGGGAGCGAGCGGCTGCAGCGGGCCGGGAGGCCGAAGAGGCTGCTGCGGCGTTGGCTGAGGTGGCGTCGGCACGCGAGCCCCTGGTAGAGGCCCATGATCGGGCACGCGCGGAAGCAGCCGCCGCGGAGCAGCGCCTCAGCGAACTGCGGGAGGCGCAGCGCGAGCGGGAGCGCGCCGTGTTCACGCTGGAATCACGCATCGCCACCCTGCAGGAACAGGCTCCACGTGTGCCCGCCCGCGATGTGCTGGGTGATGACGCTAAGGCATTGGCCGGGCTTATGGACATTGAGGCCGGTTTCGATGTTGCGGTGGCCGCGGCGCTGGGCCCGTTCGCGGACTCGCTGGTGGCCGGGTTTGAGGAGAGCACGCTGGAGGCGCTTGCAGATGCGCAGCGCGCCATCGTCGTCGAGGCGCGGGGCGGAACCGAGTGGCGCCTGGAGACAGGCGCGAAGGTGGATTGGTTGCTGGACCACATCCGCCTGCACGCCACCGTGGCAGGCCCCGTGACCCGCCTGCTCGTGGACGTTGCTGTGGCGGATTCGTTCCAGCACGCGCGCGCCGTGGTGGAGCACGACCCGCGGTTGCGCGCGGTGACCCGGGGCGGCACGCTTGTCGGCGAGGGCTGGGTTGCAGCCGGCACCACGCGCGCCACCTCTGTCGAGGTCGGTGCCCAAATCGACGCAGCCGCCAGCGAGCTCGAGCGTGCTCGTGAGCAGCTGGAGGAACTTGCCGGCACCCTGCAGGGCGCTGCCGAGGCCGCGGACGATGCCCGCGTGGCCGCCGCCAGCGCCACTGCAGCGCTGCGCGACCACGACCGCACTGTGGAGGCACTTACACGCGACCACACCCGGCTGACCTCGGAACTTCAGCGCGCGGACAACGAACTGAAGAAGGCGGCCGCGCGGGTGGGAGATGCTGAGGCGCGGGCGGGGGAGCGCAGCCAAGCATTAGCTGAAACCCGAGACCGCTTGGCGCGAGTGGAGGCGGACCCGGATCCGGACGATGAGCCTTCGGCGGAGCTGCGGGACGAAGCGCAGGAAGCTCTGGCCGAGGTCCGAGCCGCGGAAGTGGAGGCAGTGCTGGAGGAACGCACCGCACGCGATGCGGCGGCGCAGACGGCGGGGCGCGGGGACGCGCTGCGTAGGCAAGCAGAGCACGAGCGGCAGGCGAAAGCGCGCCACGACGCGGCGGCGGCGCGCAGGCGGGCAGAGGTGGCGCTTGCGGAAGTGGTTGCGCAGCGCGCGCAGGAGCTCACCGAGCGTATCGACGGCGCCTTGACCCGCGCCGCAGCAGAACGCGATGCGTTGAGCGGGGAGCTTGCCCGGCTGCGCACTACACAGCAGGCGGCGCGCAGCGCGGTGCAGAGCGCACGGCAGCACCTTGCACGGGTGCAGGACTCCGCGCACGCCGCCGACATCGCCCGCTCCCAGGCGCAGGTGCGTATCGACGAAGCCGAGGCGAAAGTCACCGAGTCCTTGGGCCTTGCGGTGGCGGACCTGATTGCGCAGTACACGCCGGAAGTGGATTTTGACGTGGATGCCGAACGCGCCCGTCTTGCCCAGGCGGAGAAGGACCTGCGAGCCTTAGGCAAAGTGAATCCGCTTGCGCTGGAGGAGTTCAAGGCGCTGGAAGAGCGGTACTCGTTCCTCTCCACGCAGCTCGACGACGTGATTCAGGCGCGCAAGGACCTGACCGGGGTGATTGAGGAGGTAGACGCGCAGATTCTGCAGCTGTTCACCGATGCGTGGGTGGACGTGGAGCGGGAGTTTCCCAACGTGTTCGCCACGCTGTTCCCCGGCGGCGATGCCAGGCTTATCCTCACCGAGCCGGACGACATGCTTACCACAGGCATCGAGGTGGAGGCGCGCCCGCCGGGGAAGAAGGTCAAGCGCTTATCGCTGCTTTCCGGTGGCGAGAAGTCCTTGACGGCACTCGCGTTTCTCGTGGCAATCTTCCGCGCACGCCCGAGCCCGTTCTACGTGCTCGATGAGGTGGAGGCAGCGCTTGACGACGTTAACTTGCGCCGCCTGATTGCCCTTTTGGAAGAGCTACGGCAGGATTCGCAGCTCATTGTGATTACGCACCAGAAGCCGACCATGGATGTTGCCAACGTGCTCTACGGCGTGACCATGCGCGGGGACGGTGTGACCCGCGTGCTTTCCCAGCGCATGCAGCCCGCGGCCACGGGCGCAGCGGATGGCGCTGCCGCGAGCGGGGCGGATCCGGGCGGAGAGGCTGCTGACGGAGAAGCTGCGGCGGCGGTGGCGGGCGAAGTTACTCCGCGCGGGTGAGCTTGAGCGCGCCGCGGGGGCTGGCAACGTAGGCGGTGTCCGAACCGTCCTTGTATATCCCGGTGGCGATGTGGAAGATGCTTCCCACGGAGGTCTCGTAGGAGTTGGCGTCGTGACCACGGCCGCGTCCGAACTGGCACACCATCTTGGTCACGGGCAAGTTGTACGTGGCGAGGCGGCCAGTCACGGCATCGGTGTAGACGAAGACACCGAACCCATTGCACGGTGCGCCTGCGACGCGGTAGCCCTCCACCGCCGGGCCTTTAGCCGGCTGGTGCGTTTCTGCCTCGAACCAGATCGGCTGCTTGGCAAAGGCCGGCTCGGTGAGCCACTTCGATGCGTAGAAATCTGCCAACTCGCTCTCGGTTGCCCGCTTCGCGCTGGGCGGCATCTGCACGCGCATCTTGTGGAAATCGACCACGTCTTGTTTGCGGGTGGTGGGTTTCGTGAGCTTCAACGCGCGCTTCCCGCCCGCGATATAGGCGGTGGTGATTTCGCCGTCAGTCGGCTCAACATAGAACCCTTCCGCCACCGCAAACACTTCCCACATGTTGGTTTCATACTCTGTAGCACCCGAGCAGTACATCTCCGTGGCCGCGACAGGGACGAAGATGAACGTTTCGTCGTACGCGCTGGGCACGATGGCAACGCCGAATCCGTTGCATTCGCCGCCGGTGAGGAAGTAGCTGTCACCACTGAGCCGGAAGCCGATTCTGGAGCCTTCGAAGTCTGGCACCGGCAGCCACTCCGAGCTCAAGATCTCAATAACCTGTTCCGGAGTCGCGGCAACTGCAGTCGAGGGCAGTTGGCGGAGCAGCGGGTTTGCGCCCGGCTGCGGGTAGTAACGGTTGCTGGAACCGGAACTTCCCGGGTACGCGCTGCCGGGGTAGGAGCTGCCCGGGTACGCGCTACCGGGGTAAGAGCTGCCGAGGTACGCGCTACCGGGGTACGCGCTACCGGGGTAAGAGCTGCCGAGGTACGCACTGCTGGGGTAGGAGCTGCCGGGGTGCGATGAGGAGAAGCCGAGCCCGAAACCCAAAGTTGCGGCAAGGGCTACAAGAACTGCGACGATCGCTTGAATTGGAGGCACGGGCATGGCGCGGGGACCTTTCAGACCGAGGGCTTTGCTTCTTACATCGTCTAGCCGGTCGCCGGCGTTTCTGCCAGGCGTGGCGCAGTGCTGGCACACTGGGATGCATGACGACGAACACCATCATCTGGATCGTGGTTGCGGTCATTGTTATCGCGCTGATCATCATTGGCGTGATCGTGGCTGGCAACCAGCGCAAGAAGTCCAAGACCGTCTCTTTTGAGAAGCCGATTGAGACGGAAGAGCCGAAGCAGCTGACCCAGCAGGAAAAGTCCGGCAACTACCAAGCCAAGGGCGGTTTCAATTTCGCGCAGGCGGATGCGCAGCCGAAGCAGCCTGAGCCGGTGCGCCGAAGCACCCCGCGCAGCGGCGACTCGGTAAAGCCGGCGGCGACCGGCGCTGCGGCAGCGACCGGTGCGGCGACCGGCGCTGCCGGGGCTGCACCGATTACGAACGAGGACGTGCAGGAGGCCATCCGCCAGGAGCCGCCGAAGCCGTTCCCGCAGGCGGATGCGCCGAAGCCTGCAGCCGCTGAGCCGCAGGCACCGAAGGTCGCAGCTGCTGAGCCGCAGGCGCCGATGGCTGAGGCTCCAGAGGTGCCGGCAGTGGCGCCGGATGATCCGATCGTCGAAAAGCAGGAAGCTCCGGAGGACATTGCGCTGACGCACGAGGCTGCGGATGCGGTGGAGGAACTCAACGCGGATGACGTGCCGGCTGCGGAGGAAGTTGTACCCGAGCCTGCGCCGGTGATTGAAAACCTTTCCCCGGAGGGCCAAGACATTGTCGAGGGCGCGATTGAGGACGAGCTCGCGGCCGAGGCCGAGGAACTGCCCGTTGGCGATGGTGTTGTTGCTGAGGAGCGGGTCCGCGAGGAGGCTGAGGAAGCCGCATCCATCGCTGCGGTAACCGCGGAGGTTGCGGAGGAAGCGCGCCAGGACGGCGCGGTCGTGTCCGAGGACGCCATTGTCACCGAGGGGACTCAGACCGCGGCGGTGCAGGCGGAGATCGATGAGATCGCGCCGGCTGCCGGGCGAATTGGCAAGCTGCGCGGCCGCCTCTCCCGTTCCCAGAACGCTATCGGCCAGGGTCTGCTGGGCATTCTCACCGCGGGTGATCTGGATGAGGATGCGTGGGAGGAGATCGAGGACACGCTGATCATGGCGGACCTCGGCGCGGAGCTGACCATGAAGGTGGTGGACAGTCTGCGCGAGAAGATCGCGGAGCGCGGTGTCTCCAGCGAGGCTGAGGCGCGCGCGATGCTGCGCGAGACCCTCATCGAGGCTGGGCGGCCGGAGATGGATCGCTCTATCAAGGCCATGCCGAATGACGGCAAGTCGGCCGTGATCCTGGTCGTGGGCGTGAACGGCACGGGCAAGACCACCACCACGGGCAAGCTGGCGCGTGTGCTGGTGTCCATGGGCCACACCGTGGTGTTGGGTGCCGCGGATACGTTCCGTGCAGCGGCGGCGGATCAGCTTGAGACGTGGGGCCGCCGCGTCGGCGCGTCTACGGTGCGCGGCAAGGAAGGCGCGGACCCGGCATCCGTGGCGTTCGACGCCGTGGCAACCGGTGTGGAGCAGGGCGCGGACGTGGTGCTGGTGGATACCGCCGGGCGCCTGCACACCTCCACCGGCCTGATGGATCAGCTGGGCAAGGTCAAGCGCGTGGTGGAGAAGAAGAGCCACGTCGATGAAGTGCTGCTGGTGCTGGATGCGACGGTGGGGCAGAACGGCATCACCCAGGCCCGCGTGTTCCGCGACGTTGTGGACATCACCGGCGTGGTGCTGACCAAGCTGGACGGCACCGCGAAGGGCGGCATCGTGTTCCAGGTGCAGGAAGAGCTGGGTGTGCCGGTGAAGCTGGTTGGCCTCGGCGAGGGTGCGGATGATCTGGCACCGTTCGAGGTAGAGAGCTTCGTGGACGCGCTGCTGGGCTAAGCGCTTCGAAGCCGGAAGCCTCCGGCAATGCAAGAGGGCGTGGGGTTGCACCCGCGCCCTTTCTCTTTCCCACACCGGGGCCGTGTCCGCGGGTTACAGCCCGTACAAGGTCAAGCGCTAGGCTGGGGCGAGTTGCTTGACGACGAATTTTTTCTAGCCCACTAACTTCTAGGAGTGCTCGACGTGTTTGAGTCTTTGTCCGACCGCCTGCAATCGGCCCTTGGTGGCCTGCGAGGAAAAGGCAAGCTCACCGAGGCAGACATCAACGCTACCGCGCGCGAAATCCGTATCGCACTGCTGGAGGCGGATGTCTCGCTCCCCGTCGTCCGTACGTTTATCAAGCGCGTCAAGGAGCGTGCGCTGGGGGCCGATGTCTCCGAGGCGCTGAACCCGGCGCAGCAGGTTATCAAGATCGTCGACGAGGAGCTGACCAACATCCTCGGCGGCGAGACCCGCCGCCTGAACATGGCGAAGAACCCGCCGACGGTGATTATGCTCGCCGGTCTGCAGGGTGCTGGTAAGACCACGCTTGCCGGCAAGTTGGCGAAGTACCTGGCCAAGCAGGGGCACACCCCGCTGCTGGTGGCGTGTGACTTGCAGCGCCCGGGCGCGGTGCAGCAGCTGCAGATCGTGGGTGAGCGGGCTGGCGTGCAGACGTTCGCGCCGGACCCGGGCACGTCGCTTGACACCCACGCGCACGACATGGGTACTTCCCACGGCGACCCGGTGGCTGTGGCGCAGGACGGTGTCGCGTACGCGCGGCAGCAGAAGCACGATGTGGTGATCATCGATACCGCCGGTCGCCTGGGTATTGATGAGACGTTGATGACTCAGGCCCGCAACATCCGTGACGCGGTGAACCCGGACGAAGTCCTCTTTGTCATCGATGCCATGATCGGTCAGGATGCCGTGACCACGGCGCAGGCCTTCGCCGACGGCGTGGACTTCACAGGTGTTGTCTTGACCAAGCTGGATGGTGACGCACGTGGTGGTGCAGCTCTGTCCATCCGTGAGGTGACCGGTAAGCCGATCCTGTTCGCCTCCACCGGTGAGAAGCTAGAAGACTTCGACGTCTTCCACCCGGACCGCATGGCCAGCCGCATTCTGGGCATGGGCGACCTGCTCTCCCTGATTGAGCAGGCAGAGCAGACCTTCAACGAGCAGGACGCGGAAGCGGCCGCAGGCAAGCTCGCGTCTGGCGAATTGACGCTGGAGGACTTCCTGGACCAGCTGCTGATGATCCGCCGCATGGGTCCGATCGGCAACCTGCTCAAGATGATGCCGGGCGGCAAGGCCATGAATGAGATGGCGGACATGGTGGATGAGAAGCAGCTGGATCGTATCCAGGCCATCATCCGCGGTATGACGCCGGAGGAGCGCGCGGATCCGAAGATCCTGAATGCCTCGCGCCGCAAGCGTATTGCCAACGGTTCCGGTGTAACCGTTGCTGAGGTGAACCAGCTGGTGGAGCGTTTCTTCGAGGCGAAGAAGATGATGAGCCAGATGGCAAACCAGTTTGGCCTGCCGGGCATGCCTGGTATGGGCGGGCGTTCGGCGACGAAGAAGAAGCCGAAGGGCCGCAAGGGCAAGAACGGCAAGCGCAAGCCGCCGAAGCGTCAAGGTGGCGGCATGCCGCAGATGCCGGGTGGTATGCCGGGCATGCCCGGTGGAATGCCAGGGATGCCGGGTATGCCCGGAATGCCAGGTGGCATGCCGGACATGAAAGAGCTGGAGAAACTCCAGGAACAGCTCCCTGCCGGCATGCAGGGGCTGGATTTGAACAACCTGGACTTCAATGAGGCGATGAAGCGGATGGGCAAGCGCCGCTAAGGCGTGTACACCACGGCGAGCTGGTCGAATACTTTCACCAGCTCGCCCCATAGCAGTGGGGTGAGGCTGCGCGCGTAGGCGTTGGAGATGTGGTTCTGGTCGCGGTACACGTACACGTTGCCGATTTGCGGGGGGCACGTGTCGCCGGGGCAGTACCAGCCTGCAGTATCCACGCTGAACAAGTTGTTCATGCCGTCCAGGTAGCCGGCAGCCGGGTCCGGTTCCGGGTAGGCCTTGGCGGCGGGCATGGAGCAGCTTTCCTCGGTGCCGCCTGCGACGATGCACACGTTAGGGTCCATCGGGTTGCCAAACGGGTCGAAGAACCACGGGTTATCGCGCAGGCCCAGGAAAGGGATCCCTTGGTCGGCGAAGTTCGCCCACAAATTGGCGTACGCGTCCGGCACCGCGTCGGCTGCGGAGCCGGCGGCACCTGCGCGCCCACCCGGGCGGGTGGAGGTGGAAATCACCAGATCCGGCTGGATGTCCAGGATCTGCTGATACACCCGCTCGCCCCATTCGGCGCACACTTCGGAGACGATGTCGAAGCGGTCTTCGCCGCCGATGACCAGCGGGCATTCTTGGCGCACGAAAGGGATGACTTTGAATCCGTGCTGCTGGCCCAAGATGTCCAGCGGAATGCCAAACGGCTCGATGTGGGAGCCGCCGACCATCACTACGGTGGTCTCCGCATTGAGGTCGCCGAAGGCGCAGTCGGGGCGCGGCATTTCGTCGGCGGGAGCAGGCAGGAAGATCATGCACTCCTGCAGGCCGATGGGCGGATAGATGCCGCTGATCAGCTGCGGATTCGGCTTGGGCTTGTTCTTGGGCACGTCGGTGCCAAGCAGCGCCATCGCGCCGGGGTATTTGGCCGGGTCAAGCGGTTTGTCCGCCTGGTTGATGCGGTTATCCCACACCGGCTGGATCGCGAGGCCGCAGACAAACAGCGCCGCGACAATCGCACCGCCAACCGCGCGGCCGGCACCGGCCGCAGTACGCAGGGACGCGCGGGCATCCGCAACCGGCGTGTCAAAACTCAACGGGCGCTTCCCGTGCTGGCGCAGCGGCTTCTCCACCAGCGTGTATGTCACGTGGGCGAGCGCAAGCGAGGCGAGGATGACGGCCACGCCCACGGCTGGCGGCGGGGTGGTGAACCCGCCGGATGCGGTGACGATAATCAACAGCGGCCAGTGCCAGAGGTACAGCGGGTAGGCCACCGATCCCAGCCACGTCATGGGCTTCGAAGCCAGCACCGTAGACACCGGGTTGGCGTTGCCGGCCAGGATGATCAGGGCTGCGCCGGTAATCGGCAGCAGCGCCAGCGGGCCGGGGAACGCCAGAGAGGTGGGGATGATGATGCCGGTGGCGGTGATCATCACCAGGCCGGTCAGGGACGCGATCCAGGACCCGCGCTGCGGCAGGTACCAATGGGCCGGCACGAACGCGAGCAGTGCGCCGAGTGACAGCTCCCAGGCGCGGGAGAACGTGGAGTAGTAGTTCTGCGGCGTGCCCTCGAAACCGAATCGCGCGGCGTACGCGAACGATGCCACGGTAATGACCGCGAGCACGGCCACCACCAGCCGCTGCGCGCTCTGCTTCGACGTTTTGCTGGTGCTGACGAGCCAGGCAATGAGCGTCGCCAAGCAAATGCCAAAAATGTAGAACTGGCCCTGCACTGACATGGACCACAGATGCTGCAGGGGAGACGTGGTGTCGCTCGCGGCGGCGTAGGCCGCGTCCTGGATCGTGAGCTCCCAGTTCTGGAAGTAGAGCAGGGAAGCGGTGAACTGGCGGGCCAGCCCCTCGTTCATCAGCTCCGGGGTGAGGGCGAGGATGCCAAGCAGCGTGGCAGCCAGCACCACCACAAGCGCAGGAACCAGGCGGCGCACAGTGCGCCAGAACGGCCACCACGGGTTGAGATTGGGAAACGGCCGCATGGCGTAGCGCAGCTGGCCGCCCAAGAAGAAGTAGCCGGAAAGGAAGAGGAACACATCCACACCGCCGGAGACGCGTCCGACGAAGACGTGGAAAATCACCACCAGCGCGATCGCGTAGCCGCGCAGACCGTCCAAGTCCACGCGGTACGCGCTGGCCCCAGACGGGCGCGCGGGCTGGTACGCGCGCGGTGTGGACATGGATAGCTCCCTTTTCAACGATCGACTGACCGAACCTTACCGCCGACCCGCAAAAGAACCGGAATATACCCGGTTTGGGGGTGCGGCGCACGGCAGGTACACTCTTCCAGGTTGATCGGGCTCGCACCCGTGACACGACAATTGCATACCTGCGTACGCGCCGGGCCCGTCCACGGTCGGCCGGCCAGTCACGCGCAGGTAAAACCTAAGGGTTGAACCGGTTCGTCGAAAAGCGGCGAATGCCCGCACTGCCCAGTGACCAGAAGGAATACCAGCATGGCTGTGAAGATCAAGCTCCAGCGCCTTGGCAAGATCCGCAACGCGCAGTACCGCGTTGTTGTTGCTGATGCGCGCACCCGCCGCGATGGCCGCGTCATCGAGAACATCGGCATCTACCACCCGAAGGAAGAGCCGTCGCTCATCCGCATCGACTCTGAGCGCGCTCAGTACTGGCTGGGTGTCGGCGCGCAGCCGACCGAGCCGGTGGAGAAGCTGCTGAAGATCACCGGTGACTGGCAGAAGTTCAAGGGCATCGAGGGCGCCGAGGGCACCCTCAAGGTCGCCGAGGAGAAGCCGTCCAAGCTCGAGCTGTTCAACAAGGCTCTCGAGGAGGCCAACAACGGCCCGACCGCTGAGGCCATCACCGAGAAGCGCCGCAAGGCCAAGGAAGATGCAGAGGCGAAGGCTGCTGCTGAGGCTGAGGCAGCTGCTGCAGCGGAGGCCGCTGAGGCTGAGGCTTCCGAGGAGCCGGCCGCAGAGGCAGAGGCTGAGGAGTCCGCAGAGTAGTCTGCCTTCCCCGTTCCACGTGCCCAGCGTTTGTGCGCTGGGCATTTTTGCTTTTCGACGTTCACTTGACCAGCACCCTCGCTCGCACCCGCAGCGTTGCTGCACGCCGCAGGTCTCGCCGCCGTTCTGGGGCATGTGTTTAGGGGCATGTGTTTAGGGGCATGATTACAGGTCAGAATTGTATTCACGCTGGCGGGCCCATTTGGGCCAAAAATCGCTGACCTGCAGTTATCGATCTAAATACATGCCCCTGAACGTGACCAGGGATTATGCCCCTGAGTGCCGCCGGTCTCTCCGCCGGGTTTGCTCGCCGCCACTGGTAGATTTGACCCGCATGGAGCTGCGCATTGGCAAGGTAGTGAAGTCCCACGGGGTCAAGGGCGAGGTGGCCATCGAGGTGCTCGCCGAAGATGAGGACGTCTACTTTGCGGTAGGAGAGGTCCTGCACGGCCGTCAGACGGGCAAGGAGCGTGACCTCACGGTAAAGTCCGTGCGTCCGCACCAGCAGCGCCTGCTGGTCACATTCGAGGAGATCCCGGACCGCACCGCGGCCGACAGCCTGCGCGGCATGCAGTTCTTCGCCCCGCCGCTGGAGCGCGATGAAGACTCGGACGAGTACTACGACCACGAGCTCATCGGCCTCAAGGTGCGTATGGACGGCGATGAGATCGGCGAGGTCACCGGTGTCATGGACACGCCGAACCGCAAGATCCTCGAGGTTGCGCACGACGGCCGTGAGGTACTCATCCCGTTTGTGCTGGACATCGTGCCCGAGGTTGACCTGGAGGAGGGGTACCTGGAGATCACGCCGCCGCATGGGCTGCTGGATCTGTAGGGCTGCGCTATGAGGATTGACGCGATCACGATCTTCCCCGAGTACCTTGAACCGCTGCGCCACGCGCTGCTGGGCAAAGCGATCGAGCAGGGCATCCTGGAAGTCGGGGTGCACGACCTGCGTGATTGGGCGACGGGGAACCACAAATCCGTCGACGCGCCGCCGCTGGGCGGCGGGCCCGGCATGGTGATGAAGCCGGAGGTCTGGGGCCCCGCGCTTGACGACGTCGCAGCAGGACGCGCAGGCGAGACACTGACCACCGCTGCGGCGCACCGTAACGACAAACTCCGCCACGATGATGTGGCGGCTGTGGCCGCCCGGCCGTACGACGCGGCGGATGTGCAAGAGGGTGAAAACCCCGCGTTGCCGCTGCTCATCGTGCCAACGCCCGCGGGCTCGCCCTTCACGCAAGCGCAGGCGCAGGCATGGTCCCGTGAAGAGCACATCGTTTTCGCCTGCGGGCGCTACGAGGGCATTGACCAGCGGGTGTTCGAAGACGCTTCGCAGCGGTACCGTGTGCGCGAGGTTTCTATCGGGGACTACGTGCTCATCGGCGGGGAAGTGGCGGTGCTTGTCATCGCCGAGGCGGTCACGCGTCTGATCCCCGGAGTGCTCGGCAACACCGAAAGCCACGAGGAAGACAGCTTCTCCGACGGGCTGCTCGAGGGGCCGAGTTACACGAAACCCCGCGTGTGGCGCGGCATCGAGGCACCGGCGGTGCTGACCTCCGGGGACCACGCCAAGGTTGCCGCGTGGCGGCGGGAGCAATCCCTGAAGCGCACGCGCGCGGTGCGCCCGGACCTGCTGGCGCAGACGGAGCTGAGTGAGGAAGACGCATTCATGCTGAATGCCCGTGATGTCACGACAAAGTTGGACGTGATTGTGGATCCCGGGCGGTGGAATTTGAACGTCGAAAAGCGGATGCGGCGCGCGCTGAAGAAGGCCGGGTACGTGGTGGCCTCCGTCGCACTCGGTGAGGAGGGCGGGGATGTCTGCTTCGAGCCGCCGATGCTGGAGCAGCAGTACGAGCTCGAGCACGGGCACCCGCCGCTGCACACCACCCGCAGTCTGACGGTCACGGGGCGCACGGCGCTGCCGCTCGCCCAGGCGACGGTTGCTGTGGCCGCGGCCCTCCCCGAGGGCACCCTCTGGTACGGCACCACAGTAGTATCGCCCGAATGACATCAATCGCAGCCACCATCGCGAAAGAACTGAACGTCAAAGACCATCAGGTTGCACAGGCGCTGACCCTGCTCGCAGAGGGCAACACCGTCCCTTTCATCTCCCGCTACCGCAAGGAAGCTACGGGAGGTTTGGACGATGCTCAGCTGCGCCACATCGAGGAGCGCAACGCCTACCTCGTGGAGCTGGCGGAGCGCAAGGACGCCGTCCTGGCCAGCATTGAGGAGCAGGGCAAGCTTGACGACGGTCTCCGGAGCGACATCCTCGCCGCCGATACCAAGGCGCGGGTTGAGGACCTCTACCTGCCGTTCAAGAAACGCCGCAAGACCAAGGCCGATATCGCGCGAGAGGCGGGGCTCGAGCCGCTGGAGCGCTTGCTCGTGGAGGATCCAGCCGTCGACCCGGAGGCCGCTGCTGCACAGTACGTGACTGAAGGCTTTGCTGACGTAAAAGCGGTGCTCGACGGTGCGCGAGCGATTCTGGTGGACCGGTTTGCCACCGACGCGGACCTTGTGGGCCAGGTGCGAGACCGCGTGTACAAGGAAGGCACGATGCGCGCCGGCGTGGTCGAGGGCAAGGAGGCGGAGGGCGCGAAGTTCGCGGACTACTTCGAATTCTCCGAGCCTTTTGCCACGCTGCCCAGCCACCGCATCTTGGCACTCTTCCGCGGCGAGGCGGAAGGCGTGCTGGCCCTGGATTTCGAGCCGGGGGAAGACGCCGTCTACGAGGGGATGATCTCGCGAGCCTTTGACCTGCCGGACAGCGAGTGGGTGAAGAAGGCGGTGCGCTGGGGCTGGCGCACCAAGCTGCAGGTTTCTGCCAACCTGGATACGCGCGTGCGCCTGAAGGAAAAGGCGGAGGCCGGGGCGCTCGAGGTGTTCAAGACCAACCTGCGCGACGTGTTGCTCGCGGCACCGGCCGGCCAGCGCGCAACGCTGGCGCTGGACCCCGGCTACCGCAACGGCGTGAAGTGTGCGGTGGTGGACGGCACCGGCAAGGTGCTGGACACCACCATCGTGTACCCGCACCAGCCGCAGAACCGCTGGGACGCGGCCCGCGACGCGCTTGCACACCTGGCAGCGCAACACGGTGTGGAGCTGATCGCCGTCGGTAACGGCACTGCGTCGCGCGAGTCGGAGAAGCTTGCGGGCGAGGTGGCGGACCTGATTGCCCAGGCAGGCGGGGCACGTCCCACCCCGGTCGTGGTGTCCGAATCCGGTGCATCCGTGTACTCTGCAAGCGCTATCGCGGCGGAGGAATTCCCGGATATGGATGTGTCGCTTCGCTCCGCGGTGTCCATCGCGCGCCGCTTGCAGGACCCGCTCGCGGAGCTGGTGAAAGTGGACCCGAAGGCGATTGGCGTGGGCCAGTACCAGCACGACGTGAACCAGACGGCGCTCGCCCGCACCCTGGACGCGGTGGTGGAAGATGCCGTGAACTCGGTTGGCGTGGACGTGAACACCGCGTCGGCGCCGCTTTTGGAGCGCGTGGCGGGCCTGTCCGGCACCGTGGCCAAGAACATCGTGGCCTACAGGGACGAGCACGGTTCTTTCTCCACCCGCAAGGAGCTGGGCAAGGTCCCGCGCCTCGGGCCCAAAGCGTTCGAACAGGCCGCGGGCTTCCTGCGCATTCAAGGCGGCGCGAACCCGCTCGACGCGTCCGCGGTGCACCCGGAGGCGTACCCGGTGGTGGAGCGCGTGGCAGCGGCGACGGGCCTGGCAACCGACCAGCTGATCGGCAACACCGCGGTGCTCAGCCGCCTTGCACCTGCGGACTTCGCGGACGAGCACTTCGGCGTGCCGACGGTCACCGACATCCTCGCCGAGCTGGACAAACCCGGCCGCGATCCGCGCCCGGAGTTCAAGACCGCCACGTTCAAGGTAGGCGTGCACGAGGTCAAGGACTTGCAGCCGGGCATGATCTTGGAAGGGACAGTGACCAACGTGGCAGCCTTTGGCGCATTCGTGGATGTGGGCGTGCACCAGGACGGCCTGGTCCATGTCTCCGCGATGTCGAACCGCTTCGTTTCCGACCCGCATGACGTGGTGCGTTCCGGTGATGTGGTGAAAGTCAAGGTCATGGATGTGGACGTTGCCCGCAGCAGGATCGGGCTGAGCCTCCGGCTCGATGACGAACCTGGGCAGTCCGGTAAAGGCCAGCCCGGCAAATGCCAGTCCGGTAAACCGCAACGGGCCCAGAAGCCCCAGCACTCCCAGCAGTCGCGCGGGGAGGGAAAGCGCGGGCGCGGGGGTGATCGTCGTGAAGCGCAAGGCTCCATGGCGGATGCGTTGAAGCGGGCGGGATTTGGTAACTGACCGGCAGATATGTAAGGTTGTCCGGGTTGTTGTACACGACACGAACCAGCCGAGCGCCCGATGGAGGGAAAAGCCGCTAGGGTCCTCTGTCCGTAAACGTAAAGGAACGCTGCCATGAGCAACGGCATCATTGACCTTGTAGACGCAGGCCAGCTGCGCGACGATATCCCTGACTTCCGCCCGGGCGACACCCTTGACGTGCATGTCAAGGTTATTGAGGGCAACGTGACCCGTACCCAGATCTTCACCGGTTTCGTGGTGCGCCGCCAGGGTGCTGGCATCCGTGAGACCTTCACGGTGCGCAAGATCTCCTTCGGCATCGGCGTGGAGCGTACCTTCCCGGTGCACTCCCCGAACATCGAGAAGATCGACGTTGTCCGCCGCGGTAAGGTCCGTCGCGCAAAGCTGTACTACATGCGCGACCTGCGCGGCAAGGCTGCCCGCATCAAGGAGCGCCGCTAATCGCAGACCCCGATTGGGGTCGCACATGCTTCACAGCGTCCCGTTTTCCAGCACAGCTGGGAGGCGGGGCGCTGTTGTTTTCGGGTGGAGGCTGGTGGCGGTGTTACAGTGACTCGCGTGAATCAGCCGAACACTCCTGGGCCCAGCCAGCCCGTGCCAGCACAACCGGCGCCGGTACAGGCAGCGCCAGTGCAGCCCGCTCCGGTGCAGCCTGTCAAGCAGGAAGAAGACAAGCAGGCTCCCTGGTACATCGAGATCCCCCTGGTCATCGTGCTCACGCTGGCGATCATGTTCGTGCTGCAGACGTTCATTGGCCGCCTGTACGTCATCCCGTCCGGTTCTATGGAGCCCACGCTGCACGGCCAGGACGGTTCGGGCGACCGCATCTTGGTAGAAAAGGTCAGCTACTACTTCAATGAGCCTGAGCCGGGCGATGTGGTGGTGTTCAAGGGCACCGATTCTTGGAATACCGGGTTCTACTCCAACCGCTCCGACAACACGTTCATCCGCGGGATGCAGGAGGTCGGCTCTTGGGTTGGCCTTGTTCCCAAGGATGAAAACACCCTGGTCAAGCGCATCATCGCCGAGGGCGGGCAGACGGTGTCCTGCCAGGCGGGGGACCCGGCCGTGATGGTGGACGGCCAGCCCATCGACCAGTCCTACGTTCTATCGCCGCCGACGTACCCGGTGGATGAGGCGATTGGCTCCGAGGCCTGCGGCGGAGCCTACTTCGGCCCAATCACGGTGCCGGAAGGCAATTACTTCATGATGGGCGATAACCGCACCGCCTCCGCCGATTCGCGCTACCACCTGGGAGACGAGTTCCAGGGCACCATTCCCAAGGAGAATCTCCGCGGCAAGGTGAAGGCGATCGTGTTCCCGCTGGACCGGGCGAGCGGCGTCGCTGACCCGGATATCCAGCAGTAGCTCCATGCCGCCGGTGCGTGTGCGCAAGCTCAAGCAGCTGCGCACCCTCGAGGTTGCCTTGGACAAGGCAGGCTTCGGGCCTGTCGCGGGGGTGGACGAGGCCGGCCGCGGCGCGTGCTTCGGCCCGCTCACCGTCGCGGCGTGCATCCTTCCTCCTCGCCCGCTGCCGCAGCTGGAGGGGCTCACCGACTCCAAACAGCTCACCCCTCGCACGAGGGCTCTGCTTTACGACGCTATCTTGCACACCGCAACAGCCCATGCCGTCGTGCACATCCCGGCCAGCGAGATCGACCGCAGGGGTGTACAAGCCGCGAACCTGGATGGGGCGAGGCGTGCGGTGGCGTCACTCGGCGTCGCCCCCGGGTATGTGTTGATGGATGCGTTTCGCGTCCCCGGTCTGGCGGTACCCCAGCTCCCGGTTGTGGGCGGGGACTACACGGCTCGGTGCATCGCTGCCGCGAGCATACTGGCCAAGGTGAGCCGTGACAGGTTGATTGATGCCATGGCCACGGAGTATCCGGAGTACGGGTTGGAAAGCCACAAGGGCTACAGCACACAGGTGCATATGGACGCGGTGCGCCGCCACGGGCCGACCGTGCAGCACCGTTATAGTTATGCAAACGTCCGACTGGCCAATGATGTCTACAGAGGGGTGGTGCGTGAATGAGCGCTGAGGATCTGGACAACTATGAGGCTGAGGTAGAGCTCTCGCTGTACCGGGAGTACCGCGACGTGGCCAGCCAGTTCTCCTACGTGGTGGAGACGGACCGGCGTTTTTACCTGGCCAACGCGGTGGAGCTGATTCCGCACACCGAGGGCAAGGACGTGTACTACGAAGTGCGGATGTCTGACTGCTGGGTCTGGGACATGTACCGCGCCGTGCGCTTTGTCCGCTACGTCCGCGTGATTACGTACAAGGACGTGAACATCGAGGAGCTTGACAAGCCTGACCTCGCGTTCCCGGACCGCTAGGCGTCTGGCGCCGCGTGCCGCGGCACAAGAATTTGGCACAAATTTCGGTTGAGAGGGAACCAAACAGCCTCGGCGGAAGTCTAAGTATGCACACCCGCAACTTGTAGACATCCGAAAAGAGGAGATTTCCGTGACCAACAGTCTCTCAACCCAAGAACCCATGACCACGTGCGGCATTATTGCCGGCACACCGGGCCATCCCACCAGCGAAGTCGCGGACCAGTACGCCCTCGGGCTTGCCGGCGAGCAGATCGCCGTCGCCTGGTACCAGGAGCTCGGGTACACGGCGCTAGAAACCCGGGCACGCTGCCGCGCCGGCGAGATTGACGCCGTGGTGGAAGCACCGGACGGCACCCTCGTGTTTCTGGAGGTGAAGACCCGCCGCGGCCGCTCCTACGGCGGGGCGGAGTCCGTCGGTTCAAAGAAACTCGCCACCATGCGCCGCTGCGCCGCGGAATGGCTGGAGCGGCTGCCTGAGTCCCACCGCAGCGCAGGATATGCAGACGTGCGGTTCGACGTCGTCGAGATCGTGCTCAACGGCGCGGAGTATTCCGCCACCCGATTTGTGGGGGTGGAAGATGGGGCTTGCTAGTTCACGCACCGCAACGGTGGAGGGCGTGGCCGCCCACATGGTCACCGTGGAGGCGAACGTCGGCCCTGGCCTGCCGGGCATGCAGATGGTAGGGCTGGGCGACGCGGCCGTGAAAGAATCGCGCGAGCGGATCCGCACTGCGGTGGCGAACTCCGGTCTGCCATGGCCGCGCACCAGGATCATGGTGTCCTTATCGCCCGCCCACTTGCCAAAGGCCGGCTCGCATTTTGATCTGCCGATTGCGTTGACGGTGCTGTGCAGCCTGGATCCGGAGTTTCGCTCCAGCCTGAGCACGACCATGGTGATGGGGGAGCTCGCCCTGGACGGGTCCCTGCGGCGCGTCGAGGGGATTTTGCCCATGCTGCTCAAGGCCGCCCGTGAGCGGGAGCAGAGCGAGAGCGCCATCGAAACCGTGATCGTGCCCAGAGCGAACGCCCAGGAGGCTGCGCTGCTGAATGACGGCAACATTCTCGTCGCGGACTCCTTGGTGCAGGTCTGGCACTGGCTGCACGGTGGAGCTGCCCTAGAGCAGGCAATTCGCGTGCCCGCCTCGCCAATGGCAGCCGCTGCGCCGCCGGATTTCGCCGATATTGCGGGCCAGGCGCATGAGCGCCGCGCGATGGAGGTGGCAGCTGCGGGCGGGCACCACGTGATGATGGTGGGCCCGCCAGGTTCAGGAAAATCCATGCTGGCAGAGCGGTTGCCGTCGATTCTGCCGCCGCTGAGTGTCGCCGAGCAGATCGAGACAACTGCGTTGCACTCGGCGGCAGGCGTCTCCCGCGGCAGCGTCGTCAAGGTGCGGCCGTTCGTTGCCCCGCATCCGTCGATAAGCAGAGCAGGCATGGTCGGCGGCGGCTCGGGCGTGCCGCTGCCCGGCGCGGTGAGCCAGGCCCACAACGGGGTGCTGTTCTTGGATGAGGCGAGTGAGATTGCCTCGGCGGTGCTGGATGAGCTGCGGATGCCGCTGGAATCCGGCCAGGTGACATTGGTGCGGGGGAAGCGGCAGATCCGCTACCCGGCACAGTTTCAGCTGGTGATGGCTGCCAACCCGTGCAAGTGCGGCAAGGAAGGGGCTCGGTGCACGTGCTCGGGCGGCACGCGAGCGAAACACCTGTCTAATGTCTCGGGCCCGTTGCGGGACCGGTTGGACATTTTCATCCAGACCTCGGCACAGTCGGCTGTGTTCAGCGCTGTGGAGGCGGAGCCCTCCGCGGTGATTGCGGAGCGTGTGGCTGCGGCGCGCGAGCGGGCAGCGGCGCGGTGGGGGCGCGGCGGGCTCGGGCACGTCACCAACGCCCTCGTGCATCCGGCGGCGCTGCGGAAGCAGTTTCCTCCGGGGGAGGACGTGACGGCGTTTTTGGAATCGAAGTTGGTGGATCGGTCCCTAACCCAGCGTGGGGTGGACCGGGTGCTCAAACTCGCGTGGACGTTGGCGGATCTTGAGGGGGAGGCCCTGCCGCACATCGGGCATGCTGCCGAGGCGTTCAACCTGCGTAACGTCTCCGCGGAAGGGGTGGCGGCATGAGTTCTATCGAATCCTGGGCCTACCTCAGCCGCACCATTGAGGGCCCGTCGCCGCACCTGCAAGCGCTGTTGGCGGCCGGGCGCGATGCCGATGAGATTGCCCGCGGCGTGCGCACCCGAGCAAGTTGGATCCGCGGCTTGGCCGGGCCGACGGAGCAGCGTTATGCCAAAAATCTCGCGGCGGATGACCTTGAGACCGCGGCGGAACTGGGCTACACCTTGCTCACACCGGATTCGCCGACTTGGCCGCAGGAGGTGATCACGGAAGGCTGGGCGGGGTTTGAGGGCGATCCTGACCCGAACGGGTGCCAGCCCCACGCGCTCTGGGTGAAGGGCGAGACGAATCTGCCGAAGCTGCTCGCGCAGTCCGTAGCTTTCGTTGGCACGCGTGCGGCATCGATACATGGGCACCATGCCACCGCCAATCTGGTCAACGGGCTCGCCGCCCACCGCTACACCATTGTCTCCGGCGGTGCGCTGGGCATTGACACCGTTGCGCACCAAACTGCGTTGGCAGCCAACGCGCCCACGGTCATGATCACGGCGTGCGGGCCCGGGGTGACTTACCCGAAGCCCAACGCCCAACTGTACGAGGACATTCCGGCGCGGGGAGGTGCCGTAATAACGGAGTATCCGCCCTACAAATCCCCGGACCGCCACCGCTTCCTCACCCGCAACCGACTGATCGCGGGCCTATCCAACGGCACGGTTGTGGTTGAGGCCAGTTACCGTTCCGGCGCGTTGAACACAGTGAATTGGGCACATGGCTTGAAACGGAGCGTGATGGCTGTGCCGGGCTCCATCATGGAGCCGTCCAGCCTGGGCACCAATCTGCTGATGTATAAGGGGGAGGCGCAGATGGTGCTCAACGCAGACCAAATTCGTGAGCACCTCAACGCAATCGGGGAGGTGGACGCGGAGGCGATCCAAGAAGCGATCCAGGGGACGCTGTTCCCCAAGTCGCCGGTGCAAGAACTCTCGCGCAACGAGTTGAGGATCTATGATTCCCTCCCCAGGATCGGCGATGGTTCCGCGGATGCTGCGAAGGTGGCCGAAGAAGCGGGGGTCAGCGTCGGCCTCGCCGTGTACCTCCTGCTGGAGTTGGAAAAACGGCAGCTGGTGGCGCGTGAAGGGAAGATGTGGCGGCGCGTCATCCTGGACGACGAGGGGTGCGCACTGGCGTAGCGCTGTTACTGGAATACACTCCTGTGACATGAGTGAGCCCACGAGCCAGGTGCAGGCGGCGGTCGAGGATTTCGCCGACCACGCTCGGCTCGTGCTCGGCCGCTCCGAAAACACCGTCCGCGGCTACCAGTCGGACCTTGCCCAGCTCGCCGGCAAAGTGGACACATTCGACCAGTTCACGCTCGATGCTTTACGACGGTGGCTGGCCGACGCCGTGCACGAGGGCAAAGCCCGCTCCACACTCGCGCGCCGCACGGCTGCGGTGCGCGCATTCTCCACGTGGGCGTACCACCAGGGTTTCCTCGACCAAGACGTGGCGGCCCGCCTAGTCACACCCAAAATCACCCGCCCCCTGCCTACCGTGCCAAGGACAAGGACAACGACCAGGACAAAGCAGAGTCCCCCGAGCAGCTGCGGGACCGCGCAATGCTGGAGCTGCTCTACGCCACTGGCATCCGAGTGGGCGAACTCACCGGCCTTGATATGGGGGATGTGGACCTAGACCGCCGCATAGCCAAGGTCACCGGCAAGGGCAACAAGCAGCGCGTGGTGCCCTTCGGCATCGCCGCCGCGGAAGCAGTCGAGGCGTGGACGGGTCGTGGCAGACCTGCGCTCGTAGCCGGGGCGGAGGCCGCGCTCTTTGTGGGCAGCCGGGGCAAGCGCATTGACCAGCGGCAGGTCCGCCGCATTGTGGAGCGCGCTGCTGCGGACACGGGCGCGGGTGACGTCACACCCCACTCCCTGCGCCACTCCGCAGCCACCCATCTTCTCGAGGGCGGGGCAGACCTGCGAGTGGTGCAGGAGCTCCTCGGACACTCCAGCCTCCAAACCACGCAGATCTACACCCACGTCTCCGCCCAGCGCCTTAAGCGGGTGTACGAGCAAGCCCATCCACGGGCTTGAGCCGGATTCTGGGCGGAGCGAGCAAACTCAACGGGTCGATGTACGTATCCGGCCCCGTCAGCGCGCCCCAATGCAACCCCTCGTGTGGGCCGTGGTGGGGCGGCCGGGCGCGGCTCAACGCGCCAATGACCTGGCCCTCCGCTACCTGGTCCCCGACACGCGCGCGGCTGTCCACCGGCTGGTAGGTGGTGCGCAAGCCGGAGGGGTGGACAACGGACACCACCGGCACGCCCACCACAACTCCCACGTACGCAACCTCGCCAGCGCCGGCGGCGCGTACTGGGTCGCCGGGGCGCAGGCCCAAGTCCACGCCGCGGTGGCCCGGCTGCCAATTTTTCTCCGGGATCTCGGCGCGCCGGGTTACGTTGGTGGGGTGGGCAAGCCCCGTGGATGGATCGACCCATGCGGAGGCAGGTGCAGGGGCGCCGGAGGCAGCCAGTGCGAGACAGAGGGGGATGAGGCGGGTACAAAGGATCGTCGAAAAGCGTGCCATGCCCCAAGAAAAACCAGAAAGCGGAAAGTGTGTCCAGCATGGGTCCGCCGAGCCTGTGGAAACTGCGGCGCGCTGCGGGAAGTTATCCACAATCGTGCAGTTCAATTATGTTATTGGGGCCGAGGTGAGTAGCATTGTCCGAGCAGTCCTCGCGGACTGACTTCGCGCGCCGAATACGGCCAGCTCAGCAACGGTCCCTCGCAAGGGGTGTTGAACTGGCCCGGTGCTAGGGCGCGGGATAAAAACCCGCGCAACTGACCAAGCTTTGCAAGAAGAAAACCGAACTACTTTTCTCCAAAGGAGACCTTCCCATGGCAGTTGTAACCATGCGTGAACTCCTCGACGCCGGTGTGCACTTCGGCCACCAGACGCGTCGTTGGAACCCGAAGATGCGCCGCTTCATCTTCACCGACCGCAACGGCATCTACATCATCGACCTGCAGCAGACGCTGACCTACATCGATGAGGCATACGAGTTTGTGAAGGAGACTGTCGCTCACGGCGGCACCATCCTCTTCGTCGGCACCAAGAAGCAGGCGCAGGAGCCGATCCAGGAAGAGGCGGAGCGCGTCGGCATGCCGTACGTGACCCACCGCTGGCTGGGCGGCATGCTCACCAACTTCCAGACCGTGTCCAAGCGAATTGCCCGCATGAAGGAACTGCAGGCAATGGACGCAGCCGAGGACGGTTACGCCGGCCGCGGCAAGAAGGAAGTGCTCATGCTCAACCGCGAGCGTGTGAAGCTGGAGCGCGTGCTCGGCGGCATCTCCGACATGACCAAGGCACCGTCTGCACTGTGGATTGTGGACACCAACAAGGAGCACATCGCTGTTTCCGAGGCAGAGAAGCTGCGTATCCCGGTTGTTGCTGTGCTGGACACCAACTGCGACCCGGACGTTGTGGACTACCCGATCCCGGGCAACGATGACGCTATCCGCTCCGTGAAGCTGCTCACCAGCATCGTGGGCGAGGCAGTTATCGCCGGTAAGCAGCAGCGCGAGGAGCGTCAGCTGGCCGCAGCCCGCGAGGCTGCCGGCGACACCGACGCCAAGGCACAGGCCGAGGCATCTGAGGCTGCGGCACAGGCAGCTGCCTCCTCCGAGGTTTCCGCCGCTGAGGCTGGCGCTGCTGCAGCTGCCGCTGAGGCTTCCAAGGAGGCCGAGGCTGCACTGGCAGACACCGCTGCAGCAGAGGCTCCGATCGTGGAGGACGTGGACGCATCCCCGTCCCAGATCTCCGGCACCGAGTCCGCCACCCAGGCGTAAGCGCCTCCGCTCCGCGAGAGCGCTTGGCCCGTTCACCCCGCGCAGGCAGGTCACTCTGTCCGCGCGGGGTTTTCGCGTGCTTGGAGGGGTCGGCGCTGCCGTGCGGTAATACTTCCGCTAATCTTTCTAACGTTAAACACCTTTCCCCGATTTTGAGGAGGAACCGCCCTAATGGCGAACTACACCGCTGCAGACGTCAAGAAGCTCCGTGAGACCACTGGTTCCGGCATGCTCGACTGCAAGAAGGCACTCGAGGAGACCGGCGGCGACTTCGAGAAGGCCGTTGAGGTCCTGCGCATCAAGGGCGCAAAGGACGTGGGCAAGCGTGCAGAGCGCAACGCGCTTGAGGGCCTGGTTGCCGTTTCCGGCAACACCATCATTGAGGTCAACTCCGAGACCGACTTCGTGGCCAAGAACCAGGAGTTCAAGGACATCGCGGACGAGATTGCTAAGGCTGCTGCCGCCGTGGGTGCGAACACCCAGGAGGAGCTGGCAAACGCTGACGTGAACGGCGAGACTGCGCACGACGTGCTGGAGCGCCTCTCCGCCAAGATCGGCGAGAAGCTGGAGCTTCGCCGCGCCGCCACCATCGAGGGCGACAACATCGAGGTTTATCTGCACCAGAAGGCTGCGGACCTCCCGCCGGCAGTGGGCGTGCTGGTTGCTTACACCGGCGACGACGCTGCTGCTGCGCACCAGGTTGCGCTCCAGATCGCCGCAATGAAGGCTCGCTACCTCAACTGCTGCTGCGCACCAGGTTGCGCTCCAGATCGCCGCAATGAAGGCTCGCTACCTCAAGCAGGAGGATATCCCGGCTGAGGTCGTGGAGAAGGAGCGCGCCGTGCAGGAGGAGATCACCCGCGGCGAGGGCAAGCCGGAGGCTGCCATTGCAAAGATCGTTGAGGGCCGCATGGGCGGCTTCTTCAAGGACGTCGTGCTGCTGGACCAGCCGTCCCTTGCTGACTCCAAGAAGAGCGTCAAGCAGTTCGCGGATGAGCACGGCATCGAGATCACCGACTTCGTTCGCTTCGAGGTTGGCCAGGCGTAAGCCTCGCTTCGCGCTGCTCTAAGCACGCACCTCGCCCACACTTCGGGCGGGGTGCTTTTTCTTGCTTTTCGACGGTTGTTTCCTCACCCCGCAAAGCGTCTACACTGGTGCGGAGATTGAGACGAGTAGCACGCGAGAGAAGGAGCGTTCCACGGTGACCGAGGCCAACCCCCAACGCAAGGGTTTCAAGCGAGTGATGTTGAAGCTGGGCGGTGAGATGTTCGGCGGAGGCAAGGTGGGCGTTGACCCCGATGTGGTGGAAAGCGTGGCCAGCCAGATCGCGGAGGTGGCGGAAGGCGGCACCGAAATCGCCGTGGTGATCGGCGGCGGCAACTTCTTCCGCGGCGCGGAACTGCAGCAGCGCGGCATGGACCGCGCCCGCTCCGACTACATGGGCATGCTGGGCACCGTGATGAACTGCCTGGCGCTGCAGGACTTCCTGGGGCAGAAGGGCGTGGACTGCCGTGTGCAGACCGCCATCCACATGGCCCAGGTTGCAGAGCCGTACCTGCCGCTGCGCGCAGAGCGCCACCTGGAGAAGGGCCGCGTGGTCATCTTCGGTGCCGGCATGGGCATGCCGTACTTCTCCACCGACACCACCGCCGCCCAGCGCGCGCTGGAGATCGGCTGCGACGTGCTGCTGATGGCTAAGGCCGTGGACGGTGTGTACGACTCGGATCCGCGCACCAACCCGGATGCGAAGCTGTTCACCGAGATCACCCCGCGCGAGGTGATTGAGAAGGGCCTCAAGGTGGCCGATGCCACCGCCTTCTCCCTGTGCATGGACAACAACATGCCGATCCTGGTGTTCAACCTGCTCAAGGAGGGCAACATCGCCCGCGCCATCGCGGGCGAGCGGGTAGGCACCCTGGTGGCTTAAGCCCCCATCCCCTCCGCCTCGGCGTCCTCCGCGAGCGCGAGCAGCTCAGCGCCGCCGATGGTCACCGCCCCGAGGTGGACACCGGCCAGCGCCACCGCCGGTGCACCGGTCATATTGAACAGGGAGCACCAGGGTGACCAGACCGTTTGCTGGTAAAAGCTTTCCTCCGGGGTGAGGGAGGAAAAGAAGCCGAGCTTCGGCGGGTCGAACGCCAGGGTGGGGCAGAGGACCGCGTCCACACCCCAGCGCTCGGCCAATATGGCGGGCAGCGCGCGGCGGTGCTCTAACGCTTGGGCAAGCTGCGCATCCGGCACGGCCTGCCCCTGCTCCTTGCACCATGCGATGTAGGTGTTATCCAGTGGATCTACGTCGGCGAAGGCGCGGGTAATAAGCGAGGTGAAATGGGCAAAGGTCTCTCTCGCTTCGGGGTAAGGGGCAAGCTCCACAATGTCGTGGGTGCGACCCAGCTGCGCGGATACACGCTCCACGGCGGCTCCGCGCCGAGAAGCAACTTCCGACGGGACGAACAATCCCTGCGTGAGCACGCCAATTCGCAGCCGGCGCGGGGCAGGGCGTTGCCATCCGAGCACAGTGAATTGATCAGCCACCGTACGGCTGAGAAAACCGTGTGCAGCAATCATGGTGCTCGCCGCCTTGAAACCCACCACGTTGCACGCGGCGGCAGGCACCCGGATTGAGCCGCCAGCATCCGTGCCATGAGCAACGCGTGCCAGCCCGAGGCCCACAGCTACGCCGGCGCCGGAAGAGGAACCGGCCGGCGTGCAGCCCGGGAATGCCGGGGACTCCAGCACCGGCACGCCGGGACGCTCCGCGTAACAGGTGGCACCCAGCTCGGAGGTGAGCGTCTTCGACGGGATGGCGGCGCCCGCTTCCAGCAGCATGCGCACCACAGGGTCGTCTCGCTCGGCGATGCGGGCACGCGCCGGATTCCCGTCGGTGGTTGGCATGCCTGCGACATCTGTGGAGTCCTTCACCGGGATGGACCAGCCGGCCAAGCGCCCGGGGGATGGGCGCGGTTCGGACCGAGGTACATCGGCGACGTAGCTGAAAGCCGGGTGAAGCATGCCAACATTCTAAAACCGGGGGCTTAAGCCTCCGGGGATCCGGGCCACGGCGCTGGTAGATTGAGTGAGAACATCCTTAGACAGCAAAGGTAGGCAACCGATAATGATTGATGACGTACTGCTTGATGCCGAGGAGCGCATGACCGCCTCCGTGGACCACACTCGCGATGAGCTGGTGACCATCCGCACCGGCCGCGCAAACCCCGCCATGTTCAACGGTGTGATGGCGAACTTCTACGGTGCCCCGACTCCGATCAACCAGATGGCCACCATCTCTGTGCCGGAGCCGCGCATGCTGCTGATCAAGCCGTTCGACCAGTCCACGATGCGCGAGATCGAGGACGCGATCCGCAACTCGGACTTGGGTGTGAACCCGACGGATGACGGCCAGGTGATCCGCGTGACCATCCCCCAGCTGACTGAGGAGCGCCGCCGTGACCTGGTGAAGCAGGCGAAGCAGAAGGGCGAGGACGGCAAGATCGCCATCCGCAACGTGCGTCGCCAGGGCATGGAAGCACTGAAGAAGATCCAGAAAGACGGCGACGCTGGTGAGGACGAGGTCCAGACCGCAGAGAAGGCGCTGGACAAGACCACCCAGGGCTACGTCGCCCAGATTGATGAGCTGGTGCAGAAGAAGGAAGCTGAATTGATGGAGGTGTAAGTCTCTTTCAAACGTCGTAAAGCCCAAGCCCCACAACAGAAAGCCTGCACGTGACCGAACCCCGTCCCGGAACCTCCGCCACCGATGGATCGCCCGAGCGTGCGCAGGCGAGCCGTTGGCCGACGGGGCACCTGAAGGCGCCGAAGCCGAAGAACAAGGCGGGGCGCGACCTGCCGGCGGCGATTACAACTGGTGTGGTGCTGGGCGCGCTGGTGATCGGCGCTGTGTTCGTCGGGCCGAAGGCGTGGTACCCGCTGGTCGCCGTCGCTGTGGCGCTGGCGATGTGGGAGGTGCTGACGCGCCTGCGCGAGGCTGGCTACCAGCAGCCCCGGACGCTGTTGATCATCCTGGGGCAGATCATGCTGTGGGCGTCCTCGATCTACGCGTCCGGCGGTCTTGTCGGCGCGTACGCCATCACGGTGCTGTTCCTCATGTTCTGGCGCCTGTTCCACAATGGCCGCGGCGCCAAACCGGAGAATTACCTGCGTGATACCGCGGTGGGCATCTTCGTGCTCACGTGGATTCCGCTCTTCGGTTCATTCGCGGCGATGATCTCGCTGATTGATGAAGGGGGCATTCCGGGCTCCCACTTCATCCTCGCGTTCATGCTCTGCGTCGTCGCCAGCGATGTCGGCGGCTACGTCGCCGGCGTGATGTTCGGCTCGCACCCCATGGCGCCCGCGGTGAGCCCGAACAAGAGCTGGGAAGGCTTCGCTGGGTCGATTGTCTTCGGCGTGATCACCGGTATGCTGGTGGTGCACTTCCTCATCCAGGGACCGTGGTGGATGGGCATTGTGATGGGCATTGCCCTCGTTGTCTGCGCCACTATGGGTGATCTTGTGGAGAGCCAGTTCAAGCGCGAGCTTGGCATCAAGGACATGTCCAACCTGCTGCCGGGGCACGGCGGGTTGATGGACCGCCTGGACGGCATGCTGCCGGCAGCAGCCGCCACCTACGCGTTGCTGAACGCCGCTGTGCTGATGAACCCGTTCTAGATACTTTCTAGATTGGTCGCACGCGTCGGCGACGTGCAACAATGGGCGCATTATGACTGAGACCGGCAATGTTCCCCAGATCCAGCTGCTTGCGCCGAAGCGCGGCATGCCGCCGAAGCACTTCGCCGACCTTGACAAGGCCGAGCGCATCGAAGCGCTGAAAGAGCTCGGTTTGCCGAAGTTCCGCGCCGACCAGATCGCACGCCACTACTACGGCAAGTTCGAGGCAGATCCGCTCACCATGACGGACCTGCCCGAGCAGCAGCGCCAGGTGGTGAAGGACGCGCTGTTTCCTACCCTGCTGACCCCGGTGCGCAAGGTGGAAACGGATAACGGGGACACAACAAAGACATTGTGGCGCCTCCACGACGGCATCCTGCTGGAGTCTGTGCTCATGCGCTACCCGGACCGCGCCACGCTCTGCATCTCCTCCCAAGCTGGCTGCGGCATGGCTTGCCCGTTCTGCGCAACCGGCCAGGGCGGGCTGGACCGCAACTTGTCTACCGCGGAGATTGTGGACCAGGTGCGCGAGGCCGCGGCGATGATGCAGGCGGAGGGCTCCCGCTTGTCCAACATCGTATTCATGGGCATGGGCGAGCCGTTGGCCAACTACAACCGCGTGGTTTCCGCGGTGCGCCAGATCACCCAGCCTTCGCCGGACGGTTTCGGCATCTCTCAGCGCAACGTCACGGTTTCTACTGTGGGGCTCGCCCCGCAGATTCGCAGGCTTGCGGACGAGGGCTTGTCTTGCACGCTCGCCGTTTCCCTGCACACGCCTGACGACGAGCTGCGGGACGAGCTGGTGCCCATGAATAACCGCTACGAGGTTGCGGAGGTGCTGGACGCTGCGCGCTACTACGCCGATCAGTCCGGGCGCCGCGTGTCCATCGAGTATGCGCTGATCCGGGACATCAACGACCAGGATTTCCGCGCGGACATGCTAGGCAAGAAGCTCCACGCGGCTCTTGGTTCCAAGGTGCACGTGAACTTGATTCCGCTGAACCCAACCCCGGGTTCGAAATGGGATGCTTCGCCGAAGGCGCGCCAGGATGAGTTTGTGCGCCGCGTCATCGCCCAGGGCGTGACCTGCACGGTGCGCGATACCAAGGGGCAGGAAATTGCGGCCGCGTGCGGGCAGCTGGCGGCGGACGAAAAGGCTGGGTAGTAAGAGTTAAGTAGCAGCGAACGTCGGCAAGCATAAAGCCCGATCCCTTGCGGGGACCGGGCTTGCGTTGTGTGCGGTGCGCGAGTTTAGCGGGAGTGCTTCGCGCGCGGAGCTACCTTCACAACCTCGACGCGCTCGGTGGTCTGCACCGGAGCGGCGACAGCCTGCTGCTGCGGGCGCAGGTGGGTGATGCGGGCCGGGTCGATGTTCAGGGCGCGCAGCTGGCGCTCATCCAGGTGCTCGTAAGCACCGGACAGCGTCTTCTGGTCGTATGCCCAGTCCGGTTCGCGGTGGCCCTGCGGCTTGTTGTGCGCAGTGACGGTGCGGACCTGGGAGAGCTTCGGCTCGGTCGCGTGGATGATCAGGCCGAGGGCGATCAGTACTGCGAGGGTAATCAGCCAGATCGTCTCCACGTGGCCCTGGTGGTTACCGAAGTTGAAAGCGACGAGGAACAGCACGGAGATCCAGCCGGCGATCTGGATGGTCCCGCGGCTCAGCTCGCTCCAGCCAAAGCGTGCCGACGGCACGTCCGCCTCAGAAACGCCGTTGTAGACCTGCGGTTCCTGCTTCTTAGCGTGGTGGGCCACAGCCATGCTCCTTTTCAAGGATGAACAAAGGTAAACAATAGTTAGGGCCATTGTCGCACAGCCGGTGTGCACCACGCGACTGAATACCCCCAAACCACCGAAAGTTTTACCGCAGGGCGCGAGGGGTGCCGCCCGGCCGTGCCAGAATGGCAGGGTGAAGAAGATCCTCATTTTGGGTTCCACCGGATCAATTGGCACGCAAGCTGCTGAGGTAATCCGCGCCAACCGCGACGCGTTCGAGGTGGTGGGTATCGCTGCTGCCGGCAGTGATCCGGCCGCCGTCGTGGCGCAGGCGCGGGAGTTCGGCCTTCAATCCGGCCAAGTTGCTGTGCAGCGCGACGGCGCCGCGGCGGAGATCAGCGCGGCGCTGGGCGGAGACGTGATTGCGGGACAGGATGCCGCGCGGCGACTCGTCGAAGCAGAGCAGGCGGACGTGGTACTCAACGCCCTCGTGGGCGCGGCCGGTCTGAGCTCCACCCTCGCGGCGCTGGACACAGGGGCAGTACTCGCGCTGGCGAACAAGGAATCCTTGGTGGCCGGTGGGCGTCTGGTGCTCGACCGCGCAGGGGACGGGCAGCTCGTACCGGTGGATTCAGAGCACTCCGCGATGGCGCAGTGCCTGCGCGCAGGCCGCGCAAGCGAGGTTTCCCGCTTCGTGCTCACTGCATCCGGCGGGCCATTCCGCGGGTGGAGCCGCGAACGCATGATGGATGTGACGCCTGAGCAGGCGGTGACGCACCCGACGTGGTCAATGGGCACGATGAACACCATCAACTCCGCCACCATGGTGAACAAGGGCCTCGAGCTCATCGAGGCCTCGCTGCTGTTCGGCATCGATCCGGACATCATCGACGTGACCGTGCACCCGCAGTCTGTGGTCCACTCCATGGTCACCTTTGTGGACGGCGCTTCCATCGCGCAGGCCTCCCCGCCGTCGATGAAGATGCCGATCGCGCACGCGCTGGCGTGGCCGGGCCGAGTAGCCGGCGCGCAGCCTGCTCTGGACTTCTCCAAGGCAATTGAGTGGACGTTCGAGCCGCTGGATACCGCCGCGTTCCCCGCTGTGGAACTTGCTCGCGCGGCGGCCAAGCAGGGGGACCCGTATCCCGCGGTGTACAACGCGGCGAACGAGGTCGCTGTGGATGCGTTTTTTGCAGGCCGTATCCGTTTCCCCGAAATTGTGGATGTCGTCGCTGCGGTGCTCGATGGCGCAGGTGCTTACGCAGACGCGCCCAGCGGGGTCGAGGACGTGCTTGCTGTGGATTCGCGGGCGCGCGAAGAGGCGGCCGCCGCAGTCGAGCGGATCGGCGGATAACCCTTGGGGGCAATCGGAATCCTGCTCTTCGCACTCGGCATCGCAGCATCAATCGCGTTGCACGAGGCGGGGCACATGTTCACTGCGCGTGCGTTTGGCATGCGGGTGCGCCGTTACTTTATTGGCTTCGGCCCCACAGTGTGGTCTACCACCCGCGGCCACACCGAGTACGGCATCGCGGCGCTGCCCTTCGGCGGCTTTTGCGAAATTGCGGGCATGACCGCCCAGGACCAGCTCACCGCGGAAGAAGCGCCGCATGCGATGGTGAATAAGCCGGCGTGGCAGCGTATCGCTGTCATGGCCGGCGGCATTGTGATGAACCTGCTGATCGGCGTGGTGCTGATTTACTTTGTGGCAATAAGCTCCGGCATTCCGAACCCGGACGCGGACCGAACGCCGCGGGTGGGTGAGCTGACCTGCACCTCGGACCAGGTGGACGCGGAAACGCTCGCGCCCTGCACCGGGGAAGGGCCGGCGGAAGCGGCGGGGTTCCAGGAAGGCGACGCTGTGATGGCGATGGACGGCCAGGCAGTCGAATCCTTCGTCGAGGTCCGCCAGTATGTGCTTGCGCGCCCCGGTGAAGACGTACGCTTCGACATTGTGCGCGGGGACCAGCCCATGACGCTGACCGTGCACGTGGACGAGGTGACGCGCCTCAACCCCCAAACCGGTGAAGCGTTCACCGCCGGCGCAATCGGCATGGCCAGCGCGCCGATCAAGGACGGGGTGAAGCAGTTCGGGCCCGTCGAGGCCGTGCCCGCGACGTTGAAGTTCAGCGGCGAAATGCTCGGCGCCACGGTGGACGGGCTCATCGCGTTTCCGGGGAAGGTCCCCGGCGTGGTGGCATCCATTTTCGGTGCGGAGCGCGATATCGAGGGGCCAGTGAGCGTGATCGGCGCGTCCCGCGCCGGCGGTGAGCTGGTGGAGCGCAGCCTCTGGCCGCTGTTCTGGATGATGCTGGCCAGCTTGAACTTCTTCCTTGCCCTGTTCAACCTCGTGCCGCTGCCGCCTTTGGATGGCGGGCACATCGCCGTCATCATCTACGAGAAGGTGCGCGACTTCTTCCGGCGGCTGCGGGGCCTGCCGCCGGGGGCTCCGGTGAATTACGAAAAGCTCATGCCCCTGACATACGCCATGGCGGCCGCGTTGCTGCTTATCGGCCTATTTGTCATGGTGGCGGACGTGATCAACCCAGTCAGGATATTCGGCTAGCGGTGCTAGAGTAGGTGACCATGAGTCTGCCCATCGGTCTAGGTATTCCTGAAGGTCCGCCACCGGTTCTGGCGCCGCGGCGCAAAACCCGCCAGCTGATGGTTGGTGGTGTGGGCGTGGGGTCGGATTACCCGATCACGGTCCAGTCCATGACCACCACGAAGACGCACGACATTAACGCCACCCTGCAGCAGATTGCGCAACTCGCAACCGCAGGCTGCGACATCGTCCGCGTGGCGTGCCCGAAGACCGTCGATGCGGAAGCGCTGCCGGCAATTGCCGCGAAGTCCCCCATCCCGGTGATCGCGGACATCCACTTCCAGCCGAAGTACATCTTCGCCGCGATTGATGCGGGTTGCGCCGCGGTACGTGTGAACCCGGGCAACATCAAGGAGTTTGACGGGCGTGTGAAGGAAGTTGCAAAGGCGGCGGGCGATGCCGGCATCCCGATCCGCATCGGCGTCAACGGCGGCTCCCTGGATAAGCGCTTGCTGGAGAAGTACGGCAAGGCCACGCCTGAGGCGCTGGTGGAGTCCGCTATCTACGAGGCTGGGTTGTTCGAGGAGTACGGTTACGGCGACATTGCTATTTCCGTGAAGCACTCCGACCCTGTGCTGATGGTGGAGGCGTACCGCCAGCTCGCCGCGAAGACCGATTACCCGCTGCACCTCGGTGTGACGGAGGCCGGTCCGAAGTTCATGGGCACCATCAAGTCCTCCGTCGCGTTCGGCGCACTGCTGGCTGAAGGTATCGGCGACACCATCCGCGTGTCCCTCTCCGCCGACCCGGTGGAGGAGATCAAGGTGGGCGACCAGATCCTGCAGTCGCTCAACCTGCGCCCACGCAAGCTGGAGATTGTGTCCTGCCCGTCCTGCGGTCGCGCCCAGGTGGACGTGTACAAGCTGGCGGAGGAAGTCACCGCTGGTCTGGAGGGCATGGAGTTCCCGCTGCGCGTCGCCGTCATGGGCTGCGTGGTCAACGGCCCGGGCGAGGCACGGGATGCAGACCTCGGCGTGGCCTCCGGCAACGGCAAGGGCCAGATTTTCGTCAAGGGCGAGGTCGTGGAGACGGTTCCGGAGTCCAAGATCGTGGAAACCCTGATTGCGCACGCGCTGCGCATCGCTGAGGAGGAGGGCCTCGAGGAGATCGCCGGCGCCAAGGCAGAGGTCAAGGTCACCCGCTAGACGCAGTCGCGGTTTCGAGTGGCAGCGCCGGGGAGCTCTCCGGTGCTGCTACCGTCTTTCCATGCCCCTGCGTCGCCTTGTCGCCCTGTTCACCAGCGTGCTGCTGGCTGCGGTTGGGCTGGTCGCCTGCACGCCCCGCCCGAACGACGCAGAACCCACCGCCGCGAAACTCCTCGCCGCACTTGAGTCCCGCGATGCCTCTGTGCTTGCATCGCTTGTCGACGATCCCTCCGCCGCCGAATCCTCCCTTTCCGCCAGCTGGGAAGGTTTACAGGCTGAGACACTTTCAGCCGAGCTGAAGGACGTGAGCCAGACCGACAACATCGCCACGGCCACGTATGAGATGACGTGGGAATTGCCGCGGGACCGCACCTTCACATACGACGCGCACATGACGCTGACCCAAACTGCGGAGGAATGGACGGTGCGGTGGCAGCCGGCCATCATCCACCCCAAGCTCGGCGCCCACCAGCACCTGGAGCTTCGCTCTATCGCTGCCCGCCCAGCAAGCGTCATCTCCTCCGATGGCGTTGAGCTTCTGCGGCCAGGCGTGGCCTACCGCGTGCTGGTGGATACCGCGGGCATGCAATCCGCCCCGGACACGGCGCACCGGATCGCCACCGCGCTCGACGCAGCTCGCGACGTCGATGGGGCAGTGCCGCGTGTGGACGCCGCCGACCTCACCGCGAGCCTCGAAGAAGCACGCGGGACGTATGCAGTGGCGCTGGTACCGAGCGCTGCCAGGCACGTGCTCGAACAGAACCTTGCCGGCGTGCCCGGGGTGCGGTTGAACGAGGAAGCCGCGATGGTGAACGTGGATCCCGGCTTTGCGCCGGACATCATGGCGCGCATCGGACAGTTGGTGGGGGATGACTTAGAGGGCAATCCCGGCTGGAGCGTCAGCGTGGTCAACGAGAACGGCGCGGAATATGAGCAGGTGGAGCGCGCAGACCCCGCGCCGGCACCAGCGGTCGAGGTGAGCCTGGACCACCAAGTGCAGCTTGCGGCGGAGCAGGCGCTAGAGCCGGTGGCGGGCCAGCAGGCCATGATCGTGGCAATCCGGCCGTCCACGGGAGGGGTGCTAGCGATCGCACAGACCCCGGCGGCGGACCGGGAGGGCAACTTGGCCACCATGGGGCAGTACCCGCCGGGCTCCACGTTCAAGATCATCACCTCCGCCGCGGGGTTGGAGCGCAAGGGGCTGACCCCGGAAAGCGTCGTGCCGTGCCCGGGCACCATGAATATCTACGGACGTGTGGTGACCAACTACGCAGGCTTCAGCCTCGGCAGCGTGCCCCTGCGCACCGCGTTCGCGCGCTCGTGCAACACCACGTTCGCGGATATCTCCACGCAACTCGCCCCCGGCGAACTCGCGGACGTGGGCAGGCAGTTCGGGTTGGGCGTGGACTTCACGATCCCGGGCCTGGATACGTTCACCGGGTCGATCCCGGTGGGGGAGACTCCGCTGGACCGCACAGAGGCCGGTTACGGCCAGGGCTACGATTTGGCGAGTCCTTTCGGTATGGCGCTGGTCTCTGCCACCGCGGCGCATGGTTCGATGCCTACGCCGTACCTCGTTGCCGGGGAGACGACGGAGGTTTCCGGCGAGGCGGAAGCGCTGAAACCTGAAGTGATTGACCAACTCCGCGACCTCATGGCCGCTGTCACCGCGCCGGGCGGCACGGCGGGCGGTTTCAGTGCATCGGGCGATATTCGCGGCAAGACTGGCGAGGCCGAGATCTTCGGCGGCTCCCATTCCTGGTTCACCGGGTACCGGGTGGAGGACGACATCGCTTTCGCCACCCTGGTGGTGCTGGGCGGCGGCTCCCAGGCCGCGGTGAGCCTGACCAACTCGATGCTGAGCAACCTTGACCAAGCGCGCGGGATGTAACGGGGGCAGCGGGGAGCAGCGCGGTGTGGACAGCGGGGTCTAGACAGCCTGCGGTGGGTACTCTGCGGGTGGGGCTACCATTGACCCTATGAATCCACGCGGAAAGCTACATCCAGGCAAACCCACTCCGATCCGGAAAGTTCCGGCTTCAATCGAGCGGCCGGAGTACGCATGGAAGGACACCGTCCAAGAGAACATCGGCGAGCCGCTGATTCAGACGGCAGAGACGATTGAAAAGATGCGCGAGGCGAGCAAGATTGCCGCCAACGCCCTCGCGCTCGCCGGTGCTGAGATCAAGCCGGGCGTGACGACGGATGCCGTAGACGCCGTCGTGCACGAGTATCTGCTGGATCACGGCGCCTACCCGTCGACCCTGGGGTACCGCGGGTACACGAAGTCTTCTTGCATTTCTTTGAACGAGATCGTCTGCCACGGTATCCCGGATACGACGGTGATTCAGGAAGGCGACATTGCCAATATCGATGTCACCGCGTACAAGAACGGCGTGCACGGCGATACGAACGCCACCTTCATGGCGGGCGAGGTGGCGGAGGAGCACCGCCTTTTGGTGGAACGCACGTACCAGGCGATGATGCGCGGCATCAAGGCCGCCAAGCCGGGCCGGGAGATTAACGTGATCGGGCGCGTGATCGAGTCTTACGCCAAGCGCTTCGGCTACAACGTGGTCACCGATTTCACCGGCCACGGTGTTGGTCCGACGTTCCACAACGGGCTTGTGGTGCTGCACTACGACTCTGACGCGTACCGCGATGTTCTCGAACCTGGCATGACCCTGACCATCGAGCCGATGATTAACCTCGGTGAGCTGCCTTACGACATCTGGGATGACGGTTGGACCGTGCAGAACAAGGACGGCGAATACACCGCGCAGTTCGAGCACACAATTGTGATCACGGATGATGGCAACGAGATCCTGACCATCCCCGACGCCGATGTTGCAGCCGGTCAGCTGATGCTGGGGTAGAGGCTTAGGCCATGGGCGACGTTTGCTCGATGCTTTTCGACGAAAAGGCGCTTCGCGTTCCCACCGACCCGCAGTACGCGACACCGTTTTACGTCGCCTATTTCTGGGTGCTGCGCTACGACGGGGAGCGGTACTACCACGCCCAGTGGACCGAAGTGATCCGCGGCGCGGATGATGTCCACCAAGCGATCGACGAAGCCGATCGGAGAGCGGCTGAGGAAAACGGCGAGGTGAAGTTCGCCCTGTACGTTCCCGCACCGGGTGAGGGCGAAACGGGGGAGCCCGTCAGTCTCATCCGTCTACTGGGCGAAGTCCCTCGCGGGCTGATCGAGGTGCAGGAAACGTTTGGCTGGACAATGTACGTGGATGAGGCAAATGCCCCCGCGGAGATGTTGACCAGCGACGGGAAACTCGACCCGCGGGAGGCGCACCTGCTTCGCGCTCAAGGATTAATCTGACCGACCAGTTCTAGGCGGAGAAACTAAAAGCTCCCGTCCACGGTTGAGATCGTGGCGGGAGCTCTAGTGTGCCGGCAAGCCGGCGAAAGCTTAGCGCGGCAGGACGCCGTTGAACTTCAGGAAGTTCACACCAGCGATGAGCAGGCCGATCAGGGCGCCGATGCCGCCGACGATGGTGGCGTCAACCCAGATGCGGGACCACTGCGGCATGTTCTGCCAGTTGGTTTCCTTGCCGAAAGCGTCGCGGCCGTCGAAGCGCTTGTCGGTGTCCAGGCCAGACAGGGCCCTAGAAGAACCCTTGCCCTGATTTGCGCCATCGACAGCGTCAGAGATGATATCGCCCGGCTTCTTGTCGTCGGACTTTGCGAAGCCCTTGAACGCTACGTTGCCCTGGGTGCCGGTGTGCAGCACCTCGCGGTCAGAAGCGTCAGCAGCATTGGTGGTTTCCGGCAGCTCAACGGAGATGGTGTCGTTGGTCTTGATCTTGACCTCGACATCCTGAGCGAGAGCGGCGGTGGTGCCGGAAGCGATCAGAGCGAGGGCAGTGGCGGAGGCGACTGCTGCGTTGCGGAAGTTGCGCATCGTGTTCCTTCTTTCAGAAGTTAATAGACTGTGGTTGCGGAAATCCGCGGATTAGCGGCCGTGGACGACGAAGTTGTAAACCGGAGCGATGATCAGGCCGAGGATGGAAGCGACGGCACCCGTGATGGTGAGACCGTAGAGGATCTGACCCCAGATCGGCTGCTCGGAGAAGGATTCCTTCTCGCCCGGAGCGGAGCCCTTGGAGCTGCCGAAGATGGCCGGACCGTAAACGGTCTGGTCAGCCTGCAGGCGCTTGCCCAGGTCCGCAGGGACAGACTCAACGCCGTTCGTCGGCATCTCCGGAGCGTTCTCGGAGTTGGCGTTGCTGTACTTGTCGGTAGCGGCCGGGTTTGCATCCTGGGCGAGAGCGACGGAGGTGCCGCCGAATGCAATTGCAACTGCGGTAGCGCCAGCGAGGGCAGCCTTACGGAGGTTACGCATGAAACGAATCCTTAACTGGTAGTGCTTACAAAGTGTCCGAGTAGGGTTCAAGCAACCCTACATTGGAATCTCCCAGTTGCTTGTGAAGAACTTCACCGTGATCTGGGTATCGGGAGCAACTATAACGGGTTGCTCCCGATTTTGCCCTAATTGACTGAAATTTTGCTATCGGCTAATTTTCTGCGAACTCGAGGTCCAAGCCCAGAATCGCGTTCTCTGTAACTTCCGGCAGGGCGGGGTGGATCCAGTACTGCTTGCGCGGGAACTCGCGGAGGTCGAGGTCAAAGGCCATTACCGTGATCATTTGCTGGATCAGGGTAGAGGCCTGCGGGCCCATATAGTGGGCGCCGAGCAGCCGGCCGGTCGCGCGATCTGCAACAAGTTTGCATACGCCGGTGGTGTCCTCCAACGCCCAGCCGTATGCAACATCGCCGTAGTTCTGCACCTTCACGGTGACATCGAAGCCGCCTTCCACCGCCTGCTCTTCCGTCAGGCCCACGGTGGCAATCTGCGGGTGGGTGAACACGGCCCACGGAACGTGCTCGTGCGGCATGATTCGCATCGGCTCCTTGCCGGCGAAGGTGTCCAGAATGTTCTGGGTCACCGCGCGGGCTTCCGCATTGGCCACGTGCTTCAGCTGGTACGGCGAGGAGATGTCGCCTAGCGCCCACACACCATCTGCCGTAGTGCGGCCGTACTCGTCGACGCACACGCGGCCCCGCTCATCCAGTTCGACGCCACCGGTCGGCGCTTCCAGGACATCGCCGTTCGGGATGCGTCCGGTGGCAATGAGGAGTGCCTCGGAGGTCACCGAAGAACCGTCGTCAAGCGTAAGCGTGACCTGGGTGCTGTCGCCGGTGGCATCCACCACGGTGCGCCCGAGCTTGGTGTTGAAGCGTTGCTGCGCGATGGTGTTGAACTGCTCGCCGATGGTGGAATCCAGCGAGCGGAGGAACGGCGAGCGGCTGATGACCGTGACATCCGTGCCGAGCGCCTCGAAGACGTGCGCGAACTCCATCGCGATGAAGCCGCCGCCAACGATGGTGAGGGATTTTGGCTGCTGGGGCAGCCGCATGATGTCCTCGTTGGTGTGGAACGGCACGCCCTCCGCCCACTCCGGAATGCGAGGGCGGGACCCTGCCGCCAACAAGATCTGATCTGCCGTGATTTCGAAGGGCTGGTCACCTGCGGCGGTGCGGATGCGTTTTTCGCCCACGAACGTCGCTGTCCCGTCGTATACGTCAACGTTGGGGCACGCCTCGCTTCGGCGGTAGCTTTCGCCACCCTCAGCGATGACATCGATGCGGTTGGTGAAGACCCGGTCCACAATTGCGGGCCAATCCGCGCCCTTAAATTCCAAGTCGACGCCGAGCCGCTGTGACTCGCGTGGAGCGTACGCTGCGTCCGCCGCCAGCACATACATCTTGGTGGGGATGCAGCCCACGTTTAGGCAGGTGCCGCCGAACGCTCCGTGCTCGACGATGGCCACCTTCTTGTCGTCGAACTCCGGCGTGAGAATAGTGTTGCCGGAACCGGTGCCGATGATGATGAGGTCGTAGTGCGCCTCGTTAGCCATATCTGTGCTCTCCTCCAGAGACCGCTTAGAGATCGTTGTTGTCGCGTGCCGGCAGCGCATCGAGCCATTCGCTGGTGGCCTTGAACGCCACCTCACGGGCGAATGCCTCGGAGAGGAAGACATCGTGGCGGGCACCCTCGATGGTCTTCACCTCTACGTCTTCCGCTACTTCTGGAGCCCAATTGCGGATCTGCTCTACGTCAAGCACCGTGTCCGCTGTGTCAGCTGCGGGGGAGTAGTCCTCGCCGAGGTAGGAGTGCGCGGAAACCAACGTCAGGATCGGTACTCCTGCGTCCACGTCTCCGCTGTGGATCTCCTGTTGCGCCTTAACAACTGCGCGGATCCACCCGAGGTACTTGCGGTGGCCCTCGATCGGCTTCTTGTCTGTGTCAAACTTCCATTCGCCGTGTTCGCTCTCGTGGATGGAGACACCGTAGGCACCCAACCCGCCATCCGGCAGGGGAAGCAGCGGGAGGAACTTACCCACAACGTTGATCACGGGGCGTGCAAGCGCGACAACAGGGCGCGGGTATTGCAGATCGAGCCACGGGCTGTTCAGGACGATGCCCCGCAGCTTGGCGTGCTTCTTTGGGTGGTTGCGGCGAAGATCGTCCGCCCACAAGGGAACGATGAGGCCGCCCGTCGAATGCGCCATGACGACTACAGAGCCGTGCTTCTCCGCCAGGATCTCCAGCGCCGCGGTCAGCTCGGGGAAATAGTTCGCCATATTCCGGGTGTAGTGCCAGCGCTGGCCCGCCTTGCGTGCGCGGCCGCAGCGGCGGAGGTCTAGTCCGTAGAACGGATAACCCTGCTCCGTGAAGTAATCCGCCACGTGGGACTGGAAGAAATAGTCCGACATTCCGTGCACCCACAGCAATGCCGGCTTTCCATCTACTGCCTGCGTGTTGCCTTCCGTCGCACGCACCAGCACGGCGCGAACGTTGCCACCGGTGTCTGGGTCTTTGCCCATGTCTAGGACAGCGGCATCATAACCAGGTCCGAGAATGTCTTGCTCCCATTGCATGCACCCGATAGTAGCTGTGCTGTACACAAGCGGCGGACCACTGGCACGGGCCGTGAGCACGCGCGTATTGTTTAAAGGAATCCGTTCGCGTAAGCGAAATTTCAACGTGATTAAGAAAAGGTGGCGAGTAATGGCCAACAAGCGGGATCACTACGACAACGAGTTTGACGTACTCCTTGTCGGTGCAGGCATTATGAGTGCAACCCTGGGCGCGATGCTTCAGGCGCTCGAGCCGGGGTGGAGCCAGATCATCTACGAACGCCTTGATGGCCCGGCGGAGGAATCCTCTTACCCCTTCAACAACGCGGGTACCGGCCACTCCGCACTGTGTGAGCTGAACTACACCCCGGAGAAGAACGGCCGCGTCGACGTTTCCAAGGCGATGGCGATCAACGAGAAGTTCCAGCTATCTCGCCAATTCTGGTCGCACAGCATGGAAAACGGTGTGCTGACTGATCCGCGCGCTTTTATTAACCAGGTGCCGCACGTCTCCTTTGCGCAGGGCGAGGACCAGATCGATTACCTCCGCCGCCGCTACGATGCCCTGGCGTCGAACCACATGTTCCCCAACATGCAGTTCACCGATGACAGTGAGCAGTTCTCTCGCATGCTTCCGCTGATGGGTCAGGGCCGCGACTTCGACGAGGAGCCGGTGGCAATCTCCTGGACCGACGCGGGTACGGACATCAACTACGGCGCACTGACCAAGCAGTTCCTGGATTCCGCTAAGCAGAACGGCACTTCCATCCGTTACGGCCACGAGGTGACCAACATCAAGCGCGAAGGCAACTTCTGGAAGGTGTCGGTCAAGAACGTCCGCACCGGCGAGAAGAAGGTCACCCGCGCCCGCTTCGTTTTCGTGGGCGCCGGCGGTTACGCGCTTGACCTGCTGCGTAAGGCGGGTGTTCCGGAGCTGCGCGGCTACGCCGGGTTCCCGATCTCCGGCATGTGGCTGCGCACCACGAACCAGGAGCTTGTGGCCCAGCACCAGGCGAAGGTGTACGGCAAAGCCAAGGTCGGTGCCCCGCCGATGTCCGTGCCGCACCTTGACCTGCGCGTGGTGGACGGGGAGCAGTCCCTGCTCTTCGGCCCGTACGGTGGCTGGACGCCGAAGTTCATGAAGGAAGGCTCCTACCTGGACCTGTTCAAGTCCATCCGCCCGGACAACATCCCGTCCTACCTCGGCGTTGCCGCCACCAACTTCGACTTGGTCAAGTACCTGGTGGAGGAGGTCTTCCGCGACTTTGACGGCAAGATGGATGTGCTGCGCGAGTACTACCCGATGGCAGATCCGAGCGACTGGACCGAGGTTGTCGCCGGCCAGCGCGTGCAGGTGATCAAGCCGACCGCGGCCCCGCGCTTCGGTTCCCTCGAGTTCGGTACCGCCCTGGTCAACGACCAGAACGGCACCATCGCCGGTATCCTGGGCGCTTCCCCGGGTGCATCCATCACCCCGGCTGCCATGCTGGAGCTGCTGGAGCGCTGCTTCGGCGAGCGCATGATTGAGTGGGCCCCGAAGCTCGGCGAGATGTTCCCGACCTACGGCAAGTCCCTCAAGCGCGACAAGCGCGCGTACGAGGAGCAGTGGCGCTGGACCCAGAAGACGCTGCAGCTGGATGAGGACCACCACTTGGACGACTACATCGGTGCGCACGACTAAACGTCGGCACGCTAGTGAATGAGGGTAGGGGCGACGCAGCCCCTACGTTCCGCAGAACGTGATGAAATCAAAGGCGCCTTCGGGCGCCTTCATCCATTCCGGGCCTGCTTCGGGGTTGAACGGGTCGGTCACCGCCGCGAGGAGCTCGAAATACGGCGCGGTGTCCCCCTGCTGCTCCGCTGCAACAATCGCCCGCTCCAGCATCCCGTTGCGGGGCACGAAGATCGGCCCGGGCTGCCCGTCGATGCCGTGTTCGCGGTTGTAGGTCGCAATGTCTTCTGCCGCGGCCAGCCCGTCGGCGTGCGGCCCCACCCAGCGCGCCCAGTGCGCGTCCCACACGTCCTGCGCATTGCCGACAATCGCTTGGGCCTTCGCCATGTCCATGACCGGCAGCAGCGCCTCCGCCAGCCGCGCCAAGTTCCAGGCGATGATGGTCGGCTGGTTGCCGAACGCGTAGCGGCCCTGCCTATCGATAGAGGAGAATACGGCGTTGCCCACAAACCGCTCCGTGAACGCGCACGGGCCGTAATCAATGGTCTCGCCGGATAGCGCAGTGTTGTCCGTATTCATCACACCGTGCACAAAGCCGATCCGCATCCACCGCGCAACGAGTTCCATTTGGCGGTTCATGACGTCGGCAAGCAAGAGCCCTGCGTCCTGGAAACCGGCGGCGGCGACTACGGCCTCCACCAACTCGCCAGATTGCGTCGCAGCGTACTGCACGGAACCGACGCGCAGGTGGGACCTTGCAACGCGCACCACAATGCCGCCTGGGACCTGGCCCTGCTGGCGAATGACATTCTCGCCGGTTGTCAGCACCGCCAGCGAGCGCGTGGTGGGAATGCCTACCGCGTGCATGAATTCGGAGACCAAGTATTCGCGCAGCATCGGCCCAACCGCGCCGAATCCGTCCGAGCCGGGGCGGGAGAACGGCGTGGGGCCGGAGCCTTTCAGCTGGATCTCGCGGCCTTCGATGTCGCCGAGGAGGAGCGCACGGCCATCGCCCAGCAGCGGCACGAACTGGCCGAACTGATGGCCGGCATACGCTGTGGCGTGGCCGCCGCCCGCCCCGGCGAGCCACTGCACGCCATCTGCGGAACGCAGCCAGGCGGGGTCGAGCCCCAGTTCCCGCGCCAGCGGCTCATTAAGCACCACCAGTTCGGCGGCGGGGAAGTCCGTGCCATCGACGGCGCGGACCATGTCCGGGAGCTGTTCGGCGAAGGAGTGACTCAGGTTGGGCTGCGGCATGGAGGCCAGCCTAGACTGAGTGGCCATGCAGACAGTCAGCGCTTCAGAAACCGGGCACGTCACGCTGGTTGGCGGCGGTCCCGGAGAATGGGATCTGCTGACCATCCGGGGGCTGCGCGCGCTGGAGGCGGCGGACGTAATCCTGACGGACCACCTGGGACCCGCGGACCAGCTCGCCCAGTTCGTGGATCTGGACGGCAAGGTGATCATCGACGTTGCCAAACTGCCGTACGGCAAACAGGTGGCGCAGGAGCGCATCAATGAGCTTCTGGTGCAGCATGCGCTGGCTGGCAAGCGCGTTGCGCGGCTCAAAGGCGGGGACCCGCACGTCTTCGGCCGCGGATTTGAGGAGTACGTTGCCTGCGCCGCTGCCGGCGTGCCCTGCACCGTCGTCCCCGGTGTCACCAGCGCAATCTCGGTGCCGTCCGCGGTAGGGGTGCCGGTGACGCAGCGCGGCGTCAACCACTGCTTCACCGTGGTCTCCGGCCACCTCCCGCCCGGGCACGCCAAATCCCTGGTGGACTGGGCCGCGCTCGGCCGCCTCGGCGGCACCATCATCGTGGTGATGGGGGTGAAAAACGTGGGCGCCATCACGCGCACGCTTATCGACGAAGGCTTGGACCCAACCACCCCCGCCACAGCAATCCAGGACGGGGAGACCGCCAAGCAGCGGGCAGTGGCCGGCACGGTTGCCACCCTGGCGGACGAGATGGAACGCGCCGGCATCACCAACCCGGCCGTCTACGTGATCGGGGAGGTGGCTGCGCATGCTCGCGGTTGATCAGCTGATTGTGGACGTGGCCGGGCTGCACCCCGGGGACGGCGCGGGCGCGGGTGCAGCAGCTCCAGGCACCATTGTGGTGACGGAGGATCCGTCGGGCGATCTTGTGCGCGCAGCACTAGCCACTGGCGCGGATGTGGTGTTCTGCGATGCGGACTACACACGGTGCCGGCATGCCGCGGCGCTCGGCGCGCGCATCGTTGGGGATACCCGTTTGGACGCGGCGCTGGCAGGAGAGAGTGGAACCGCGCTCGCCATCGGGAGGGCACCGAAATCCCTCGCGCGCCTGGAATACGTGGCGGCAGCGATCGCGGGGGCGGGATATGCAGAGGCGCAGGTAGTCCTCGGCGGCAACAACAAGCACCTGGCACGCTCGATGAATGAGGTCTTGGGCGAGGCGTTCGAGGAAGTTTCCGCGTCCCGCGGCCGGGGGAAGTTCCGCTGCCTGGTTGCCTCTGGGCCAAAACAGGTGAGTTACCAACCGCGCCGGGCCAACGGCCTAGTGGCTGTGGGCGGCGTGTTTTCCGGGGCGAAGCCGGACCGCGGCGGCGAACTGCTGCGCTCAGCGCTGCCGGATAGTGGTTTGGGCAGGTTTCTCGATCTCGGCTGCGGCAACGGCAGCGTTTCGCGTGGTCTTGCAGGGGCCGCGGACTCGGTGAGCGCCACAGACTCGGACGCGGACGCTGTGCTCTCCGCGAGGGCCATTGGGCTGGACGCGACGTGGGACGACGCCGGGTCGCGCTACCCCGCAGGAAGTTTCGACACGATAGCGCTCAATCCGCCGTTCCACGACGGAACAGCGGTGGATGCGACGCTGGTGCAACACCTGCTGGATGCCGCGAAGCGGTTGCTTGCCCCCGGCGGGCAGCTGTACCTGGTGCACAATTCGCACTTGCGCTACCGCGGTGAGGTGGAGCGGCGCTTTGCGACGGTTGAACAAGTCAGCCGCGATGCCACCTTTACCGTGCTGCGAGCTGGCTAGCTGCGAGCTGGCTAAACCAGGGCGGGGACGGGTGCGTGCTCGCCCATCTCGAAGACGCGGTCGTGCTCGGCGATGAGGGAGCGATCGTGGGTGACAAAGCCGCAGGCCACGTCGTGCTCTTCCACCAGCTTGCGCAGGAGGTCGACGATCTCGCGGGAGCGGGAAGCATCGAGGGCAGCGGTGGGTTCGTCGGCAAGCACAAGCTCCGGGGAGCCCATGAGGGCGCGGGCGATGCCCACGCGCTGACGCTGGCCGCCGGAAAGCGCTTTCATGTCGCGGTCGCCCAGGCCCTCGAGGCCCACGGCGGCGAGCAGCTCTTCAGCCCTGTCCTTGCGTGGCTTCACGCCTCGCAAGTGGTCGGTGACCAGCAGCTGGTCGCGAACGTTGAGGGCGGTGATGAGGTTGGCCTGCTGGAAGATCATGCCCATGTGGTCGCGGCGGACCTGGTCGTTGACCACGCGGCCGTTCAGCGTAGCGGTGCCGGAGTCCGGGGTGATTAGACCTGCGGCGACGGAGAGGAGGGTGGACTTGCCGGAGCCAGACTCGCCGACGATGAAGGTCAGCTGGCCGCGCTCGGCGGTGAAGTTGAGGTTGTCCAGTACGGTGCGGCGCTCCTGGCCGTCTTGGAAGGTCACGGTGACGTTGTTGAGTTCAAGCATTATGCGACACCTCCGAGTGCGCTTTGCGGGTTGACTTTGGTGATGGAGCGGGTGGCAATGAGTGCGCCGGCCATGCCGAGCACCCACACTGCGGCCGGGGGAGCGGCGATGACGGGGGCGGAGAGGGTGAACGGTGCCACGCCGGCCATGGTCATGCCGATGCCAAGGGCTGCCAGTCCGCCAACGGTCACACCGATGGCGAGCAGGATTGCGGACTGGCCGAGGGCATCCTTGAGCAGGTACTTGTTGGATGCGCCGATGGCCTTGAGGATGGCCAGGACGCGGGTGCGCTGCATCGTCCACACGCTGAGGAAGGCGATGATGACCAGTGCCGCGATGGCGTAGAGGAAGCCCTGGATCATCATCAGGGACCCCTGCTCGGACGCGTACGCCGGCAGACCCTGGAAAGATTCCTTGAGAGTGACGCCGCCGGCGGCGTTCGGGTCGTCGGACAAGAGGACGGTGCCGTCCGCATCAGTGTGGAACGCCTGCTGCCAGATATCGGTAGGCACCCATACCACCGGGGTATGAGAGTACTGCAGGTCATCCGCGATTGCGTCCACGACGGTTTCGGTGCCGCCGAGGCGGATGGTTTCGCCGGCGCTTAAGCCGAGGGAGCTGGAGGCCACGGCGCCGTCGGCAAGCACCTGGCCCCCGGGCAGTTCGGTGCCTGCCGGGAGGCTGAGGATGCCCACGGACTCTTCTTCGCCGCTTGCGCCCTGCATGAGCGTCTGGCCGGTGCCCAGCGGCACCATGCCTGGCTGCGCGTCGACGCGGGAGGTGGTGAAGGACGGCTCGGCCGGGTCGTCGAACACGACAGCCTCGGGTGCGAGCGCCTCCAGCGCGGAAGTGTTTTGCTTGCCAAGTCCCGACGTGAGACCGGTCAGGACAACAACCAGAAGGGTGATCAGCGCGACGGTGCCCACAATCAGCCCGAAGCGCCCCTTCGCCTTCTTGATTTCACGAATACCAACGAACATGGCCCCAATTGTGGCCTTGACCTGCGTGTTGTCACATCGGGAAGGTGGTTGAGAAACTGATCAACCGATCGGTTGATTACGGGGAAACCAGGTGGGGCAGGAGTCCGAGTGGGGCTAGGGTGGCGCTCATGACCACACACCGCATCATGGCCACCCTGCGCGTGAGCGTGCACGTCCTCGTCGCTGTGCTGCTGCTCGTGGGGCTTGTCGGTGCGCAGCACTGGTCCACGGTTGCGGCGGCAGCCGCGTTCGCCGCCGCGTATCTCTTCGGCACCGTGCACCAGAACCGCGGGTATTCATACACGCAAGCGCAGGCGGCGCTGTGGTTAACTGTGGTGATTTTGCTGTGGGTGGTGCTGGCGGCGCTGTCTCCCAGCTTTGTGTGGTTGGAGTTTCCGCTGGTCATGGTCGCCTGTTTCGTGCTCCCCGCTAGGTGGGGGATTGCGGTCACCGCCGGGCTTCTGGCCTACACCTTGAGCGTGACCGTGCCTGCGAACGGCATGGGCGGATTGATTGGCCCCACGATTGGCTCCATCATGGCGATCGGCATTGTCCACGCCTACCAGGCGCTGCGGGCGGATGCGGAGCATTACCGCAAGGTTGCCGCGGATCTCGAGGCCGCTCAACGCGACCTGTCCGCCGCCGAGCACGCCGCCGGCGTGGCCGAGGAACGCACGCGCCTCTCCCGCGAGGTGCACGACACCATGGCGCAGGGACTGAGCTCCATCGTGCTCCTCGGCCGCGCGCTGGACAAGGAGCTTTCGCTTATCGACGGCGCACAGCCAGCCCGCGAGACCCTCAGTACCATCCGGGAAGTCGCAGCCGACAATCTTGCGGAGGCGCGCCGCTTCGTCGCCGGCAACGCCGCAGGTGCCGGGGAGCCGCTGACGGCACGGATCGAACGGCTCGCGCGCGCCGCCGAAGCCCGCCAGCGCGCGCTCGGTTCTCCGCTTGAGGTGCGCGTCAACGCCGTTGACCTGCCGGAACCCGCGGCCTCTGTGGCGGAGCGCGTGGTGCGCGAGAGCCTCAGCAACGTCGTGCGCCACGCCGGAGCGTCGCTTGCCGTGGTGACGGTGGATAGGCTGGGCGACGAAGCGACTGTCGATGTCTTCGACAACGGCCGCGGCATCACCGGCCCCGAGGGGTTCGGCCTGAAAGGCTTGCGCGCCCGCGTTGAAGAGATCGGCGGCACCCTCACCGTGGAGGGCAACGTACTGGCCGCCACCCTGCCGCTGAAGGAGGACTGATGCTGCGTATCATGCTCATCGACGATCACCCAGTCGTCCGCGCCGGCTTACGCGCCGTGCTCGACTCGTTCGGCGACATCACTGTGGTGGCTGAAGCCTCCGACGGCACCGCCGATGTGCCGGACGAGGTGGACCTTGTGGTCAGCGACATCCAGATGCCCGGCGCAAGCGGCATCGACCTGACGCGCCGGCTGGCAGAAGCCGGCGGCCCGCCGGTGCTCATCCTGACCACCTACGACACCCAGGCCGATGTCGTCGCCGCCGTCGAAGCGGGCGCCATGGGCTACCTGCTGAAAGATGCACCCGAGGAGCAGCTGCACGATGCGGTGCTCCGCGCAGCCCGCCGCGAGCGCGCACTCTCACCCCAAGTAGCCAACGTGCTGGCGGAGCGCGTCATGCGTCCGGACGAGGCTCTCTCCGCCCGCGAGATCGAGCTGTTGCAGGCCCTACAGACCGGCGCTTCCAACCGCGAAATCGCGCAGCAGCTTTTCATCTCCCAGGCGACGGTGAAGACGCACCTGATCCACATCTACGCCAAGCTCGGCGTGGATAACCGCACTGCGGCGGTGGAAGCCGCCCGCCAGCGCCGGATTATTTAAGGGTTTTTCAGCAAAGATTCGGGTGGTACAATTTTCTGGTACCAGTTGTTTAGTGGTGGGGAGGAGATTTCAACGATGACGATGAGCGCTAGTGAAGCTCGCCGAACGTTTTTTCCGCTGCTTGAGCAGGTTAATAGCGATCGGGAAGCTATCGAGGTGGCTTCCCGCCACGGGAACGTAGTCATCATGCCGGCTGATGACTATGCCGCGTGGGTAGAAACCGCTTACCTCTTCAGGTCACCAGCGAATGCGCGTCGACTGATGGAGTCTTACGAAAACGCTCGCGCCGGGCGGTTTGAGGAACACGAACTCGACCTTGATGCGTGATGCATTTGGTATGGGATCTCAATGCCTGGGAGGACTACACCTACTGGCAAAACGAGGATCGGAAGACGCTAAAGCGGATCAATCAGCTACTGAAAGATATGCTGCGGGATCCGTTTGAGGGAATTGGCAAACCGGAGCCCTTGAAATACGGTGCCGAGGGGGCTTGGTCGCGTCGAATCACCCAGGAACACCGTCTCGTCTATCTCGTCGAGGGCCGAGATCTCGTCATCCTGCAAGCCCGTTACCACTACTAGCTACTGCGGCAGGATCAGCGGCAGCGCGTGCGCCGCGGTGTCCTCCACGACCACGGTGGCCAAGGGGGAGAGGTCAGTGCGCATCGGGGTGACCTCCACGATCGGGATCTCTCTCGCGTGCGCCATGAGCGGCAGACCGGCGGCGGGGAATACGACGCCGGAGGTGCCCACAATCAATACTGCGTCCGCGGTTTTCATGCGCCGCTCGGCTTCCAAGAAAGCGTCGTCAGGCAATGCCTCCCCGAACCACACCACGCCGGGACGCACAGCCCCGCCGCAGACCGGGCACTTCGGCGGGGTAATTGCCGGCACCTGCTCGTTGGGGATGTCGATCGGAGCGGTGTAGGGCGTATCGCAGTGGGAGCAGCGGAAGTCGAACAGCGAGCCGTGCAGGTGCACCACGTTCTTGGACCCCGCTCGCTCGTGCAGGTTGTCGATGTTCTGCGTGGTCACGGTCGCGCCGGCCATGTTCGCGATCGCAATGTGGCCCGCGTTCGGCTCCGCCTGCTGCGCCAGATGGGCGCGCCAGAGGTACCAGGCGAACATGGTCTCTGGGTCGAGGTGCCATGCGTCGATGGACGCCATGGCCTGCGGGTCCACGTTCTCCCACAGCCCGGTGACCGCGTCGCGGTACGTGGCAATGCCGCTATCGGCGCTCATGCCCGCGCCCGTGAACACCTCGATGTGTGTGGCGCCTGCCAGAATCTCCCGCGCTTGTTCGTGCATGCCTACAGGCTATCGATGAACGCCAGCGCCGGCTCCCGATACGTGAAGTTCGGCGTGCGCTCCACGGCATCGCGCATCACGGCCTTGTAGAACGGGTCCGGGTCCTGCGTGTACCGCTCCAGAGCTTGCTTGGCTACGTCCGTTGGCAACAAACACGTCGGCGGAACACCGTGGATGCCCAGGTGGGCGTTGTTCGCTTCCACCTCTGCGGCACGGATTGCGGCGGAGAAGCGGGTATTTGGCTGGTACTCGACGGCGCGGGCAAGACCCTCGCGGACCATCACCTCGTTGACCAGGATCTTGCCGTCGGAAGTATCCGCGTAGACGCCCGCGAGGTCGCGCCCGTAGCGGTCCTGGCGCTCCACGTCGTACTCCAGCCTTACAGCGCTGCCGGGCGGGATGAGCTCGGTGAGACGATGGGCGGATTCGTCGAAAAGGCACTCGCCCTGTTCGGGCGTATCGATGTTCAGGAGGCGAACGCGGGTGGTTTCGCCGTCGCGGCGGATGTCGATCGTGTCGCCGTCGACGATCTTCTCCACAGTCACTGCGTCCGGGTCGTGCCCTTGCCACGTGCGGACGGCGACTGCGATGGCGGTGATCGCCGCCGCTGCGATCGCGATGGCGAGCAGGAGGCGGAAGGCATCGCGGCGGCGGTTGCGTGTGCGGCTGCGCGTGCACGGAACTTTGCTCGATGCCATGGGCCTAGATGAAAACAAGGATCAGCACAATCGCCACGATGGGAAGCGCAATGCCCGCAACCAAGCGGCGGAGGTACCCCTTTGCTTGAGGGTGCGCGGTGTTGACCTGCACCTTGTCCGGTGCCGTCGGCAGCACACACGCCGCCATCGGATCCTCCGGCTCGTTGTACGTTCCCATGCCGGAGACCTTCAGGTTCAGGCGCGCGATGCGTTGCTCTTCCTCGGCATCGGCCGCGATCTCGGCCTGCAGCTGCTTACCGGACCGAAGCAGGCGCGCCGTCACCCAAATCACTGCCGCCATGTAGGCCACGAACAGGATGCCGAACAGCCAAAAAGGAATGTGGTCCGGGAACACTATCATCACCTGGGTCACCGCGAGCAGCATCGCCGTTGCTACCAGCACCCCTCCAAGCATCTCGTGCGTTTGACCTGCCAGCACTCGGGTGCGCTGCGCCGCCGACGCCGAGAACGGGATCGTGCTAGTCGGCGCTACCTCCCTGCGGGCCCCTGCGAGCGAAACGGGCGGCAAACACAGGGCAATCCCAAGCGAGGCTGCGACACCGATCCATGTCACCGCCGTTACCGAGAGAAACGTCTTCGGCCGCCACGCATCGGGTTCGCCGGTGATGCCGATGTGCGTTGCCACCGGGTCCGGAATCGCATCCCACCGCAGCAGCACGTACGCCAGCGCGGCTGCGTAAATCAGGGCAGTGGCGGTGAAGGCGGTGCGGGGCTTCATGAGAATGAACCGTATCAGGGCTATTTGGCCAGATGCCCTCCCGTCTCCGCGCATCTATAGAAAAGCGATAGCTCGATTTGGGCCGATTTTGGGCTCCCGGAGGGGCAAAAAGGGCCCAAATCGAGCTATTCCAAAAGTACGAATGACGTCTCGGCGCTGGAATCACTCCCGGGAGCCGCCGACTAGGAGCGTGAGTTCGTCGCCACGCACCTCCACGTCGAAGCCGGCCTCGGAAGCCGCATCGGCGAGCTCGTCAGCATCACGAATCCCCGGTGTGCCGCCTTCGCGGGCGGCCAAGAGCGCCATGTCCCGCGCCAGTTCGCCCTTGTAGTGCTTGTTAAAGTGGCTGACCACCTTGCGAGTGCCGTCCGCGAGCACGTTTTCCACCCGCACGGTCACACACGGCACGCCGGCCGGCACCGGGCCGAGCTGCTGGTACGCGCCGGAGCGCAGGTCCAGGATGAGGCCGTGCTCCTCGGCGGCAGTGGCCAACGCCTGGCTAACCGATGTCCCCCACCAGGCACGCATCGTCCGTCCACCCAACTTCGACCCGCCGGAAAGGCGGTAACGCGGAATCATGTCATTCGCACGCACAAGACCGAACAGGGCGGATCCGACGGCGAGGTGGTGCAATGCGTCGTCGGAAAGCGAACCAGCGTCGAGCGCGTCGTAGAGCACCCCGGTGTAGCGGTGAATCGCCGGCATAACGGGCGCGGTGCGCAGCTGCAGGTTCTCCTCGGCCTCCGTGCGCTTGCCGGCCGGGATTTTCAGCTCGGCCATCATGGTGTCGATTGGGGTGTTCGAAAGAGCGTCGATAAGCGTGGCCCGGATGGGGTCAAGGGTAGGGAAGGAGCAATCGATGCCGTCCGGCTCGCCGCCGGGAGCTTTGGTTTCGGAAGGTGGGAGCACGATCAGCATGGCAAAAACCCTAACGGTAGGATTTGCGTTCATGATCACACGCCTGTCAGAGCTATTCCTGCGCACGTTGCGCGAAGATCCTGCCGACGCGGAGGTGCCCAGCCACAAGCTGCTCGTGCGCGCCGGCTACGTGCGCCGCGCCGCCCCAGGCGTGTACTCCTGGCTGCCGCTTGGCCTGCGCACGCTGCGCAAGATCGAGGGCATTGTGCGCGAGGAAATGGACGCGATGGGCGCCCAGGAGCTGCTGTTCCCGGCGCTTTTGCCCCGCGAGCCGTATGAGGCGACGAACCGCTGGTCCGAGTACGGCGATGATCTGTTCCGCCTGAAGGACCGCAAGGGCGCGGACATGCTGCTGGGCCCGACGCACGAGGAGATGTTCACCCAGCAGGTGAAAGACCTGTACAGCTCCTACAAGGACTTCCCGGTGACGCTGTACCAGATCCAGACCAAGTACCGCGATGAGGCACGTCCGCGTGCGGGCATCTTGCGCGGCCGCGAGTTTGTGATGAAGGACAGCTACTCCTTCGACATGACGGATGAGGGGCTGGCGGAGTCCTACGCCAAGCACCGCGCCGCGTACCAGCGTGTGTTTGACCGCGTGGGGCTGAAGTACGAGATCTGCAAGGCCACCTCCGGTGCGATGGGCGGCTCCGCGTCCGAAGAATTCCTTGCGTACTCCGAAAACGGTGAGGACACCTTTGTGGTCTCCACCGCAGGCGACTTCGCGGCGAACGTGGAGGCCGTGACCACGGTCGTGCCGCCGGCGCGCTCGATCGAGGGGCTGCCCGAGCCGGTGGAGCGCGACACCCCGGCATCCGAGACCATCGCCGCGCTGGTGGACTGGGCGAACGGGGCGGGCGTGCGTATCGACGATCGCGAGGTCACCGCCGCCGACACCCTCAAGTGCATGGTGATCAAGGTGGACGACCCGCGCGCGGTGACCGAAGAGGGCGAGCCGGTGGGCCCGCAGCTTGTTGGCGTGCTCATTCCGGGCGACCGCGAGCTGGACGAGAAGCGCCTCGAAGCCTCCCTCGAGCCGGCCACGTTTGAGCTTGCCAGCGAGGAGGACTTTGCCAAGTCTGGCTTCCTGGTCAAGGGCTACGTCGGCCCGCGCGCGCTGGCCGCAAACGGTGTCCGTGTGCTCGCGGACCCGCGCGTGGTGGACGGCACCAGCTGGATCACGGGGGCCGATGCCCCGCAGAAGCACGTCGTCGGCCTTGTTGCTGGGCGCGACTTCACCGTCGACGGCTTCGTGGAGGCCGCCGAGATCAAGGAGGGCGACCCGTCCCCGTCCGGCAACGGCACTCTGGAGCTCGCACGCGGCATTGAGATGGGCCACATCTTCCAGCTCGGCCGCAAGTACACCGAGGCCATGGACGTGCAGATCTTGGACGAGAACGGCAAGCGCGCCGTGCCCACCATGGGTTCCTACGGCATTGGCGTCTCCCGCATGATGGCGGTCGTGGCCGAGCAGCGCCACGACGACAAGGGCCTGGTCTGGCCCGTCGCCATCGCGCCGTACCAGGTGCACGTTGCCGTGGCGAACAAGGATGCCGCCGCGCTCGAGGCCGGCGAGCGGCTGGTCGCCGAGTTCGACTCCGCCGGGCTCGAAGTGCTTTTCGACGATCGCCCTAAGGTCTCGCCCGGAGTCAAATTCAAGGACGCCGAGCTTCTGGGCATGCCGTTCCTGGTGATCCTGGGCCGCAGCTTCGCCGACGGCATTGTTGAGCTGCGCATTCGCGGCGGCGAGACCCTTGAGGTTCCGGCCGATCGCATTGTGGACCAGGTGCTCGAGCTGGTGCGTAAGGAGACCGCCCCGCTCGCGGGGTAGGGGGTCTCGGGTTGGCGGGGCAGCCCTGGCCCGCCCGCGGGCGCGCATCCGGCTACTTTCGTTGAGGCCTACAGGGGTGTAGGCCTCAACGCATTTGGGCCTTGAGGCCTACCGCAAAACTGCAGGTCGGCTGTTACTGGTGTGACTCGCCGCTCTTGAGGCCTACAGGGGTGTAGGCCTCAGCGGTCAAGGGCGGTTTGTGTACCCCCAGTGTCGGTTTGGGTCCACTCAGTGTTGCACCCATCAGTCCCGCTGGGCGTGGGCCGCAAAGTAGATCGCGTCCCGGCGCCACACATCACTTTCGGCCTGGGCGGCGCTAAGCCGCCACTGGTCCACTAGGCCACGCTGCAGGTCATCGACCAGCCGCGTGGCCTCTTCTGCATTTTCGGGCTCAACGTCCGGCTCTCGGAAAACGTACGCGGCTGGCACATCGAGTGGCTCCGCCGCCGGCGGGAGGATCTCTTGCAGCGCCACCACGCGCTCCCGTGATGCGTCGAGCAGCGCTCGAATCCGTTCGCGAAGCCCCTCGTCCGCATAAGCCAAGGCAAAGGTCAGCCCGTAGCGCAGCTGGTCCTCAGCAAACAGCAGCTGCTGCGCGGCAGCTACGTCGGCCTCAGCCTCAATACCCGACAAACCAACCGCCTGCATGTCAACCTCGTCCAGCGCGACGGCGTCAATCGCCTGCGCCACCACCACGTCCACGGACTCATCCGGCACACGGTTAGCGGCCGCGACAGTGGAATCCACAAGCGCAGAAACCGATTCCGCCGCCGGCAGCTCCGCGCCATCCAAGGAAGCATCGCAGCTCGAGGGAACTTCGCCGTTGGGGGAGGTGCCGCAGAGTCTCAAAGCTTCGTCGATAAGCTGCTGCGAGTGGAAGCGCCGCAGCTCGCCGTACGTGCCCTCGCCGGCGTCCGCTGTGGCCTGCCGTGCCAGCGCCATGATCTCTTTGTTCGGCCGCGGCCCCACGACATCCATCACGGTGCAGCCCGCCATCCCAACCGCTAGGAGGGCGGCGACGGGCACGGCAAGCAGCTTCTTCACGCGCAAAACGCTACACGATAGGCTGGAACGCATGGCATTTCCTTCAACCGAAGAACTCCGCGCGTACATCGAGCCCGTCGCCACCGCGCACGGGATGGATGTTGAGGACGTTCGCGCTGTGAAGGCCGGCAAGAAATCGCAGGTCATCGTCGCGCTGGACTCGGATACCCGCCCCACGCTCGACGAACTCGAGGTGGTGAGCCAGGAGCTTAGCGAGCTTTTCGACGCCACCGAGGACGCCGGCAAGCTCAACTTCGGCGCCGGTTACACGCTCGAGGTGACTACGCCGGGAGTGGACCTGCCGCTGACCCAGCCGCGCCATTGGCGCCGCAACCGCGGACGCCTCGCCGTCATCGAGGGCAAGGCGTGGCGCATCGGGGCCTTGCGTGACGACGAAAGCGAGATCATCCTCGTGGAAGCCGGCACGAAAACGCCGAAGGTCGCCGTGCGGGCAGTTTCGGATTTGCCTGCTGCGGTGGTAGACATTGAGTTCAACCAGCCGCCTGCCGCAGAGGTTGAGCTGGCGGAACTGTCGTTCGATGAGGCCTTGAAACTTGAGGCCGGTGAGAGGTAACAAGTGAATATTGACATGGGCGCCCTGAGGGCGATTGAGAAGAACCAGGGCATCCCGTTTGATGAGCTGCTGCAGACCATTGCCAGCTCGCTGCTGTGGGCGTACCGCGACTACCGCGAGAACCCGCAAGGGGAAAATGAGCGCGCTCGCGTGGACATTGATACGGAGACGGGCGATGTCGCTGTCATTGTCAGCGAGCTGGGCGAGGATGGGGAAGTGGTTTCGGAGTATGACGACACTCCGGTGAACTTCTCCCGCATCGGTGCTGTGGCGGTGCGCGACGCTATCAAGAAGCGCCTGCGCGCAGCCGAAGCCGGTCGCGTGTACACCGAGTACTCGGGCTTTGAGGGCCAGGTTGTGTCCGGCATTGTCCAGCGCGACGCGAACGCGGAGGCACGCGGCATTTCCGTGGTCCAGCTCGGCACCGAAGCAGACCCGCAGGACGGCATCCTGCTGCCGGCCGAGAAGATCCCGGGCGAGCACCTCTCCCACGGTGACCGCGTGAAGGCGTACGTGGTGGGCGTGAACAAGGGCGAGCGCAACGTCACCGTCAACCTCTCCCGCACGCACCCGGAGCTTGTCCGCGGCCTGTTCGCGCTCGAGGTGCCTGAGGTTGCGGATGGCTCCGTGGAGATCATCAACATCGCCCGCGAGGCCGGCCACCGCTCCAAGGTTGCCGTGCGCGCGACGGTGAAGGGTGTGAACGCCAAGGGTGCCTGCATTGGCCCGCGCGGCGCCCGCGTCACCGACATCATGCAGCAGCTGGGTGGGGAGAAGATTGACATCATCGATTACTCCGAGGACCCGGCGACCTATGTGGGCAACGCCCTCGCGCCGTCAAAGGTAGTTAGCGTCCAGGTCACCGACCCCCAGGCGCAAACCGCGCGTGTAGTGGTGCCGGATTACCAGCTCTCGCTGGCCATCGGCAAGGAAGGGCAGAACGCCCGCCTGGCTGCCCGCCTGACGGGTTGGAAGATTGACATCCATTCGGATGCGGATGCCGGAGCGGAAGGCGAAGCGGAGCAGTAACTACAGTTTCCGCACGTTTTGGCGTACTATTAACAACGGCTTAAAACCAGAACCAGCGTTGGAAAGGTACGAATGGGCATTGCAGCGGCCACGCGGCCACGCAAGCGTCCGATTCGTGTCCGAACGTGCGTCGCAACGCGTGAGCAGCTGCCCGACACCCGTTTGCTGCGGGTAGTCGCCGACCCGGATGTGCCGGGGCGGATCCTTCCGGATCCGAACCGCTGCATGCCCGGGCGCGGTGCTTGGGTAACCCCCACGCTGGAAGCGTTAGAGCTGGCGGAGCACCGCAGGGCATTCGCCCGGGCGCTGCGCCTGTCCACGCCAGTGGACGTGAGTCAAGTACGTTCGTTCCTCGCATCCCGCGAGACGGACGCAGGAAACGACCCACACGACGATAGGAAGACCGAACACTGATGAGTACGCGACCATGAAGCAGCATCAGCGATGAAAGTCACTGACCAGCCCTAGGGGCCGGTACCTCGCACGTCCTCGGACACGTAGACGTAACAGGCACTAGCTCCTAGATAAACCAACAAGGAGACACGTGCCCGGAAAGCTACGCGTTCACGAACTGGCAAAACAGCTCGGCGTAACAAGTAAGGAACTCCTCGCCACCCTGAAGGAACAGGGCGAGTTTGTAAAGACAGCATCCTCCACCATCGAACCCCCGGTGGTGAAGAAGATGCGGGCCTTCTATGAAGGCCAGGGCGACGGCGCCGCAAAGGACAGCGCTAAGCCCGAAACCGCGGGGTCTGCGCCCAAGCCGGGTGCCCCGAAGCCTGGTGCCCCCAAGCCTGGCGCAGCCAAGCCGGGTGCTCCGAAACCGGGCGCTCAGCAGGCTGCGAAACCGGCTCAGCCGGCCGCAAAGCCCGGTGCCCCGAAGCCGGCAGGTCAGCCTGGCCCCAAGCCGGGCGCACAGCAGTCTGCACCGCAGCCGGGTGCTGCAAAGCCCGCACCCGCCAAGCCTGCGGCAGCAAAGCCGGGTGCAGCGAAGCCCGGTGCAGCAAAGCCTGGTGCGGCGAAGCCCGGCGCTCCGCGTCCGGCAGCAGCGGCTAAACCTGGTGCGCCTGCAGAGCAGCAGTCTGCACGCCCGAATGCGCCGAAGCCTGGCGCCCCGAAACCGGCCGCACCGAAGCCAGCGGCGCCGAAGGCTGCCGAAGGTGGCCCGACCCCGGGCGCAATGCCACGTCCGATGCCCAAGCCGGGCGGTCGCCCGCGCGTGGCCAACAACCCGTTCTCTTCCAACACCGGCGGCGGCCGTCCGGCTCCGCGCCCGGGTGGTGGCCGTGGCGGCCAGCAGGGTGCTGGCGGCCGTGGTCGCGGCCCGGGCCAGGGTGGTCAGGGGCAGGGCCAGGGCGGCCAGCGCGCTGGCGCTGGTCAGGGTCGTCCGGGACCCCGTCCGGGCGGAAACCGCCCGTCGCCAGCCGACATGGCTGCAGCGCCGTCGCCTACCCAGATGCCGTCCAAGTCTGCGAACGCCGCGCGCGGTCGCGGCGGTAGCCAAGGCGGACCGGGTCGCGGCCGCGGTGGCCAGGGTGGCCCCGGCGGTCAGGGCGGAGGCCCGCGCGACGGGTTCCGCGGCGGCGGTCGCGGTGGTCGCCGCGGCGGTACCGCAGGTGCTTTCGGCCGTCCGGGTGGTGCACCCGGCCGCGGCCGTAAGTCGAAGCGCCAGAAGCGCAGCGAGTACGAGGAGATGCACGCACCGAACGTCATCGGCGGCGTGCGCCTCCCGGACGGCGGCGGTGCAACCGTGCGCCTGCGTCAGGGTGCAACCCTGTCTGACCTCGCGGAAAAGATTGGCACCGAGGCATCGAACCTCGTGCAGGCCCTGTTCAACCTGGGCGAGATGGTGACGGCTACGCAGTCTGTCTCCGAGGAGACGCTGCAGCTGCTCGGCGCCGAGATCAACTACGAGGTGCAGATTGTCTCGCCGGAGGATGAGGACCGCGAGCTGCTCGAGTCCTTCGACCTCCAGTTCGGCGAGGACGAGGGCGGCGAGGAGCTCCTGGAGCAGCGTCCGCCTGTGGTGTCCGTGATGGGCCACGTCGACCACGGTAAGACCCGTTTGCTGGACTCCATCCGCAACGCCAACGTGGGTAAGGGTGAGGCCGGCGGCATCACCCAGGGCATCGGTGCATACCAGACCACCGTGACCCTGGAGGATGAGCCGCGCACGATCACCTTCCTGGATACCCCGGGCCACGAGGCGTTTACCGCCATGCGTGCCCGTGGTGCGAAGTCCACCGACCTTGCAATCCTGGTGGTTGCTGCGGATGACGGCGTGATGCCGCAGACCGTGGAGGCCATCAACCACGCGAAGGCTGCTGAGCTGCCGATCGTGGTTGCGGTGAACAAGGTTGATAAGCCGGAGGCGCAGCCGGACAAGATCCGCGGCCAGCTCACCGAGTACGGGCTGGTGCCGGAGGAGTACGGCGGCGACACGATGTTCATCAACATCTCCGCGAAGCAGGGCACGGGTATCGACGAACTGCTCGAAGCCGTGCTCCTGACCGCGGACGCGGCGCTGGAGCTGACGGCGAACCCGGACATGGATGCGCAGGGCATTGCCATCGAGTCCCACCTGGACCGCGGCCGCGGCCCGGTGTCCACCGTTATCGTGCAACGCGGCACCCTGCGCGTCGGCGACTCCATCGTCGTCGGCGGCAACTTCGGCCGTGTGCGCCGCATGGTGGATGAGTGGGGCAACGACGTCGAGGAGGCTGGTCCGTCCCGTCCGGTGCAGGTCCAGGGTCTCAACGGCGTGCCCGGCCCGGGCGACAACCTGCTTGTGGTGGAGGACGACCGTGTTGCGCGCCAGATCGCCGCGCAGCGCGATGCCCGTCACCGCGCCGCTATGCAGGCCCGCACCAAGAAGCGCGTGTCCCTGGAGAACCTGGATCAGGCGCTCAAGGAGACCAGCCAGCTCAACCTCATCCTCAAGGGCGACAACGCCGGCTCCGTGGAGGCGCTGGAGGAGGCCCTGCTCAAGATCGAGGTGGACGACGAGGTGGAGGTGAACATCATCGACCGCGGTGTCGGTGCTGTCACCCAGACCAACGTCCTGCTGGCTGCCGCGTCCGATGCCGTCATCGTGGCGTTCAACGTCCGCGCCGAGGGCAAGGCCACCGAGGAGGCCAACAACGAGGGCGTGGAGATCCGCTACTACTCGGTGATCTACCAGGTCATCGAAGAGGTGGAGCAGGCCCTGCGCGGCATGCTCAAGCCGATCTACGAGGAGCGCGATCTTGGCCAGGCGGAGATCCGCCAAATCTTCAAGGCCTCTGCCGTCGGCCTCATCGCCGGCTGCATGGTCACCGAAGGCAAGGTCAAGCGCGGCGTCAAGGTTCGCCTGGTGCGCGACGGCAACGTGGTCACTCCGGACGCGACGATTGAGTCGCTGCGCCGCGAGAAGGACGACGTCACCGAGGTAGCCAAGGGCTACGAGTGCGGTATGGTGCTGTCCTACCCGGATATCCAGGTGGATGACATCATCCAGGCGTACGAGATGGTTGAGGTGCCGCGGACCTAGGCAGCTAGGCTGGTACGCAACCGTCGTCAAGCAAGAAGCCCCACCCCGCGCTCACCTGCAGCGCGGGGTGTGTGCGTTTGGGCGCAGGCAGCTACCATGGGTAAGGTTTGCGCGTCGCTGGGCTTTTGCTTATCGACGTCCGATTGCACACCCCAAAGAATCAAAGGAGACGAGATGGCTGACAACCCACGCGCCCAGCGCCTGGCGAAGCAAATCCAGCAGATCGTGGCCACCGCGATTGAGCGTGAGGTGAAGGACCCGCGCTTGGAGCTGGTGACTATCACGGACGTGCGCGTCACCGGCGACCTCCATGACGCCACTGTGTACTACACCGTGCGGGGTAGGGGCATCGACGATGAGCCCGATTTGGATCAGGCGGCAGAGGCGCTGCACCGCGCGCGCGGCCAGATCCGCAAGATTGTCGGCGATCAGCTGGGCGTGCGCTTCACGCCGACGCTGAAGTTCGAGCACGACACGATTCCGGAGGCCTCCGCGAACATGGAGGAGCTGCTGAATCGTGCGCGTGAGCGTGATGCGGAGACGGCCCGCCTGCGTGCGAATGCGCAGCCTGCGGGTGATTCCAACCCGTACCGCACGCGCGGTGAGAGCGGGGAGTAAGTCACGCGGATGGAATCATTGTTCCCAGGCGATGAGGGGCGTTTCGCCGCTATCGCCGAGACGCTGCGCGGTGCCGAAAAGGTATCCGTTGTGGCGCATGTGAAGCCCGACGCGGATGCCGTTGGCTCTGCCTGCGGTTTGGCGGCGGGATTGCGCGGTATGGGTATTCAGGCGGATGTGTTCATTGGCCAGACCTACCCGCACGCGGAGAATCTGCGCACCGTGCCTGGTGTCGGCGAAATCACGTACGGCGCTACCCTGCCGGCGGATGGGCTGGTGGTCACGGTGGATTGCGCGTCGATCGACCGCACAGGTCTGCTTCAGGAGGCGATCGCCGCGAATCCTGAGCGCGTGATTGTGATTGACCACCACGAGACCAATCCGGGCTTCGGCGGGACGAATCTGATTATTGATTCGGAGTCCACCACCACCCTTGTTCGTGAGCTATTCCGGCACCTTGGCGTGGCGCTCACCGAAGAGATCGCGTACTGCCTGTACGCAGGCTTGGTCACTGACACGGGCAGTTTCCGCTGGGGCACGCCGCGGATGCACGTGCTGGCCGCGGAGCTGATGACGTACGGGCTGAACACCCGCCAGATCGCGCTTGACCTCATGGATTCCATGAGCGCGCTGGACTTGCGGATCATGGGCTCCGTGCTGGCGGATATGCAGACGTTCCGCGAGAAGGGGCTGACCGTCAGCGTCATCGCGATTCCTGCCGAGGCGTTGGCGCGGATGAGCCAAACTGCCGTGGAATCCATCATCGAATACGCCCGTGCGCTCCAAGGCAGCGATGTGGGTGTGGTGTTCAAGCAGCAGGCTCCGCGGTACTGGGCGGTGAGCCTGCGTTCCAGCGTGATTGATGTTTCTCAGGTCGCTGCCGCCTTGGGCGGCGGCGGGCACATTCCGGCTGCAGGCTACTCCGCAACCGGCACGCTCGACATGGTCACGCGCGAGCTGTTGGCCGCGCTGCCGGAGTGACGCGCGAGGTGGGCGCGGGAGTAAGCCCGCGCCAGATCTTTGCGCTCGCGCTGCCGGCGCTCGGCGTCCTGGCAGCAAATCCGCTGTACCTGCTCTTGGATACGGCGGTGGTGGGCAGGCTGGGTACCGGCCAACTGGCTGCACTGGCCGCCGGTACCGCGATCCAGTCCACGGTGACCACGCAGCTGACGTTTTTGTCCTACGGCACCACCGCGCGCAGTTCCCGGCTGTACGGTGCCGGCAAGCGGGACAAGGCCGTCGCGGAGGGCGTGCAGGCCACGTGGGTGGCGGTAGCGGTGGGGCTTGCGCTGGCAGGACTTATCTGGGCGTTTGCGCAGCCGATTGCCCTGTGGTTGACCAATGATCAGGCCACCAGCGTCGCCGCGGCGGCGTGGATGCGCATGGCGGCGTTCGCTATCCCGCTGACCTTGATCATCATGGCCGGCAACGGGTGGATGCGTGGCGTGCAGAACACCAAGCTGCCGTTCCGTCTCACCTTGTGCGGGCTGATCCCCGGCGCGATATTGCTGCCGTTTGCGGTAGACCGCTACGGGCTGGTCGGGTCCGCCGCGGCGAATGTGCTGGGGATGGGTATCGCCGCCTCCCTCTTCCTGGTTGTCCTGGTGCGGGAGCACGCGGCCAACGGCGGAAGTTGGGCGCCGCAGTGGTCCATAATTTCCCAGCAGCTGGTGCTGGGCCGCGACCTCATCTTGCGCTCCCTGTCCTTCCAAATCTCCTTGCTCGCCGCAGCAGCGGTGGCGGGTAGGTTCGGCGTGGCCGTGCTGGCCGCCCACCAGATCATGCTGCAGCTGTGGAACTTCCTCACGCTTGTCTTGGATTCCATGGCCATCGCGGCGCAGACGCTCACGGGAGCTGCCCTCGGTACCGGTCAGGTGGCCCGGGCGAAATCGGTGGGTGTGCAGGCCACCAAGTACACCGTGGTGTTATCGCTGGTGCTCGCGGCCGTGTTCGCGGTGCTGGCGAGGCCCATTCAGTCCATCTTCACCCGGGACCCGGCGGTGTTCGGGGAGCTCGGTGTCCCGTGGTGGCTGCTCATCGCAATGATTGTCGCCGGAGGCGTGGTGTTCGCTCTCGACGGCGTCATGCTCGGCGCGGGCGACGCCGCCTTCCTGCGCAACCTCACCATCGTGTCCGTGCTCGGTGCCTTTGTGCCGTTGACTGTCGCTTCCATGTACTTCGGGTGGGGGCTCACCGGCATCTGGGCTGGCCATCTTGCGTCGATAGTCATGCGCCTGGTGGGGGACGTGCTGCGCTTCAGGTCCATGCGGTGGGCCCGCACCGGGCAGAACTGAGAGTGGTCTGCCCGTCTGTGTTAGGAATGTACGCATGACAACCACCACCTTGTGGGCGGTGAGTGACCTGCACGCGGCGGTGAAAGCCAACACACCGTGCATTGACGCGATCCAGCCCGCAGATCCGTCTGACTGGCTCATCGTTGCGGGCGACGTAGCAGAGCGCCACGATCTAATTGTCCGCGTCATGGGCAAACTGGCTGAGCGTTTTGACACTGTCATCTGGGTGCCGGGCAACCATGAGCTCTTTTCCCGTTCCGCCGACCGGTACCGCGGCCGGGAGAAGTACACGGCGTTGGTGCAGTCCATGCGCGAGATGGGGGTGATAACGCCGGAGGACCCGTACCCGGTCTTCGGCGGTGTCACAGTGGCGCCGCTGTTCACGTTGTACGACTACTCGTTCCGCGCCCCCGACATGAGCGTGGAGGAGGCAATTGCCGCCGCCCGCCAACGCAATATCGTGATGACGGATGAGTTCGCCATCGCGCCCTTCGTGGATGTGCGTGCGTGGTGCTGGGACCGGCTGGCGTACACCACTAAGCGCCTGTCCCGCATCGAAGGGCCGACGATCCTGGTCAATCACTGGCCGCTGGTGCAAGAGCCGACCATGAAAATGCGGTGGTCCGAGGTGGCGCTGTGGTGCGGAACCCGGCATACCCGGAGCTGGCCGCAGCGCTACAACGCGGAGGCGGTAATCTACGGGCATTTGCACATGCCGGGCATCATGCAGATTGACGGCATCAAGCACATCGAGGTTTCGCTGGGCTACCCCCGGGAATGGCAGCCGCGGAACCATGCGCCGATCCCGTTCCCGTACCCGGTCATGGAGGTGAGCCTGTGATGCAGGACCACCATCTGTTCCCGGCAGCCGCGCGCGTGGTGTACCTGCGCAACGACGACGCGGGGGACCTGACGAACTACCGTGACCTGCTGCCCAGCGAGCGCGAAGAGGTCAGCGGTGCCGTCGATCTGCGCAAGGGCGAGTTCGGCGACGCCCGCTGGTGCGCGCACCAGGCACTCAAGGAGCTCGGCTTGACCACGCATGAGGCGATCCTGCGAGGCGAGCGCGGCATGCCGCTGTGGCCCGCCGGATTTACGGGATCCCTCACCCACACGGAGGGGCTCCGAGCCGCGGTCGCCGCGCCGACGCGCCACGTTCGCTCCATGGGCCTTGACGCGGAGCCGGCGCAGGCCCTCCCGGACGGTGTGCTGGCCCAGATCGCGCGCCCCGAGGAGCTGATTGCTGTACGGCGCATGCAGGAAGCCGGTCAGGAATGGGCGGACCGGCTGCTGTTCTGCGCCAAGGAAGCCACCTACAAGTGCTGGTTCCCCATGACGCGGCGCTGGCTTGGTTTCGACGAGGCGGAGATTGAGCTGCGCACGGACGGCACGTTCACGTCCCGGCTGATGGCGCGGCCCACACCGGCGCCGTTCTTCGAGGGGCGCTGGGTGGTCCGCGGCGGCTACGTCATCGCCTCTGCGTTCTTGGAGTGCTAATACGCCGGCGGTGCTAAAGCGTTGACGGGCGGGCGACGAAGACGGTCGCTAGGCGCTTGCCCTGCTCCTTCACTAGGGCCACGACGCGCCCGTCCGGTCCTTGCGCGGCGTGCACGCCTGTGAGCCCGCGTGGCTCGAGCCATTTTCCCATGGCTAGCGCATCGTACTCATCCTGGGTGACAGCTAGGACTGGCCAGGCGCGGGACAGCGCCTCATCCATCGTGAGCGAGAGGATCGGTTCATCCTGCAGCGCACCCAGCGGGGCGGCGTCCTCAATGGTGAAGTGGCCGGAAGTGAGTCGTCGTAAAGCAATTAAGTGGCCTCCGACGCCTAACGCTGCCCCGAGGTCGCGGGCGAGCGAGCGGATGTAGGTGCCGGAGGAGCAGTGCACGCGCACGTCGAGGTCGATGACGCTGCCGTGCCGGCGCGTGTCCGTGATGTCGATGCTGTGGACGGTGACGGGGCGGGCGGGAATGTCCACCTCCGCGCCCTCGCGGACCAGCTCGTGGGCGCGTTTGCCGTCGATCTTGATGGCGGACACGCTCGCCGGCTTCTGCATGATGTCGCCGGTCAGCGTATCGACGATCGCCTGGATAGCCTCGTCGGTGACAAGCGATGCGTCCGCGGTGGAGAGTACCTCGCCCTCCGCGTCGTCCGTGGTGGTGGAGGCGCCGAGGCGGATCGTGGCCTTGTAGGTCTTGTCGTCTGCGACCAGGTGGGCCAGCAGCTTCGTTCCGCGCTCAATGCCTGCGACCAGCACGCCCGTCGCCATCGGGTCCAAAGTGCCCGCGTGGCCGACCTTCCTGGTGTTGAAGGCGCGGCGCAGTTTCGCCACCACGTCATGGCTGGTCATGCCCGCGGGCTTATCAACAACGACGATTCCGGAAGATGCCAAGGGGTCCGTCATGGTAGATCAGTATGCCTGAGGGGCCATGCCGTACTCTATGCCACGTGGATATCTTGCACGGCCTCGACGCGATCCCCGGCGACCTTGCAGCAGGCGGGGGCACCGTGGTCACCATCGGCGTGTTCGACGGCGTGCACCGCGGCCACCAGCTGCTGATTACCGAGGCAGTTGCGCGTGCGAAGGAACTCGGCGTGCCGTGCGTGGTGATGACGTTTGACCCGCACCCGCGCACCATCTTTGCGCCAGAATCCGCACCGGCGGAACTCACGCCGCTGACGGAGCGCGCCCGGCACATCGCGGAACTTGGTGTGGACACGTTGCTGGTGATTGACTTCCGTAAAGAACTCGCAGGAGACAGCCCGGAGGAGTACGTGCGGGATGTGCTGCTGGGCAAGCTAGGCGCACGCCACGTGGTGGTGGGGGAGAATTTCACCTTTGGCAAGGACGCGGCCGGCACGTCGGCGACGATGGCGCAGCTCGGCGAGCGCTTCGGGGTAGACGTGACCGTTGTGGGCTTGCTTGGCGACGGCGGAGTGCGCATCTGCTCCACCGCCATCCGCGACCAGCTTTCCGGCGGCAACATCAAGGTGGCCACCGATTACATGGGGCGGCCGTTCTCCGTGGTCGCGCCGATTGAGCGGGGTGCCGGCCGCGGGGGGCGCGAGCTGGGCTACCCGACGGCGAACCAGTACGCGGGCGCGGGTGCCGCCCTGCCGGGCGACGGGGTGTACGCCGGCTGGCTGACGATTATCGACGACGGGGAGATAGACGGCGACATGGAACCCGGCGTGCGGTACCCGGCAGCGATTTCCGTGGGCACGAACCCGACGTTCGGGGACGCGCGCCGCAGCGTGGAGTCTTTTGTGCTGGACAGGGATGCCGATCTGTACGACCGGATGGCGCGCGTGGAGTTTGTGGAGAAGGTCCGCGACATGACCAAGTTTGATTCCGTGGACGAGCTGCTGGAGCACATGGCACGAGACGTTGCGCGCACCCGCGACATCCTGGGCGCATAGAGATTGCGGGGCACCGCGTAAAGTCGGGTGCCATGACCCGCAAACTCATTCTCGACGTTGACACCGGTATTGACGACGCGTTGGCCATCGCCTACGCCCTCGGCTCCGAGGAGCTAGAGCTCATCGGCATCACCGGCACCTACGGCAACGTGCTGGTGCCCACCGGCACCCGCAACGCGCTGGCCATCTTGGAGTTGTTCGGCCGCACCGATATCCCGGTCTTCGCAGGCCCGGACCATGCCCGCGCGAAGGACAGCTTCGAGGTGCTCGAGATCTCCGAGTTCATCCACGGCATAAACGGCATCGGCGAAGCGGTGATTCCGGATGCCAAGCGCCAGGTAGAGGAGACTTCTGCGGTCGACTTCATGGTGGAATCCGTGCGCGAACACGGTGATGATCTGGTGATTGTGCCTGTGGGCCCCTTGACTACCGTGGCAGCCGCGATGGAGGCGGACGAGCACTTTGCCGCGAACGCCCACATTGTGAACATGGGCGGCGCGCTCACCGTGCCGGGCAACGTCTCCCCGTGGGCTGAGGCCAACATCAACCAGGACCCGGAGGCCGCGGACATGGTGTTCCGCGGTGTCGGCGACATCACCATGATTGGCCTCGACGTCACCCTCCAGACCCTGCTGACTACGGAGGAAACCGCGAAGTGGGAGGCGCTGGGGACCGTCGGCGGTGATTTCCTCGCGGCTGCGACGAATTACTACATCAAGGCGTACGAAACCACGGCACCGTACCTCGGCGGTTGTGGCCTGCACGACCCGCTGGCGGTGGGAGTGGCAGTTGACCCGACGTTGGTGACCACCATCGACATCAACATGAAGACGGACACCGAGGGAGCAACCCGCGGGCGCACGATCGGCGACGAGACGCGGCTCAACGACCCGGTGAAAACGGCGCACGTGGCGGTTGGCGTGGACGTTCAGCGCTTCTTGGCGGAGTTCATGCGCCGCCTCACGGATTTGGCCGCTGCAACGCCGGCACGGTAGAGTTCTCCCTCGGCTTTGCACGCTCGATGTTGACTGCGGTCCGCAGCAGTCCCGCAAAGCACCACAAGACATGCGGACTGAAATAACCAAGGAGATTCCTCATGGCTCTGACCACTGAGAAGAAGGCTGACATCCTCAAGGAGTACGGCCTGCACGAGACCGACACCGGTTCCCCGGAGGCTCAGGTTGCACTGCTCACCGAGCGCATCAACAACCTCACCGAGCACCTGAAGTACCACAAGCACGATCACCACTCCCGCCGCGGCCTGCTGCTGCTGGTCGGTCGCCGTCGTGGCCTGCTGAAGTACCTGCGCGAGAACGACGTGGAGCGTTACCGTTCCCTGATCGCTCGCCTCGGCCTGCGTCGATAAGCACCAAGCTTTTTCAAGCGCCCGTTTCCCGCGTGGGAGGCGGGCGTTTTGCGTGCGTAGACGTGCCTGTCCGTTGCTGCCAACTGCGCAAATGGTCCGCGAGCTGGTAATATGGTGTGACGTTGCATGACTAGACATATTGGTGGCATCGATGATCGCCAAACATAGACCCAAGGAGAGGGATCTTTTGAGCAACTTCACGCCTAAGAATTCGCACGACGTGTTTGTTGATGAGGAGTTTGGCATCACCGAGGCCGTTGCCACGCTGGACAACGGTGACTTCGGCTCCCGCACCATCCGCTTTGAAACCGGCCAGCTGGCCCGCCAGGCTGACGGTTCCGTCAGCGCGTACCTGGACGATGACACGATGATGCTGGCCACTGTGACGGCATCCAACCAGCCGCGCGAAGGCTTTGATTTCTTCCCGCTGACCGTGGACGTGGAAGAGCGGATGTACGCAGCGGGCAAGATCCCGGGTTCGTTCTTCCGCCGTGAGGGCCGTCCCTCCACCGAGGCGATCCTGGCTTGCCGTTTGATTGACCGCCCGCTGCGCCCGACGTTTGTGAAGGGTCTGCGCAACGAGGTGCAGGTCGTTGTCACCGTGATGTCCATGCACCCTGACGAGTACTACGACGTTGTTGCCATCAACGGTGCCTCCGCAGCGACGCAGCTGTCTGGCCTGCCGGTTTCCGGCCCGGTCGGTGGCGTGCGCATGGCGCTGATTGCTGATGACAAGCACCCGGAGGGCCAGTGGGTGGCCTTCCCGAACCACGCGCAGCACGAGCGCGCGCTGTTCGAGATGGTGGTTGCGGGCCGCATTGTGGAGCGGAAGCGCGGCCGCCGCACCGAACAGGACGTTGCCATCATGATGGTTGAGGCCGGCGCGGGCGCACACGTGGTGCAGCTGGTGGCGGACGGCCACCCGGCCCCGACCGAGGAGACTGTGGCCCAGGGCCTTGAGGCTGCGAAGCCGTACATCAAGACCCTGTGCGAAGCACAGCGTGACCTGGCTGAAAAGGCTGCCAAGGACGCTAAGGAGTTCCCGCTTTTCCCGGCGTATTCCGACAAGGTCTTCGACGCTGTTGAGAAGAAGACCGCGAAGCGCCTGGGCAAGATCATGACCATCGCGGGCAAGCACGAGCGCGAGGATGCGTCGAACTCCTACATGGAGGAGATCGAGGCTGAGCTTATCGGCCGCTTCGCTAATGAGGACGACGCTGATGAGACTTCGGCGATGTCCAAGGAGATCCGCGCCGCCTACAACGCGGTGCAGAAGAAGATCGTGCGCGAGAAGATCCTCACCGAGGGCTTCCGTATCGACGGCCGCGGGGTGACCGATATCCGCGACCTCGAGGTGGAGGTTGAGCTGATCCCGCGTGCCCACGGCAGCGCGCTGTTCGAGCGCGGCGAGACCCAGATTCTGGGTGTGACCACCCTGGACATGCTGAAGATGGAGCAGCACATTGACTCCCTCCACCCGGAGGACACGAAGCGCTACATCCACCACTACAACTTCCCGCCGTACTCCACCGGCGAAACCGGCCGCGTGGGCTCTCCGAAGCGCCGCGAGATCGGCCACGGTGCTCTGGCAGAGCGTGCGCTGGCCCCGGTGATCCCGTCCCGCGAGGAGTTCCCGTACACCATCCGCCAGGTCTCTGAGGCGCTGGGCTCCAACGGTTCCACCTCCATGGGTTCCGTCTGCGCCTCCACGCTGTCCCTGTACAACGCTGGCGTGCCGCTGGCTGCCCCGGTGGCCGGCATCGCCATGGGCCTCGTCTCCGGCGAGGTTGACGGTGAGACCGAGTACGTTGCACTGACCGACATCCTCGGCGCTGAGGACGCATTCGGCGACATGGACTTCAAGGTGGCGGGTACCCGCGACTTCATCACCGCCCTGCAGCTGGACACCAAGCTGGACGGCATCCCGTCCAACGTGCTGGCCAGCGCCCTGAACCAGGCACGCGAGGCTCGCGAGACCATCCTGGACACCATGGCTGAGGTCATCGACGGTCCGGACGAGATGAGCCCGCTGGCCCCGAAGATCACCACCGTCAAGGTCCCGGTTTCCAAGATCGGCGAGGTCATCGGCCCGAAGGGCAAGACCATCAACCAGATCACCGAGGACACCGGCGCCGAAATCACCATTGAAGACGATGGCACGATCTATGTCTCCGCCACCCAGGGTTCCGCGACCGACGCGGCGATTGAGAAGATCAACGCGATTGCGAACCCGCAGATGCCGAAGGTGGGCGAGCGCTACCTGGGCACCGTGGTCAAGACCGTGGCGTTCGGCGCGTTCGTGTCCATCCTGCCGGGCACTGACGGCCTGATCCACGTCTCCAACCTGGGCGGCAACACCCGCGTGGAGAACGTCGAAGACGTGATCAACGTGGGCGACAAGGTTGAGGTGGAGATCCGCGACATCGACAACCGCGGCAAGATCTCCCTCGTGCCGGTCGAGGAGAACGACGCGGAGTAGGCAATGGGCGGTGCCACCACCGCTCTTTTTTACGGGATAATCCGTGTTAAAAGCCACCACGGTGCTACCTTGGTGGCTATGGCGGATCACAGTGAACTCCAGCGGCAGTCGACATCTGAGAAGTGGAGCCCACGGGCTTGGCACCGTCGAGTGTCCCGACCCGTATCTGTCTGGATGCTGGTATTCCTCCTGGTCGGTCTGATGTTTCCGTTTATTCCGGATTCACGCTGGCTGCTCATTCACATTTTCGCCTTGGGAATCTTGACCAACTCAATCATCGTTTGGTCACAGAACCTTACTGAACGATTCCTGCACAGGCGCTTGGAGGACAGCGAGCGCCCCGCGCAGCTTCTCAGATCGCGGCTGCTCAACGCCTGTGTGGTCCTGGTGCTCGTAGGGATGTTGCTTGAGCCGGCGATTGGGTGGTCGTTGGGATTCACCGCCGTGGGCGCCGTGGGCGTGGCTGGTGTCCTGACATGGCACGGGGCCGTTATTGCACAGCAAATCCGGTTGGCCGGCCCGAATCAACGGTTTCGGCCAGCGGTTTGGTTCTACGTAGCGTCGGCGGGTTGCCTGGTTGTCGGAGCCCTTTTAGGGGCATTCCTGGCCTATGAGGTGCCCGGGACCTGGCAAGGCCGCGTGCTTGTCGCCCACCTGATGCTCAATGTCTTTGGTTTCGTTGGCCTGGCAGCCGGAGGGTCATTGACAGTTCTTTTTCCCGCGATGTGGCGTGTGCAAGGCACGTTGACCCATCAGAGTGCGATGCTTGCCATTGCGGGGACGGGGCTCGGGCTTGCTGTAGCGGGCGCGTTGGCCGGGAGTGGGTTAGCCGCTGGCTGCGGAATGGGAATTTACACTGCTTCCTGGGCGTTCGCTCTCAAGACGTGGATTGCGGCGCTGCAGAGCGCGCAAGGCGAAAAGAAGGGTAGGGCCACCTATTGGAGCTTGTCAGCTCTCAGCGCAGTGACGTGGATGGTGGGCTCTGGCATCGCAATGACCACGTCGCTTCTAGCACCTGGTGGGGAGGCGGGGTACTTGTACATGCCTGTCTTGCCTTTGCTTCTCGGTTTTGCTGCGCAATTGCTGATTGGCACGATGAGCTATTTGCTTCCCACAACCATGGGAGGTGGGCCCGCCGCCACACGCGCAGGATTAACGGAGCTCAACCGGGCAGGAATAACGCGCGTAGTCCTCTTTAACGTGGCGCTAATCTGCTGGCTGGTGTTGGGCGATTCCGTCGCACGCTACGTTTGCATTTTGGTCGCGTTTGGGTGCCTCGTTGCATTCCTGCCGCTCCTAGTGCGCGGGGTGCGGGCACAGCGGGCGGTGATTGTCTCCAAGTCCTCACGATGATGCCGAGGACCGCCGCAGCTTGGGAGGCCGACGAAAGGTTGAGCTGCGTCATGCGCTGGGGTCCGCCTTCTGTAGGGAGAGTCCAAGTTTCGCAATGTGCCACATTGCTGCCGCGACCATGGTGGCGGCACCAACCGCCGGGAAACCCACGAAGGCGACAATGCCGCCAACGTTATACAAGATTGCTCGCCACAATGAACCGTGCGCTAGCGTGGCCCGCGCTGCGGGCCGTCCGGTGAGAACCGGAATGAGGTGAGAGAGCGCGCCGAGCAATGTTTGGGCGAGGCCTGCGCCTAAGAGTGACGCAAGGGGACCGCCGGTCATGGCGCGTATGGGGAGCCCGGCTGCAAGTGCCGCGGCGTCTCCGACCAAGCACGCAAACATCCACGCCACGCCGCAGCCGACGAGGACTGAAGCTGCGGAGCGGGGTGTTCGTACGGAAAGCAGTTGAGCCAGCGTGGGCTGAAGCAGGCTTGCCGAACAGGCGCCGGAGGCCAGCAAGAATACACACGCGATGCGGACCCAACCTGCGGCTAGGCACCCCGCGGCGAGGGTTACCGCCAATCCGTGCAGAATCAACGCGTGGGGGCAACGGTTGCGGACGCGGGGTGCCACTTGGGTTCCGGCAAGCGTGGGCAGCATGGTCAGCGACGTGCCGAGGATGGCGGTCCACGCAAAACCCCACACGGCTGCCCGGGAATGGGCGGCGATGAACGCGTCGTGGTTTGCGACATACTGCGCGGTAACGGCGAAACCAATGGCGAAAACGAGGAGGCAGGCCGCTACGACGTACGCCCATGAGGTCACGGCCAGCTGATTGATAAACGCGCGCCGAATCATCTTGGTTAGCGTCACCGCGTGCAAGCTGACGGCGCCAGCAATCGCGAATGCTGCCACAGTGCTCAACGTGCCCCATGTGGGGTGTGAGAGGAGAGTGAGGAGGCCCAACTGAATGATCGCGATTTCGCTGCCTAGCAGGACGTACGAGGGTTGCGGGCCGCGTGTCAACGTGGCGGTGAAGTGTGCGGAGTACCCCACTATCGCGGTGGTGATCGCGCCGATCGTGAATGTGTGGATCTGTGCCCAGGAAAACGGTATCTCGGTGCGCCCTATGAGCGCGATGCCGCTCGCGGCGGCTGCGACGAGAAGCCAGGAAACTACGATGGCCCCTAACGAGGCGTGCCACCGACGGTGCGCGAGAACACTCTTGTTTTGCACGGAATTTATCGTACTATTTCAGATGTCGATAAGGAGCAACAACATTAACCGGGTGTGACGTACGAGAATCTCCAGGAAGGACCGGAGCGGTGGAAAGTGAAGTTCAACAGGGCGACGTAATAGCGCCCCGCCCCACCGCAACGGCGGTGGAAAACGCATCGGCCGTCAGTGCTAAGCAACGCGAAGTGCTTGAAGCTATCCGGCGCGGTGGCGGAGCAGCGCGTGTCAACGACATTGCTAGGGCGGTGGACGCGCACGCAAACACTGTGCGAGGGCACCTCGATGCGCTAATGGATGCAGGGGTGATCAGAGCAGAAACCCACCAGTCGCCCGGTCGCGGGCGGCCATGGATGCTGTACTGCCTCCGTTTACCGCGGCCAGCTGAACTCGCCAGCGAGTATGTTGGCCTCGTTGAGGTGCTTGCGTCGGAGATCGGCCACGGCACAGCTGAAGCAGACATCGACGCGGCTCACCGTGCCGAGACACTCGGCAGAGAATGGGCGAGACGAGCAAAACTGGGTGGCATCACGCCGGAGAATCCGGGAATCGCCGGGGAAAGAGTGCCGTGGATCGAAGCCGATGACCCCATTGGTGCTGCACTTTGGGACCTTCGGCGGCTCGGATTTGACCCGTACGACCGGGGCGATGCCACGATCGGCCTGCGAGCCTGCCCATTTGTCCGCCCTGACGGCACTCCGCCGAATTCGGTTATTTGTCATATCCACGCCGGTTATATCCGCGAGCGTGCAGGCCGTGGCTCGGTTGAACTCTCTCCGTTTGACCGCCATGGAGAATGCGGCATCAACCTCTATGCAGGCGATGAAGAGAAGGGTAAATCGTGGACGTCTTAACCGGTTTGAACTTGCCTCGCACCTCCGATGCGCGAGCAAGGGGCGGCGAGCCCGTAGCGCGCCCAGAAGTAAAGGTGATTGGACGCTTCGCCGACGCTACCGTCGTGCGTCTGGCGTTCGCGCCCGGGGACGCGCTGCCCGAGCACAAAGCCGCACGTCCAATCATCGTGATGGGGCAAACCGGCCGGGTGAACTTCACTGCCGAAGGCGAAACGATTTCGCTCCAATCCGGTACAGCGGTTCACCTCGAGGCTGACATCCCGCACGATCTGTGTGCTGACGAAGAATCAACAGTGACCTTATTGATCCTTTCCGGAACGTAGTCTGCCGTTTGCACTGGCCGTGAGCTACTTCTTACGACCCTTCAGCAGCTGACGCACTGCAACCGCAGCGCCAGCTGCGATAGCCGCCTTCGCGCCGGTGCTCAGGCCGGACTTTCCAGCCTTAGCATCCTTGGTGTGAGTCTTGTCCTTAGCAGCGGCCTCAGCCGGTGCTTCCTCGCCGTGGCCGTACGGTGCGGCGAGCTTGGGCTCCTTGTACTCGCCGTCGATCATGCCGGCCTTGATCATCATGGAGCGGCCCGGCTCCATGTAGCGCTTGTCCTCCGGGAGGATCTCGAAGAGCTTGCGCACGGCATCTGCGATGCGGTCGAAGCGCTTCTGGTCCTTCGCGGTCCACTCCAGGTCGAGGATTTCGCGCTGCTTGTCATTCAAGGTGCCGTAGGTCAGCCAGATCAGGGAGTTCATGATCGGCTTCCAGATCACCTTCCACACGGCTTCCGGCACGCCGTCCGGTGCCTTGACAGGCTCAACGCGGGCGGTGCGCAGGGCGAAGTCCACCGTCTCATTGCGCTCGAGGACGTTGTCCTCCATCTCCTTGAAGTACTGCTCGTACCCCTCGAGTGTGTCAATCACCGGGCGCTCGGACATGCCGTACATGTCCCACCAAGTCACGCCCTCCTGGATGATCTGCTCTTTCTCCTCGCGGGTGAACGGGGTGCCAAAGAGCTCCTGGGCCCAGATCACGCGCCAAACGAAGGTGGCGTGCGCCCACCAGTACACGTCCGGGTTCAGGGAGTGGTAGCGAGTACCGTCGCGGAGCGTGCCCTTGATGCCGTGGTGGTAGTCGCGGACCTGCTTGGCGCGAGTGCCGTCATCGTAGATGGAGTAGATGATCTGCGGGGTGGAGCGCTCAAGGCGGGAGAACGGCTCCTCGAAGAACTTGGAGTGGTCCAGCAGGGACTGGCCGATGGCGGGGTGCATGTTCTGCAGCACGCCGGTGTATCCGCGCAGCAGGTGGATGCGGTTGTCCGCGCCCCACTGCCACAGCAGGGAATCCGGGCCCAGCGGGGCGCGCTTCAGCTCGCGCTTGCCGCGGTTGCCGGAATCATCGAACTTGCCCAGCGAGTCAAAATCCTTGCTCACCTGGCCGTTTTCCGGCTTTGCATCCTCGTTGTAGTTGTACTCGGGAGTTTCCTTGGACATGCGGTGCTCACCTCTGCGCTCGGGGACGGCAACTTCCTACATGTGAACCGTAACACGCGCGCCGGATGCGTGAGACAAATGTCACTTAGTTTTGGGGTCCTCGCTATCCCCGTGGCCCATCAGCTCCTTGCGGCGGTGCCACGCGTAGAGCCCGGCGCCGGGGGAGAGCCCGATAAGCAAACCCCACTTGGATTTCGCCGGATCATCCAAATCTTCCCGGGAGATGTCGCGCAAGGTCAGGCCCACGGCGGTCAGGCCCGCCACCAGCAACAGCACCACAAAACCAATGCCCAACCACGCAGTAGTGGTCATAAGGCAGTTCCTCCTTCCGCGCGAAAGCTACTGCTGGAAATCCACGACCACACGAGTCGGGTTCTCCAGGACGTAGATGTTGTACGGACGGACCTTGTCCAGGCCGATCACGTACTGCGTATCCGCCTCGAACACGCCGCCGTGCACCACGCCCTGGACGCTGCCCGCGCCGACAAACCCGCCGCCCGGAGCCACACGTACCGGGCCAACACCGAGCAAGTCCTCGCGCTGAGACATCATCATCATGGGCGTGCCCTGAATCATGACCTCGAGGAACGCATTGCCTTTCAGGCCCTCGAGCGGGTAGCCGGAGGTCTGCTGTCGCGGGTCCGGGTTGTAGCCGGCGATGAACCCGGGCTTGCCCGGGCCGGAGTATTCAAACACCACGCGGTCATACCCATCATGGGTGCCGGCGCGCACGTCCTGAATCACCAGCTCCGGCGCTCCCTGGGACTGCACCCGCACAGGCTCCGTCGTGAACACCGACTGCGCGGCTTCCGTATCCACCGGCTCCACTGTTGTTTCCACAGTCGCCGTCTCCGTCACCGTCGGTGCCGCCTCCGTCGTGGTCACCACACTGGTGGCCGCCTCCGCGCTGGTGAAGGTCTTCGGCTCCGCCACAGGTTGCACGTTCTGCCCGCAGGCGGCCAGGCTCAGCGTCAGCACCGCACCCAGCGCCAGGCAGGCTTTGCTTTTCGACGTTCGCTTCACATGCATATCCATAACCATCGACTATATGGGCGAAAAAGTGAACGTCGATAAGCAAAAGCCCAATTGTGAAGCAATCGTTAACCGTGGATACCATGGCCAGCATGATCAAAGTTGGTGTGCTGGGTGCGAAGGGGCGCGTCGGCTCCGCTGTGGTGGCGGGCGTGAACGCGGCGGAAGATCTCGAGCTGGTGGCAGAGGTGGATCGTGGCGACGCGCTGGAGACGCTGGTAGACGCTGGCGCTGAGGTTGTGGTGGACTTCACTACCCCCGGCTCCGTGATGGAGAACCTGGAATTCTGCATCAAGCACGGGATCCACTGCGTGGTAGGCACGACCGGCTTTGATGAGGAACGCTATGAGCAGGTGCGCAAGTGGTGCGCTGAGGCGGACGGCGTGGGCGTGCTCATCGCTCCGAACTTCGCGATCTCCGCGGTGCTGACCATGGCCTTCGCCCGCCAAGCGGCGCCGTTTTTTGAATCCGCCGAGGTGGTGGAGTACCACCACCCGAACAAGCTCGACGCGCCGAGCGGCACCGCCATCAAGACCGCCCAGGGCATTGCCCGGGCACGCCGCGAGGCTGGGATGGAAGCGATGCCGGATGCCACCGAGCAGTCGCTCGAGGGCGCACGCGGCGCGGACGTGGACGGCGTGAAGGTGCACGCCGTGCGCATGACCGGCATGGTGGCCCACGAAGAGGTCATCTTTGGCACCCGGGACCAGTCGCTGACCATCCGCCAGGATTCGTACGGCCGGGAGTCCTTCGTCCCGGGCGTGCTCACCGGCGTGCGCGAGGTTGCGGAGCACCCGGGCCTGACCGTGGGCCTAGACGCGTACCTGGGGTTGTAAGCCGTGGCGGTGGAGTCGGAGCTGGACGTGCAGCTCATCGCCGCGTCCCAGTTCCACATGCCAACGGGTGTGGATTGGGCGGCGGATGAGGGGGCGACGGATGCGGAAGCGCTGGTGGAGTTCGCCGGGCGCGCGTGCTATGAAACGTGGGAAAAGCCGAACCCGCACACCCGCGCGAACGACGCGTACCTGCGCCACATCATTGACGTTGGGCATGACGCGCTGCTGGAGCACGCGACGGCGACTGTATATATCCGTGGACTTTCCCGCGCTGCTGGCAATGAGCTGCTGCGCCACCGGCACTTCTCCTTCTCCCAGCTCTCGCAGCGCTACGTGCACGCCGGCGGGGGAGAGGTTGTGGTGCCCGATGCCATTGCGGAAGATGAGGATCTGACGCGCCTGTTCCTGCGTGCGGTGGATGATGCCCGCTTTGTGCACGACGAGTTACTCGCCGCGCTGGAGGAGAATATGGCGGCGGAGCCGAACGCGCTCCTGCGCGCCAAGAAGGCGCGGCAGGCGGCCCGGGCGATTTTGCCCAACGCAACTGAGACGCGGTTTGTGGTGACCGGTAACTACCGGGCCTGGCGCGGGTTCATTGCCGCACGGGCATCAGAGCACGCGGACACTGAGATCCGCGCGCTGGCCATCCGCTGCCTGGAGGTGCTGCGGGAGCAGTCGCCGGTGTTGTTTAGCGACTTCCTGATCAGCGAGTTGGCTGACGGCACCCGGATGGCAACCACGCCGTACCTTTCTTAGGAGTGCGCGCGGCGTTTCGGCTGGCGTTCCGGCCCGTCGGATGAGCGCCGCCCGGCGAGTGGTGTGCTTTGTCTCCATCGCCCGGGGTACTGTGTGTTTTTATGGGCACATCTCTGAAAGTTAACCGGGGGGCCGAGATTTTCGGCACGGCCTGCGTCGCAATGGTTACGCCGTTTGATTCGCACGGCGACCTTGACCTTGCCGCGGGCCGACGGTTGGCTGCCCACCTCGTGGACAACGGCATCGACGCGTTAGTCCTCGCCGGCACCACCGGCGAATCCCCAACCACAACGAACGAGGAAAAGCTCGCGCTACTGCGCGCGGTGAAGGAAGAAGTGGGGGACCGCGCTCAGCTGATCGCTGGCGCCGGAACCAACAACACCCGCACGTCCGTCGAGCTGGCGAAGGCTTCCGCCGAGGCCGGCGCGGATGCGCTTCTGGTGGTCACCCCCTACTACTCCAAGCCCTCCCAGACCGGGTTGCTGGCGCACTTTACCGCCGTTGCTCAGGCGACGGACTTGCCAATTTGCCTCTACGACATTCCGGGTCGTTCCGGCATCCCGATCGCGGGGCCGACGATTGCGGAGCTGGCCAAGTTGGACACGGTCCAGGCGGTCAAGGACGCGAAGGGGAACTTCTTCGAGGCCGCCGAGCTCATTGAGACGACTGGATTGGCCTGGTATTCGGGCGATGATCCGTTGAACCTGCCGTGGCTCGCACTCGGCGCAACCGGGTTCATCTCCGTTGTGGGACATGCGGCACCGCAGGCATTGCGGGAGTTGCTCACGAGTTTTGAGGCTGGCGACCTCGCCCGCGCACGGGAAATCAACGCCGGCACCATTGATCTCCTCGCACGCCACCAGGCGGTGCTGGGCGGTGTCACATTTGCGAAGGCTGCTCTGCGTCTGCAGGGCATTGACGTTGGAGACCCGAGGCTGCCTGTCGTTTCTGCGACGGAAGCACAGCTCGAGGCGCTCCGAGAAGACATGGAGAAGGCTGGAGTCCTTTAAATATGAATGAACCCCGTAACCGCGCACGTAAGGTGACGCGGAAGGCAGGTCCGCCGGAACCCGCTGATCAGCAGCCCGTGTTCCAGGCGCCTGACACCACCCCTACCGCTGGGGCTGCACAGGTGGACCGCGAGGAGCGCGTGTCCCGCGACAGCGGCGACGGCACCGGTAGCCAGCCGGACCGCGGTGAGCAGGCTGGTGGCTCCCACGAGGGCGGCAACAGCCAAGGAAACAATGGCGGCAACAACGGTAACGGCGGCAACGGTAACGGCCGCAGCCGCCGTCGTGGCCGTGGTCGTGGCGGCAACGGCGGCGGCGGCGGCCAGGATCGCCGCAACCCCGTGAAGTCCATGCAGGGCGCGGACTTGACCAAGCGTTTGCCGGCCCCGCCGAAGGCGGCGAACAACACGCTGCGCATCTACGCGCTTGGCGGCATCTCCGAGGTCGGTCGCAACATGACTGTCTTCGAGTACAACGGCCGTCTGCTCATCGTGGATTGCGGTGTGCTGTTCCCGAACTCCGGCGAGCCGGGCGTAGACCTTGTGCTGCCGGACTTCGGCCCGATCGAGAACAAGCTGGATAAGGTCGAGGCGCTCATTGTCACCCACGGGCACGAGGACCACATCGGCGCCATCCCGTGGCTGCTGAAGCTTCGCCACGATATCCCGATCTACTCTTCCCGCTTCACAAACGCGCTGATTGCCGCGAAGACCCGCGAGCACCGCCAGAAGCCGAAGCTGCATGAGGTGGACAAGAACTCCGACATCAACGTCGGCCCGTTCCGCATCCGTTTCTGGCACGTCAACCACTCCATCCCGGAGTGCTTGGGCGTATCCATCAAGACCGGTGCCGGCCATGTTGTGATGACGGGTGACGTGAAGCTGGACCAGACCCCGTACGACGGCAAGCCGACGGATGTTCCGGCACTTGCCCGCTTCGGCGATGAGGGCATCGACCTGTTCATGTGTGATTCCACCAACGCCACCATCCCGGGCATTTCCGCTTCGGAGGCTGGTATTGAGGAGACGCTGACCCGCCTTGTTTCCCAGGCCCGCCAGCGCGTTGTCATCGCGTCCTTCGCGTCCAACGTTGCGCGTGTGCAGATGGCCATCAACGCCGCGGTGGCAAACAACCGCAAGGTTGCCTTCAACGGCCGCTCCATGCTGCGCAACATGGAGATCGCGGAGAAGATGAGCCTGCTCAAGGCACCGAAGGGCACGATCATCCCGATCGAGGAAGCCGCGAAGATGGCGCCGCACCGCACGGTGCTGATCACCACCGGTACCCAGGGTGAGCCGATGGCGGCGCTGAGCCGCATGTCCCGCCGCGAGCACCGCCAGATCACTATCCGCGACGGTGACACGATCATCCTCTCCTCTTCGCTGATCCCAGGTAATGAGGAAGCGGTCTTCGCCGTGATCAACAACCTCGCCCAGATTGGTGCCAACGTGATCACCAACTCGGAGGCGCACGTCCACGCGTCCGGCCACGGGTACGCCGGCGAGCTGCTCGCGCTGTACAACGCGGCGCGCCCGACGTGTGCGATGCCGGTGCACGGCGAGTGGCGCCACATGCGCGCCAACAAGGAGCTGGCGATCGCTACCGGCGTGAAGCCGGAGAACACCGCGCTGGCCCAGAACGGCGTGGTTGTGGACATGCAGAAGGGCAAGGTCAAGGTCGTCGGCCAGTACCAGGTTGGTCAGCTCTACGTGGACGGCGAGACCATGGGCGATGTGGACCTCGATGTGTTGGCGGACCGCACGTCGCTCGCATCCGGTGGCGTCATCTCCATCACCTGCGTGATCGATGACCGCACTGGTCGCCTGCTTTCTGCGCCGACGGTGTCCACCACCGGCTGGTCTGACGATGACCGCGAGTTCAACAAGCGCGTCGTCGAGGGTGTGGAGACCGTGATGAATGATCTCGTCGCAGAGGGCGAGAACGATCCGTTCCGCATGGTGCAGCAGCTGCGCCGCAAGGTGTCCCGCGCGATCGAGCAGAAGTACCGCCGCGAGCCGGTCATCCTGCCGACGATTGTCCCGATGGCCGCCGATCTCGGCCCCGTCGACGACAGCGACGTGCACGCCTCACGCGAGTCGCTCTAAAGAGCTTTTTCTTTACGACGGTTGATTGCGCAACCCCGGCTCACAGCAGAGACCTGCTGGACTGAGCCGGGGTTGCTGGCTTTCTACAGTGTGTCCTAGGTAACATGCGGGCGGATTCTGCGGATAATGAAGACATGAACGCTAAATCACGCATTCTTGTTAGCGCTGCTGCCGTCTGCACCGCACTGACCTTGGCCGCCGCCCCGGCCCACGCCGAAGATGTCGACTGGACCGGCGGCCGCCCCCTGCCCCCGGGCACCGAGGTGCCGTACGAAGCCGGCTACGCTTCTCAGTGGCGCAGCTACCAGGTGGTCAAGCTCGGCGACCCGAACTACCGCAACAAGGATGTCCGCGGCATCCGTGTGATCGGCAAGTTCGACCAGGACTGGATCATGTGCCACATGAACGCGAAGGGCGGTCTTGGCACCTGCTACGTTGACGGCCAGTCGGCCCTTGAGCTCGGCTACGCCCCCTACGGCAAGGTGGTCACCGTTGATCCGATGGTCAAGCCTTTCGCGCCGGTTCTTTCCTTCTTTATCCACCTTCCCTCGAACTTGGCTGCGCTGAGCTCTTGGTCTGGGTCCTCTTACCGCTACCTCTAGAGCACTAAGGAGCTGAGATGAAATCCAAGATTACTGCAGGTGCTCTTGCCGCAACTGTCGCACTCACCTGTGCTGCCGCCCCGGCAGGCGCGAGCCCCCGAGAGGTGCGCCCCGGAACACCGGTGCCGTTCGAAGCGCCGTTTATGACCCAGTGGCTGGAGTATGACGTTGTGCGTCCGGGCGAGCCGAACCCGAACTCCGAAGCGATCGAGGTGATTGGACGTTACCCGGCAGATCACATCCTGTGTCTCTGGAACAAGGGCGGGCTGCAGGAGTGCCACATGCCGGGGATGAAGGTGACTGACCTCGGCCCCGGCCGCACTTCCGTCAAGCGCGTGACCACGGACCCGGTCGTCGCCTTCTTTGCGCCTGTGTTCCGCCTCCGCGGGCAGCTGGTCCACTTTGCCACCCATAATCCGGTGGGTGCAGTGCTGTTCGGCTCCTCGCTCTAAAGAACTGGCTACGCTGGGCGGCATGTCATTCGCACAGAAAGAGCGCCAGCGCCTCGGCGAACTCCTGCTTGAGGTTGGCCCAGAAGCCCCCACGTTGAACGGGGGGTGGGTCACCCGAGACCTCGCCGCGCACCTGCTGATCCGGGAGCGCAAGCCGTGGGCGGCGCCGGGAATGTTTGTCAGCCCGTTAGAGCCAATCCTGGACCGGGAAATGGACAAGCAGAAGGCGCGGGATTATGACGCGGTGGTGAAGGAGTGGATGTCCGGGCCACCCGCTCTGCTGAAACCGGTGGACGCCGCGATGAACACGGCAGAGCACTTCATCCACCACGAGGACGTGCGCCGCGGCGGCGGGGTCGTTGAACCGCGCGAGTTCAGCCAGGCGGTGAACAAGCAGCTGCTCGAATGGGCGAAGCGTTTCGGCACACTCGCCTTCCGTTCGTCGGATGTCCCAGTGGTGCTCACCCCGCCGAATCTCCCACCCGTCACCCTGGGCGGGAAGAAGGGGGTCGCGGAACGCGGGGACGATGTAATCCGCGTATCAGGCGAACCAGGAGAGCTGCTGATCTGGGTTTCCGGCCGCGACGCCGCAAAGGTGGAAATCACCGGCAACACTGCCGCAGCAGAACAGCTGAGCCGCGGCGTCTAGCCGCAATCTCACTTGCGCTGAAACTCGGCACCAGCCCGTGTGGCGCGTGGGATGGATGTGACATGAGGTACTACTGTTACTTACATGTCTGTCAAAAATTCCGCCCCACGTTCAACGCGCGCCCGAACCGGCCCTAGCGGCCGGTCAAACGCGCCACGGTCGGGGGAGCGGGATTACACCTCCTCGCGGGCGCCGGTCTCTATGACCCACCCGCCAACTGCGTCGATGGTTGCATCCCAGACTGCGGATGAGCGTGTGGGATCTGCCACGCGCGTAGTGGGGGAGTCGCTCGGTTCCGCCGCACGGTGGTTCGGTTCGACAGTGTCCAACATCGGTTCCGGCTTTGGTGGCGGTCGCCGCCGCAACGCACGGGAGGACGAGGAGGACACGTTCGACCCCTTCGCTCCCGAGCCCGAGGAAGAGCAGGCGTACGCAAGCGGATACGAGGCGGGGTATGACGCAGCGTATGAAGACACCCCGCGACCGCGCCGCCGAAACCGAGAGGAGGCGCAGCCCCGCATGGCGCAGGAGGAGCAGCAAGGGCAGCAAGAACCCGCCCCAGTGAACACTCACGCTGATGCGTGGGGGCTCGTGCTTATCGGATTGGCTGCCATCATCGGTGCATCCGTGTGGATGGATGTTGCCGGACCCGTCGGCCGCGCCATCGCGCAAGGCTGCCACTGGGTGATCGGCGCTGGCGCGCTCATCCTCCCCGTGGTGCTGGTTGGCGTAGCTATTGCGCTCATGCTCAACGTGCGCACGCCGGCGGCCGTTCGCGGGCGCGTCGCGCTTGGCCTGAGCATCATCGCCGTTGCAATGCTGGGCATGGTGCACGTCTTCGCCGGCACGCCGGCAGACTGGGAGGCTCGCCGCGTTGCGGGCGGCGCCATCGGCGCGCTGTTCGGCGGAGTGCTCTCCGCTGCATTCTCGCCCTACGTTGCTGTGCCGCTGTTGGCGTTAGTGATCGTCTACGGCGCGCTGAAAACCACCGGCATCACCGTGCGTGAGGCGTACGACTACCTCCGCGCGCTCATCGCCCAGCTGCTGGAAAAGGGCGAGGGTCAGGGCACCGAGCTTGACGACGATTCCTCCGACGCCGACCAGTACAGCCGGGCCGACCGAGATATCGAGGCGATCGCAGAGGGGCGCGAGCGCACATCAGCACCGCGCTCGGAGCGGCCTGCGCCGCAGCTGAAGTCGCGCGAGGCTGTCCAGAGCACCGACCGCAACACTGAAACCACCCGCCGCGAACCGCAGCGCGCCACCCGTCCGCGCCGCCGCACGCCGATGGATAACTATCCCGCAGACGGCGACGACGCGGACACAGTGATCGACTGGGCAGACGAGATCGAGGAGTCGGAGGACTCTGCCACCGTTTACGCTGCCGGCAATGAGCCGGATTCCGGCTCGACCGTGGTTGTGCCGCGTGAGCCAGTTGCAGCACGCGAACCGGCTCCCCAGAGCCAGCCGCGCCAAACCCGTCCGGCCCGCAAGCCATCCCGTGAAGAGACGGCAGTGCTGCCGAGGGAAGAGCATGGAGAGGGTTCGGGGGAACGTCGCCAAGCAGAAGCCCCCGACGCCGTGGAATCCTCGCGCGAGGCAATGCGCCAGGCCATCGTGGCGCGCAGCGGAATCGATGCCGCGGCGGTGCCAGCCAGCACCCCGAAATCTGAGCTGGAGAAGCGCGAGGAAGCACCGAAACCGGTGAAGCGCACGCCGCAGGGGAATTCCGACTACGTGCTGCCTACGACGGACCTGCTGGTGGCGGGATCGAAGCCGAAGACGCGGACTGAGGCGAACGATCGCATGATTGAGGCGATCACGGATGTCTTCGAGGAGTTCCACGTGGATGCGCAGGTGACGGGCTTCTCGCGCGGCCCGACAGTGACGCGCTACGAGGTTGAGCTGGGCCCGGGCGTGAAGGTTTCCAAGATTACGAACCTGCAGTCCAACCTGGCGTACGCCGCGGCCACTGATAATGTGCGCCTGCTCACCCCGATCCCGGGCAAGTCTGCCGTGGGTATTGAGGTGCCGAATCAGGACCGCGAGATGGTGCGCCTGCGCGACGTGCTGGATGCGCCGAAGGTGGCCGCGGACGCGGACCCGATGCTGATCGGCTTGGGCAAGGACATCGAGGGCGACTTCGTCGCCGCGAGCGTGCAGAAGATGCCGCACTTGCTGGTCGCCGGTTCCACCGGCTCCGGTAAGTCCGCGTTTGTCAACTCCATGTTGATTTCCCTGCTCACGCGCGCCACGCCTGAGGAGGTCCGCCTGATTCTGGTGGACCCGAAGATGGTGGAGCTCACGCCGTACGAGGGCATCCCGCACCTGATCACGCCGATCATCACCCAGCCGAAGAAGGCGGCGGCCGCGCTGCAGTGGTTGGTGGAGGAGATGGAGCAGCGCTACATGGACATGAAGTCCGCGCGCGTGCGCCACATCAAGGACTTCAACCGCAAGGTGCGCTCCGGGGAACTTACGGCGCCCCCGGGATCGGAGCGGGAGATGCGCCCGTACCCGTTCATCGTGTGCGTGGTGGATGAGCTGGCGGATCTGATGATGACGGCGCCGAAGGAGATCGAGGACTCCATCGTCCGCATCACACAGAAGGCCCGCGCCGCCGGCATCCACCTGGTGCTGGCCACGCAGCGCCCGAGTGTGGATGTGGTCACCGGCCTGATCAAGACCAACGTGCCGTCCCGCCTCGCGTTCGCAACGTCCTCGCTGACAGACTCCCGCGTGATCCTGGACCAAGCCGGCGCAGAAAAGTTGATCGGCATGGGCGACGGCCTGTTCATCCCGCAGGGCGCCGGTAAGCCGCAGCGCCTGCAGGGTGCCTTTGTCACGGACGAAGAGATCCAGGCCGTGGTCGAGGCCGCCAAGAACCAGTCCGAGCCCGAGTACGTCGAGGGCGTCACCGAGGACAAGGCCGCCGAGGCGAAGCAGATCGACGAGGAAATCGGCAAGGACATGGACGACCTCCTCGAGGCCGTCGAGCTTGTTGTCACCTCGCAGCTCGGCTCCACGTCCATGCTGCAGCGCAAGCTGCGCATCGGCTTCGCCAAGGCCGGCCGCCTCATGGACCTCATGGAGACCCGCGGCGTGGTCGGCCCCTCCGAGGGCTCCAAGGCCCGCGAGGTGCTGGTCAAACCCGAGGAGCTGGACACCATCCTGTGGATGATCAAGGGCGCCGACCCCGCAGAGGCACCCACCGAGGAGCCGTCGCTTTTCGACGGCTCAGACTCAGACCTCGACGACGACGGTGGCACGAAGACGGTGCAGGCCACCTACAACCCGACCGGCGGAGCGTTCTAGTGACAGGAGCTTCGATGCTTCCGCGCACCATCTCGGTGGTGCTCTTCGAGGACTTCGAACTCCTGGACGTCGCTGGGCCGGTGGAAGTCTTCGCCAAGGTGGAGGGTTTAAGCGTTGAGCTGCTCTCCGCGGACGGTGGGCCAGTTGCGAGTAGTCAAGGCGTCGAGATCTCCGCGCACGCCAGCTACGACGAAATGACTGGCGACGTGCTCATGGTGCCCGGCGGTGCGGGCACCCGCCGGTTGGTGGATGATGAAGCCTTCGGGGCTGAGCTGGTTCGGATGTCTGAACGCGCGGACATCACCACTTCTGTCTGCACGGGCGCGGCACTACTCGCTGCTTCCGGCCTTCTGGAGGGATACCGCGCGACCACCAACAAGCGCGCCTACGACTGGGCTACCTCGTTCGGCGGCGACGTCGAATGGGTGCGCACTGCCCGATGGGTGCATGACCGCGACCGTTGGACTTCGTCAGGTGTGTCTGCCGGGACCGATATGGCGCTCGCTTTCGTGGCCCACCACTTTGGGGAACCCGCCGCGGAGGAAGTCCAAAACATTTTGGAACTCAACGCGGTGCTCGACCCGAAGAATGACCTTTTCGCGTAGCCGGTAGTGCACGCAACCCGGCCGACGGGTAAAGTTGCCACCCGTTGGAGGGGAGTACCCCGCAATCGCCCGCGATCGTCAACACGGCACCTGCATCTGGTGGGTCCCGGTCGGGGCGGCCCGCCGTCGTGAAGCTGGTGGGGGAGACCTCCGGTCGTTTACTCACCCTTGACCGGAGGCACGCATGAACGTCCCCTTGTGGATCTGGCTGGTTACCAGCGCCATTATCCTCGGCTTTTTTGTTTTCGATTTCGTCTCGCACGTCCGCACGCCCCACGAGCCCTCCATGAAGGAATCCGGCGGCTGGGCACTGTTCTACATGGCGATGGCTTGCGTCTTCGGCGGCATCGTATGGTGGCTCTGGGACGCGGAGCACTCGGTGCAGTTCTTCACCGGTTACATCACCGAGCTGTCGCTCTCTATTGACAACCTCTTCGTGTTCGCGCTGATCATGGGCGCGTTCAAGATCCCGCGCGCATACCAGCAGAAGGTGCTGTTGATCGGTATCGTCATGGCGCTGGTGTTCCGCCTGATCTTCATCCTGCTCGGCGCCGTGATCATCTCGGCCTGGTCCTGGGTCTTCTACATCTTCGCCGCGTTCTTGCTCTACACCGCGATCAAGCTGGTGTACGACGAGGCGACGGACCAGCCGGAGCAGGACCCCAACGACATGTTCGTGGTCAAGACCCTGCGCAAGGCAATCCCGGTGACGGAGTCCTACCACGGGGACAAGCTGGTGTCCGTGACGGAGGCCGGCAAGAAGGCCGTGACCCCGCTGTTCGTTGCGCTGCTGGCGATCGGCTTTATCGACGTGATGTTCGCCTTCGACTCCATCCCGGCTATCTTCGGCATTACCACCGAGCCGTTCCTGGTCTTCACCGCGAACGCGTTCGCGCTGCTGGGTCTGCGCCAGCTTTACTTCCTGCTCAACGGTCTGCTGGACAAGCTGGTGTACCTGCCGTACGGCTTGGCCGTCATCCTCGGCTTCATCGGCGTGAAGCTGCTGCTGCACGCGTTGCACGAGAACAACCTGCCGTTCATCAGCGGCGGCGAGGGCTTCAACGTGCCGGAGATTGGCACTGTGACCTCGCTGGTGGTGATCATCGCCACGCTGGTCATCACCGCGGTCGCGTCCATGGCAAAGGAGCGGCAGATGATCAAGAGCGGCGAGAAGGACCCGGAGGGTCCGAAGTTCCACATCGATTACGACGATCACGGCAACCGCCGCAAGGTGGATAACAAGGGCAACCACATCGAGTGGATCGATGACCCGGCTACCTCCGGCAAGGGCGACCACACCGCAACCGGCTCCCGCGACACGGACCACCTCGACGTGGCCCGCGGCGGCAAGTAGTTAGATGAAGATGTTCGAGACCGGGTTCCACTCCCGGATCTCGCGCTTCGCCAGCGCACCCTTCTGGGTGTACGGATCCTGATCCATCACCTCTGCTGCATCGGCCTCGGTGGCGGTGTCCGACAGCTGGATGATGATCAGGGCCTGGGTGCCGTCCACGTAAGGACCGGAGCCGACGATGCGGCCGAGGGAGAGCTGGGACGCGATGAACTCGCGGTGCTCGGGGCGGGTGGCGTCGACTAGGGCCTGATCCTCGCCGTAGGTGTAGGTGACTGCAAAGTACTTCATGCAACGGCAGTCTAGGGCAGTCCGGGCGCGACGGGGGCGCTCTGTACTCTGGGAGGCGTGACACAGGTGACCCAGAAGCAGTCCAATTGGAACTTGCCCAACATTCTCACGTCGCTGCGCATCATCTTCATCCCGGTTTTTGCCTGGCTGGTGCTTACGCAGCAGTGGTGGTGGGCCTTCGGCCTCTTCGTCGCGCTGATGATTACGGACAAGTTGGACGGCGATATCGCCCGCTCGCGCGGCTTGGTCACCGACTTTGGCAAGATCGCGGACCCCATCGCGGACAAGGCGCTGATGATTACGGCGCTGGTGAGCCTGAACATCGCCTCCACCTTGCCGGTGTGGATCACCGTGATGATCATCATCCGCGAACTGGGCATTACTTTCTGGCGCATGTGGATGCTGCGGCAGGGCAAGGTTGTCCCGGCGTCGAAGGGCGGCAAGCTCAAGACCGTCCTACAGACCGTCGGTGTGGCCATGTACCTCTGCCCGCTGCCGGCCTGGATGGACGTCCCCACGCTTGTGGTGATGATCCTCGCCGCGGCTGTCACCGTGGTCACCGGCATCCAGTACCTCGTTGACGCAGAGAAAGTGAACAAATGAGTACCGCGAACACGCTGATTGATGAGCTCCGCGCCCACGGGCAGACCATCGCCTTTTGCGAGTCTTTGACCGCGGGCTTGGCTGCTGCCACCCTCGCCAGCGTCCCCGGCGCCTCCGACGTATTGCGCGGCGGGCTGATTACGTATGCGACGGACGTGAAGGTGGGGCTGGCGAACGTCGATAAGCATGTGCTCGAAGAGTGCGGTCCAGTCTCGCCTGCGGTGGCCCGGGAGATGGCTCGCGGTGCGCGTGCGGCGTGCGGGGCGGACTGGGCGGTGGCGCTGACCGGTGTCGCGGGGCCGGATCCGCAGGACGGGCACCCGGTGGGGGAGGTCTGGATTGGGCTTGCCGGCCCGCACTGGACGGCGTCCTCCGCGGCCGCAGAACTCGTCCCCACCGCGCTCGGGCGCTTCACGCTTATCGACGGCTCCCCGGAGCCCGTCCGAGTCCTCGCCGGCGACCGGAACGCAATCCGTGCCGCAGCGGTGGAGGCGGCCCTGCGCGGGGCGTTGACCGCGGTGCAGAACCAAGATGGAACAAATGCCAACCGATAACCGTTAGGAGACGTGATGGTAACTACAACAGTGCTCCGCGATATCCCGGCTCACCGCCCAGTCCCGGCCAACGCCCTCGGCACGGCTGGACAATCTCTGGCTGCGCGCAAGCATGCTCAGCGCGAACCGCTGATGCGCGAGGCGCTCGGCATGTCTCTGCGCGCTTATCGCGCGGACAAGGGCATGACGCTGCCCGACCTCGCCAGCGCGGCGTTGGTCTCGCCCGGCTACCTTTCTGAACTGGAGCGCGGGCGGAAAGAAGTGTCCTCTGAGGTGCTGGCCTCCATCTGTCAGGCACTTGATGCCACGGTGGCGGAGGTGCTGTTTGAAGCCGTGGCAAACATGTCGCTGCCGGAGCTGAATGAGGAGCTTGCAACCACCGCCCCGGCCGCCGCGGAAGCGTAGCGCGCGTTTCGCGTCTACAGTGGTAACGCAGAATTAACGTTACAAACCACGAAAGGTCCTTGACCCATGGCGAACCCGTTTAAGAAGTTCTGGAACTACCTGATGGCGCTTTTCGATAACAAGATCGAAGAGAACGCAGACCCGAAGGTCCAGATCGAGCAGGCGATCAATGAGGCACAGCGCCAGCACCAGGCACTGTCCCAGCAGGCTGCGGCTGTGATTGGCAACCAGCGCCAGCTGGAGATGCAGCTGAACCGCCGCCTCGAGGACGTGGAGAAGCTGCAGGCTAACACCCGTCAGGCGCTCCAGCTCGCAGACAAGGCGCGCGGAGCGGGCGATGCGCAGAAGGCCCAGGAGTACGAGAACGCCGCTGAGGCATTCGCCGCACAGCTGGTCACCGCTGAGCAGGGTGTGGAAGACACCAAGCAGCTGCACGACCAGGCGCTGCAGCAGGCAGCTTCCGCCAAGCAGGCCGTGGAGCGCAACGCTGCACACCTGCAGCAGCAGGTGGCTGAGCGTTCCAAGCTGCTGAGCCAGCTGGAGCAGGCCAAGATGCAGGAGAAGGTCTCCGAGACCATGCAGCAGATGAACTCCATCACTGCCTCCGGCCCGAACCTGGACCAGGTGCGCGACAAGATTGAGCGCCGCTACGCTAACGCCCTCGGTGCCGCCGAGCTGGCCCAGAACTCCATCGAGGGTCGTATGGCCGAGGTTGAGCAGGCTGGCATCCAGATGGCTGGCCACGGCCGCCTCGAGCAGATCCGCGCCGAGATGGCTGGTGAGCTGACCTCCGGCGCCAAGCCGGCAATCGAGCAGGGTGCGGCTTCCGCATCTGGTGCGCAGGATGCTGGCGTGTCCCGCCCGCAGTCCGCTCCGGCTGCGCAGCCGACCTCTGAGGCCGGCGTTTCCGACGACGCGGTTGCGCAGCGCATGCGCGAGCTGCGCGGCGAGGCGTAAGTTCGCGGAGAGGCGTAGGTTGTAGCCCACGCGGCTTTTTGGACCTAGCGTCTGAGGATTCTGGCGGCGGCCCCCGGTGTGGGGTCGCCGCTTTTGGCGTTTCTGCCAACGGATGCATTTTGCCCTGAATTCCGGTCAGTTTTCGGGTCCGCCCGTCAGATGAGGAGCCAGTTCGGCTGACTCCCCGGAACGAGATGGTCAGCTCCCTTGCTGTCAGGCTGGTTGTGAACGAGAGACCTGAGGAGGTTTGTTCATGGCCACGTTTGATGTTCCTCGCTTGGTGCCGCAGCCGGTGTCGTTTGGTGCCTGCTCGGATTCGCAGGAGGTAGCGGTGCCGTCTAATGGTGACAGTTCACCGCGCCGGCGTCGGGTGGCGGTGCGGGCTGGGGATGTGCTCGGTATTCCGGTGACGTATTTGGATCCGGGTGAGCTACTCGATGATGCGGTGGTGGTGACACTTGCCGCAGGCTCGTTCGTGTTTGCTCCGTGTGTGAAAAAGGGGTGGGGCCTTGATTTCACCCCAGCCCAGAAGGCGCAGATGGTCGCGATCTACCGCAACTTGCCCTATGGGGCGAAAGGGAAATGGATAGCCCGCCACGGGCTCAGTAACGCCACGATGTTCAAGTGGGGGCAGCGTCTCGGGTTACCGTCTGCGGCTGAGGCCAAACTCGACGCGCTGACAGAAGACATCTCTAGCCGCCTCTCGCCGCGTGCGATGACGTACCTCGTGCGCAGTTATGCGGCACTTCCTGCCGGGGAGAAGGGTGCGTTTTTGGTGGCGCTGGGGCTGACGCATATGGAAATGTCGAAATGGATCGCCAAGGTGGCGGACGGATCAATCGAGCAATACGCGCTGAAACGGAAGGCAGATATTGTGGGCTCTGGTACGCATGACGACCCAACGCGCAGTCGTAAGCAGGTTGAGCGGATGCTCGCCGAAAACGACCGGCTGAAGCGGGAGTTGGCGAAGGCCAACCAGAAGCTTCAGCGCCAAGACGCGGAGTTGGATAAGTGGAGGCAGACCAGTGATGCGCTGGGAAAAGCTTTAGCGTCCATGCCCGATCTTCCTGGCGGAGGGTGTCAGGAGTTTTGTGTGTGAGGCTCTGATCTGAATGGAGTTTCACCGATAATGACTACGGTGTCACCAAAGAAAGGCTATGACCCGTCGAGGGTCAACGCGATCAGCGAGAAGCTGATGAATAACCCCGAGCTCGCTAAGCTCATCGGGGAGCTCTCCACCTCCACCGATGACGCCAGCGAGCTGGTGAAGGGTCTTCTACAAGCATCGATCAACGCTGGCCTGCAGGCGGAGATGGATGCTCATTTGGGCTACGAGCACTCCGACCGCAAAGCCAAAGCCCAGGTCGATGCCCGGGGTGGTGGTAACCACCGCAATGGGTCGTCACCAAGACCGTGGATTCCGGCTACGGTCCGCTGGAAGTGACCGTGCCCAGGGATCGGGCGGGCACGTTCCGGCCGCAGATGGTGCCCAAGGGCGCTCGCCGGCTCACCGAGCTCGATGACATGATCATCTCCCTGTACGCGGGTGGGATGACCGTGCGCGATATCCAGCATCACCTTGCAACCACCCTGGGTGTGGATATGAGCCCGGATACCATCAGCACGATCACCGACGCGGTGCTCGATGAGGTGATGATCTGGCAGAACCGCCAGTTAGATGAGTTCTACCCGGTGATCTTCCTCGACGCGTTGCGGGTCAAGATCCGCGACGGCCACCGCGTGGTCAACAAGTCCTGCTACATGGCCGTCGGTGTGGACATGGACGGCATCAAACACATCCTGGGCTTGTGGATCGCCGATACCGAAGGTGCCGCATTCTGGGCGTCCGTGTGCGCTGACCTTGCAAACCGTGGGGTGCAGGACGTGTTCATCGTCTGCTGCGACGGGCTCAAGGGCCTGCCCGAGGCGGTGGAGGCAACCTGGCCGAGTTCCATGGTGCAGACCTGTATCGTGCACCTGATTCGGGCGGCGAACAGGTGGGTGTCCTACCAGGACCGCAAACCCGTCTCCAGCGCACTGCGGGAGGTCTACACCGCACCCAACGAAGACACCGCGCGCGCCGCCCTAGACGCGTTCGAAGCATCTGAACTTGGGCGGCGCTACCCCCAGTCGGTGAAGGTATGGCGCGACGCGTGGGATCGGTTCGTGCCGTTTCTGCAGTTCCCGCCGGCAGCCCGCCGGGTGCTCTACACCACGAACTCCATCGAGTCGCTCAACGCGGAATTGCGGAAAGCCACCCGCAACCGGGGCCAGTTCCCGAACGACACTGCGGCGCTGAAGACGCTGTGGTTGATGATCTGCAACATCGAAGACAAGCGTGCCGCCCAGCGTGCGAAGAAGGCGAAACGGGCAACTGAGTGCAACGGCTATATTGAAGGGGCGAAAGCCACCGGGTGGAAACAAGCCATCAACCAACTAGCCGTGGCATACCCCGACCGGTTCGCGGACTACGTGTAAACCAAGCCCCCGCACACAAACAATCGGACACTCTCTCCTGGCGTGGACTACGACGCGGAGGAAAATCCTTATCCGAAGACGAAACACGCCGCTATGAAACTGGTCTCAAGGAAGAACAACGCCTCATCGACGCCCTCGTCTCCTACGGACACTCCCTAACCAAAGCCCAGCAACTGCTTCGCGTCAGCCGCAGCCGGGTGTTCTACGCCCGTAAACCCCGCCCGACGAAGCCCAATCCCACCCCGCACACCGCCCGCAACATCCCCCGTCTGAGCGAGCAGCAAGTCGACGACATTCTGGCGCTGCTCGACGCCAACCCGTATTCAAGCGTCGACGACGTGTACTACAACGCCTACAACCACGGGTTATACATCGCCAGCTTGAGCAGCTTCTACCGCACCGCCCGCCAACACCAGCGCCTGCTTAAACAGCGCTCCCACACCCGCAGACGCAACAACACCAAACGCGGACGCACAACACCCCCACACGTCATCCGCCACGGCCCCGGGACAAGTGCTGTGCTGGGACATCACCTTCCTACCTGGACCATGCATCAGTCAGAACTACGCCTGCCTAACCGTGATCGACCTGTACTCGCGAGCCGTAGTAGGCACCAGCATCACCCCGCGCGAACAAACCCGCGCCGCAACCGAGCTGTTCACTCGCATCCTCAGCCAATACCCCGACGTGCACACCGTGCACTCCGACAACGGCCCCTCGATGACCAGCACCACCATCGCCGAGCTGTTTCACTCCCGCGGCATCACCCAATCCTTCAGCCGCCCCCACACCAGCAACGACAACCCCCACATGGAGTCTTTGTTTCACACCATGAAAGGAAGTCCCTACTACCCGCCAGTGTTCGCGTCCATCGACCACGCCACCAATTGGGTCAGCACCTTCACCACCAACTACAACAGCCGGCCAAACAGCGCGATCAACTACTACACCCCACAAAGCGTCCTCGACGGCACCTGGCGCACACTGCAAACCAGCCGCCACCACGCCATCCAGGATGCCCTAGAAGAAGGACGCATCCACACACCACCCAAAACCCCAACCGGACTGCCCAGAGAAGTCACCATCATCCGCACAACCACCACCACACACCCCAGCCCCCAACCACTAACCACCAACCCATAACAAAAACGGTTCACAACCACTTGACACAAAGCGGCTCGGATGACGACCTGCGGTTTTTAGACGCCCCCGGAACGAGTTCGTCAACTCGTTCCGGGGAGGCGGACTCAGCCAAGGTTCAGTCTGCCGATAGTCGTCGACATCCCCAATAACACTTCACTGTACGGACATCGAGCAGTCACCCTCAGTTCAACTTGCTTACATAGTCTCGTCAGGGCAACTTCAGCTTTTCGACGGCTCGTTCCCAGAGGTTATTTCCCGAGCGTCCGATATGAAGGGTCCTTAGATGAGGAATTGGAAGAGAGTGCTTAGTGCGCCACTTGCTGTGGCTCTTGCCGTCAACGTGATGGCAGCGCCTGCAATCGGTGCACCCGCCAGTCCGATCAAAATCAATGAAGTAGTCACGAACGGCGACGAGGTTAGCGACTGGGTAGAGCTGGTCAACACCTCTGGTGTCGACGTTGACATCTCAGGCTGGACGGCCATCGACGACGGCAAAAAGAGCGTCGCCATTACCTTCCCAACTGATACTTCCGTTCCTGCGGGTGGTTTTTACCGTTTCTACACGGAGAACGCCACCCCCGACGGAAGCAAGGGTTTCGGTTTGGGCGGCGCTGATTCGATGACAATCCGAAACACCGCTGGTGAAGAGATCGATAGCTTCAAGTGGTCGAAGCACCCGCGCATTCTCGATGATGTGAACACGTCGTGGAGCCGCATTCCGGACGGTGCCGAGGATCAATGGCGAGAGTGTCCGATTGTTTGTGTGCGGGGGCTTGGTTTACACGTAGTCCGCGAATCGGTCGGGGTATGCCACGGCTAGTTGGTTGATGGCTTGTTTCCACCCGGTGGCTTTCGCCCCTTCAATATAGCCGTTGCACTCAGTTGCCCGTTTCGCCTTCTTCGCACGCTGGGCGGCACGCTTGTCTTCGATGTTGCAGATCATCAACCACAGCGTCTTCAGCGCCGCAGTGTCGTTCGGGAACTGGCCCCGGTTGCGGGTGGCTTTCCGCAATTCCGCGTTGAGCGACTCGATGGAGTTCGTGGTGTAGAGCACCCGGCGGGCTGCCGGCGGGAACTGCAGAAACGGCACGAACCGATCCCACGCGTCGCGCCATACCTTCACCGACTGGGGGTAGCGCCGCCCAAGTTCAGATGCTTCGAACGCGTCTAGGGCGGCGCGCGCGGTGTCTTCGTTGGGTGCGGTGTAGACCTCCCGCAGTGCGCTGGAGACGGGTTTGCGGTCCTGGTAGGACACCCACCTGTTCGCCGCCCGAATCAGGTGCACGATACAGGTCTGCACCATGGAACTCGGCCAGGTTGCCTCCACCGCCTCGGGCAGGCCCTTGAGCCCGTCGCAGCAGACGATGAACACGTCCTGCACCCCACGGTTTGCAAGGTCAGCGCACACGGACGCCCAGAATGCGGCACCTTCGGTATCGGCGATCCACAAGCCCAGGATGTGTTTGATGCCGTCCATGTCCACACCGACGGCCATGTAGCAGGACTTGTTGACCACGCGGTGGCCGTCGCGGATCTTGACCCGCAACGCGTCGAGGAAGATCACCGGGTAGAACTCATCTAACTGGCGGTTCTGCCAGATCATCACCTCATCGAGCACCGCGTCGGTGATCGTGCTGATGGTATCCGGGCTCATATCCACACCCAGGGTGGTTGCAAGGTGATGCTGGATATCGCGCACGGTCATCCCACCCGCGTACAGGGAGATGATCATGTCATCGAGCTCGGTGAGCCGGCGAGCGCCCTTGGGCACCATCTGCGGCCGGAACGTGCCCGCCCGATCCCTGGGCACGGTCACTTCCAGCGGACCGTAGCCGGAATCCACGGTCTTGGTGTACGACCCATTGCGGTGGTTACCACCACCCCGGGCATCGACCTGGGCTTTGGCTTTGCGGTCGGAGTGCTCGTAGCCCAAATGAGCGTCCATCTCCGCCTGCAGGCCAGCGTTGATCGATGCTTGTAGAAGACCCTTCACCAGCTCGCTGGCGTCATCGGTGGAGGTGGAGAGCTCCCCGATGAGCTTAGCGAGCTCGGGGTTATTCATCAGCTTCTCGCTGATCGCGTTGACCCTCGACGGGTCATAGCCTTTCTTTGGTGACACCGTAGTCATTATCGGTGAAACTCCATTCAGATCAGAGCCTCACACACAAAACTCCTGACACCCTCTCAATGGCAGATCAGCCTCCGCCCGACACCGGAGAAGCCGAACGAGAAGCTCCGAGTGGTGATCAATGAGCTGGTGTCCAACGGTGAAACTACCGATTGGGTTGAATTAGCGAACCCTACAGATAGGGATGTCAAACTTGCCGGTTGGACGGCGAAGGATGATTCGAAGAAGAAGGGGCCGCTCACTCTTCCCGATGATGCTGTTATCCCTGCAGGTGGTTACTACGTTTTCGACACCGACGACGCGTTCGGGCTCGGCAATGGTGACGAGATCACCATCAAGGACGCGGACGGCAAAATTGTTGACTACTTCAGCTACGATGCGCACGCGAAAACACCGGAGGGCCAAGATACCTCCTGGGGTCGCATCCCCGATATGAACGGCACGTTCGTCGTAACGGGCACGAAGACCCGCGGTGCGGCTAACCAGCCTTACGAGCCAGCCCCAGACACAACGGAGCCCGCTAATGCCAACATCAAGATAAATGAGGTTGAGTCAAACGGCGATGAAAAGGGTGACTGGATTGAGCTCTTCAACACCGGAGACGAGGCCGTAGACGTCTCCGGTTGGCTGCTATTGGATGACAACGATTCGCACACCCCAGTTGTTATTCCAGATGGCACCCAACTGGCTCCGAAGAGCTTCCTGCGCGTCTACACCGAGGACCCAGAACTTCCAGCTGGTGTGAATGGGTTCGGGCTGGGAAGCGCGGACACCGCCCGCCTCTTCACACCTGGCGGCGAGCTGGTCGACGAGATCTCATGGTCCGCACACGCAACCGATACCCTGGGGCGTATCCCTGACGGCACCGGTGAATTCGTCGAGACAAAAGCGACGCCAGAGGCTGCAAATGAGGTGTATGAAGCGCCGGCACCGATCGACGCCGTTGCGTGGCCGAATGATCCCCTGGAGATTACGGATATCGACTTGGGTTCAGAATTCAACGTCGAAGACATGTCAGGCGTTGATTTTGACAGTGCGGGCCGAGCTTGGATTGTCAACAACAGTGTGGGCACCCTGTGGGCGTTGGATTTCGTCGAATCAAACAGCACTTACAAGGTGGCTGGTAGCTGGAAGCTGCGGTACCCGGATGGCACCGGTGATCCGGATGCAGAGGGCGTAACCATCGGCCATGACGGCGCGATCTACGTTGCTACTGAACGCGACAACGCTAACAAGAAGGTCTCCCGTCCATCGATTCTCCGCTTCGATGTTCCCGCTGCCGGTTCTAGCGGAGAGCTAGTAGCCACCGACGAATGGAAAGTCGCCAAGCACACCGGGCAGGTTTCTCCGAATGGAGGACTGGAAGCTATTTCCTACATCCCTAGTGTTGGCAAGAATATGTACGCCCTCGGAGTGGAGGACACCGGCGAGGTTCTCTTCGTCGAGCTGGGGGATAACGGGGACACAAAGTTGGTGCAGCGCTACAAGTCCCCGTTTGCTGGGGTCATGGCGCTGGACTACGACATGAAGGCTGGCGAACTGCGAGCATTGTGCGATCAGGTTTGTGACGGTCAGTCCATCCTTCTGAAGTTTGAAAACGGCAGTTGGGTTCCTGCGTCCGAAGTACAGGCTCGTCCTTCGAACATGACAACCAACTTTGCCAACGAGGGCTACGCAACGTTCACTAAAACGGGCGCCTGCGACGCCGGAACGCAAAGGGTTGCAACCCGCTATCTGTGGGCCGATGACGATCTGACTAATGGGACCGCTCTCCGGGCGGCTGTGAAAACCGTGGAAGAAGAGTGCGAGGTGGATTCCATACCGACCACCACTACAACCTCTGGCACGGAAACGTCTGCTGCTGCGACCAGCACGGTGACGGTCGCAGCGACGACGATCACCACAACCCCAGTCACCACGGTTACCAACCCGGATAAGACCGCTACGACCGAAGTGCCCACCATCACGGTGACCAAGCCGGGTGCGACGACGACGGTGACGCCGACGACGACAAAGGTTGACGGCACCGTGACCGCAACTGAGACCGCGGTAGCTACGATCGAGACCAAGCCGGGTGCGACGACGACGGTGACGCCGACGACGACAAAGGTTGACGGCACCGTGACCGCAACTGAGACCGCGGTAGCTACGACCGAGACCAAGCCGGGTGCGACGACGACGGTGACGCCGACGACGACAAAGGTTGACGGCACCGTGACCGCAACTGAGACCGCGGTAGCTACGACCGAGACCAAGCCGGGTGCGACGACGACGGTGACGCCGACGACGACAAAGGTTGACGGCACCGTGACCGCAACTGAGACCGCGGTAGCTACGACCGAGACCAAGCCGGGTGCGACGACGACTGAAACACCGGTTACAACGGTGACCAACCCGCAGCTCACTGTGACCGAGACAGCACCCACCTCTACGGTGCTCGTTCCTGGTGTAACTGCGACGCAGACCCCAGTGGTTACCACCACCGACAAGGAGATGACGGAGCACGTGACCGCGGGTGCGACCACTGTTACCTCGGCTGGCTCGACTGTTACCGCCGCAGCGACCACGGTGACTGAGCCCGGTGCCGTAACGACGGTGACTCCGACGCAGACCACTGCGAACCCTGCGCTCACCACGACGAAGACCGCCGGGGCGGTCATCGAGGAACTTCCAGGCGTGACGACGGTGATCACTCCGACCTCGGTGGTCAGGAACCCGGATGTCATTCTGACCGCAGCACCTACGACGATTGTTCTGCCTGGCACGACAATCATCACCACGCCGCGTGTCACGGTTTCCGGTGAGACCACCACGCAGACTGCTGGTGCTGGCACCGGCGGCAACACCGGAACTGGCAGCAACGGCGGCGAGGCAAGCACCACCCGCGCCGCGGGTGCGAACGCCCAAGCGCTGAATGCGCGCTGCGTTTCCACGCTGACCGGATGGGGAGTGACTGCCGCACTGCTGATTCCGGCCGCATTGCTGGCCCAGCTCGGCATCCCGATCGTCGCTAACCTGATAGCCCCGGTGAACGAGGTATTTGCCCAGTTCAATGCGGCCGCTCAGGCACAGCTCGGGTTCTTCAACCCGGCGCTTGCCGACCAGGCGGCGCGCCTGGGTGCGATTGCGGGGCAGGTCGGACCGCTGCTCGCCACAATGGCGCTCGGCATCACCGCCGTAGCAACGATCGCTGATAGCTGCGGCAACACAACTCAGACGACGGTCGCCACCACTGAGCGACTCATTGGGTTGTCTTCGCGTTAAGTGATGCGAACGGAAGCGGCGGGGCATGGTCCCCGCCGCTTCTTTGTTTCCTATTCCGGGGCATCTTCGTGCGTCCAACGGAGCGTGATTCCAGACACATCCGGCCTACCATTCATGCATACTCTCAGCAGAGCTATTTCAGCTTTTCTGCGCCACAATCCCAGGGCGTGCCTGGTGAACAACCGACATGGAGGGTTAAGGCATGAAGAATTGGAAGAAGGCCGTCGCTGCGCCAGCTACTGCGGTACTGCTGGTGGCCGGTACGGCTGTACCTGCAGCTGCCGTACCCGCGGAGCCGACTGGGGCCAATCAGGTCGTCGCAAGCAGTGATAACGCCGACATCGCGGCGTGGGCGGCGATTGATGGCGACGCGCAGAAGGATGCAGCCCAGCCCACTACTGGGTCCGGGACGGATGACCTGAGTAAGCGATGCACCAACACCCTCACCGGCTGGGGAATTGCCGGCGCGGTGCTGATTCCGATCGCAATCCTCAACCAGGTGGGCTTCCCGCCGGTGGCAACGGTATTCGGTGTGGCGCGGTACGTTATCCAGCAGGCAACTGCAGTTGTGCAGTTGAGGCTGGGCGATTCCAACCCGGCCCTTGCAGATTTCGCAGCGCTCTCGAGCCAGCAGGCCCCGCTGATCGCTGCACTTGCGCTCGGCGCTACCGCGGTGGCCACCACCGCGTCCGCATGCGCCAGGTAAGCGGTGCCGCAGCCCCCGCGCTACAGAACCGTCCTAATCCACTGCGCCGCGGGCCATCAGTGCTTCGCCGATCAGCTTGGCGCGCCGAACGGAGCGGATCACCAGCGGAATACCGAACGCGGTGATGGAGAATCCGGCGCCGCGGGCCTTGCGTGCCTCCAGCACCTCGTTGGCGGTTGCCAGCATCAATGGGATCAAGCGGATGGTCAGGGCAATGGTGAGGTTAATCAGCTCCACCGGTACGCCCACTTTCGCAAGGGGAGCGAGGTTCTTGTCCAGCGCGTCCAGCAGTTCCTCAACCGTGGTGGTGAGGGTGAGGAGGTTGGCTGCGGCGATCGTCGCCAAGAGCCCAATCAGCGTCGTCAGCGCGCCGGCGATGCCGTTCTGCCACAGCATGAAGGCACCCAGAAACACCAGGATGGGCAGCAACGGCACCAACTGGTTCCAGGCCACGCGCGGCGGAATCTTGGCCACCGCGTAGAGGAACATCACAAACGTCAGCGCGGCCATGGATTGCCATGGCAGGGACGGCCAGATGGTCACCCAGAGGATGAAGACCACCAAGAGCACGAACTTCAGGGTCGGGCCGGCGCGGTGGAGCACCGTGTCGCCCGGGACGTAAACGCCAAGCGGGAGTTCGCGGATCACGGCAGCCTCACGGCTTTCTGTCCATCAGGTCGACGTAGAACTCGATCGCGTCGGCGGGCGTGCCGTCGTAAACCAAGTGGGAATCGTCGATGCACAGCACCCGGTCGAAGTCGCGCAGCATGTCCAGGTCGTGCGTCACTACAATCACCTGCTGCTCCAACGCCATCAGCTCGCGAATGATGCGGCGGCGGTTGCGCAGGTCCAGCAGCGTGGTCGGCTCGTCGGCGATCACAGTGTCCGGCTCAATCACCAGCACGGATGCCAACGCGAGCATCTGCTTCTCGCCGCCGGAAAGCGTGTGGGGAGAGTTCTCGGCCAAGTCTTCAAGATCGAACCGCGCCAGCACCGCCGCCACGCGCTCTTGCACTTCGGCGCGGGGCAGCTTGAACCGACGCAGCGAAAACGCGACGTCGTCGGACACGCGGGGCATGACAATCTGGGATTCAGCGTCCGAAAATACGAACCCAACCCGCTTACGCACGTCCTTGCCGTCGGTGCGCGGGTCCAAGCCGTCGTAAAGCACGCGCCCCGTGGTGGGCTCGATGAGCCCGTTGATCATGCGCACGGTGGTGGACTTGCCGGAGCCGTTGGAGCCGATGATGCCGATGCGTTGCTCGGTGAGCGTTGCGGTGAGTGGAGCGAGGGTTTGCACGCCGTCGTAGGAGACGGATGCGCCCTCGAAATCGATCTGCGGCATTACGCGCGCGTGCTGGAGCGGCGCAGGTCCGGGAAGGCGGCGTGGACGGCCAAGGCGATGGCGATCATGAGGGCGATCTTGCCGGCATCCGGCAGCAGGAACGGCACCTGGGCGGCCCACGCGGCACCGAAGGTCATGTCCAGGCGCCACATCATGCCGAACACGCCGAAGAGGTACTGGAAGAACAGGGCGACGTAGCCGGCGACAATCAGGATGCCGATGGTGGCGCCGCGGTTGGTGCGGAACGGCGCGGTGTACGCAATCGCGCCGGCCACCCACGCGGAGACCAGGTAGCCCACCAGGTAGCCAACGGTCGGGCCGCCGATCGCAGCGATGGTGGTGCGACCGCCCGCGAGCACCGGCAGTGCAAGGCCGACGAGCAGGAAGATGGCGGCGGTGGCCAGGCCGCGGCGGCGGCCCAGCACCAGGCCGGCGAGGATCACGGCCGCGTTCTGCAGCACGATTGGCACGCCGGCGGCGCCGACCGGGATGGCCAGAAAGCCGAGGACGATGATGATGGCGGCAAAGACGGCGATGTACGCAATGTCTGTCGCGGTGGTGTTCTTGCTGGGGGTGTTGTTGCTGGGCGTGTTTGCGCCCGCAGGCTGCGCAGTTGTCATGCGTGGAAGCGTACCTGAACACTGTTCAATTGGCGTGCTTTAGGGTGCTCCTGAATGCGCCGCGTGGCCGTGTACGTTAGGTGCCATGCGTTTGACCGAGTTCCACCAGCTTGTCCGCGACGAGTTTGGCGCAGAGCGCGCCCAGTGGATCATCTCGTCCCAGGTCCTGCCGCCGAGCGACAAAACGGCGGAGGAGCTCATCGAAAGTGGTGTCGATCCGCGTCGCGTCTGGCAGGGGCTCTGCGACGCCTTCGACATCCCAGAGGAGCGACGGTTGGGCGTGGACCGCCCCGGCACGTAGCCCCGGGGCTTGCTTGCTTATCGACGTTCGGTTGCTAGGCGTGTTCCCCTTTGGTTCGAACATGCTTGCGTGTATTCTCGAACATGTTTGAGGCGGCCTCTAGCATGGGCGGCGAACAAAAATTTTCGGCCTGGATGGAACCTGACCGGCCCCGCCCAGCGTCTAATACATGGCGATTGTTCTAACGCAGCGTTTACAAACCACAGGAGAAACACATGGCTACCAAGAAGAAGACCACGGCCGCCACTGGCAATGACCGCCAGAATGCGCTCGATGCCGCTATGGCGATGATTGAGAAGGACTTTGGCAAGGGCGCGATCATGCGCTTGGGCGATGAGAAGCGTCCGCCGATCCAGTCCATCTCTTCCGGCAACACGGCGATTGACGTTGCGCTGGGCATCGGCGGCTGGCCGCGCGGCCGCATTGTGGAGATTTACGGTCCGGAATCCTCCGGTAAGACCACCGTGGCGCTCCACGCCATTGCACAGGCGCAGCGCGCAGGCGGTATCGCGGCGTTCATTGACGCAGAGCACGCCCTGGATCCGGATTACGCCAAGAAGCTGGGTGTGGACACGGACAACCTGCTGGTTTCCCAGCCGGATACGGGTGAGCAGGCGCTGGAAATCGCGGACATGTTGGTGCGCTCCGGCGCGATTGACATCATCGTGATCGACTCCGTGGCGGCGCTGACGCCGAAGGCGGAGATTGAGGGCGAGATGGGTGATTCCCACGTGGGCCTCCAGGCCCGCCTGATGTCCCAGGCGCTGCGCAAGATGACGGGTGCGCTCTACAACTCCGGCACCACCGCCATCTTTATTAACCAGCTGCGCGAGAAGATCGGCGTGATGTTCGGCTCGCCGGAAACCACCACTGGTGGTAAGGCGCTGAAGTTCTACGCCTCCGTGCGGTGCGACGTGCGCCGGATCCAGACGTTGAAAGACGGCCAGGATTCCATTGGCAACCGCACCCGCCTCAAGGTGGTGAAGAACAAGGTGTCTCCGCCGTTCAAGATCGCGGAGTTCGACATCATGTACGGCGAGGGCATCTCGCGCGAGAGCTCCATCATTGACATGGGTGTGGATAACGGCATTGTGAAGAAGTCCGGCTCGTGGTTCACCTACGAGGGCGAGCAGCTGGGTCAGGGCAAGGAGAAGGCCCGCCTGTTCCTCAAGGACAACCCGGAGCTGGCCGATGAGATCGAGGACAAGATCTTCCGCGCACTCGGCGTGGGCAAGTACGCCAACCAGGACGCGGCGGACGAGTTGAGCGATGATCCGGTGGACATGGTCCCCAACATCGGCTTCGACGATGACGAGGATGATGATGAGCTGCTGGGCGGCGGCAACTAGCCAGTAATGTCCCAGCCGGATCCGGAGAAAGTAGCCAAGCTCCAGCACGCCCTGGAGCGGTACCAGGAGCGCGCGGACGCGGGCGGGGGGACCGGGTTGTTCGACCGCTCGCACGAAGCGGCGCTCGCCCCCGTGCGCAAGCGCGCCCTCGGCTTGCTCGATCAACGCGCCCGCTCCCGCCACGAGCTGCGCGGCCGACTCATTGACGCGGAGTTCGCCCCAGAGCTGGTGGATGAGGTGCTGGACACGCTGGAGCAGTCTGGCCTGCTCGACGACCGAGTCTTCGCTACTGAGTGGGTCCGCCAACGCGCGGCCCGCCGGGGCAAATCAGCCCGCGCCCTGGACATGGAGCTGCGGGATAAGGGCGTTGCACCGGACGTGCGCGCGGAAGCCCTGGAGCAGATTTCCGAAGAGGATGAAGCCAGCCAAGCTCGCATCCTCGCCGAGAAGAAGGCCCGCGAAGTCAAGGTGCCGCCAGCCGATCGGTCAGAGTACGACAAGGCGCTGCGCCGCGTTGTAGGCGTACTGGCCCGCAGGGGGTACAACCCAGGGATGAGCATGCAGATCGCCCGCGAAGCACTAGACACCCGTATCGCGGAACTGGGGGAGGCCGCTGGCCCGAGTTGAGCGGGCTCGGCGCCTATGTAGCGAGCGCGACCGCGTTTTCCGCAGTTATGCCCCAGCTTGCTGGGCCGTTACACTACTTGACCGTGTCTACGGCGATAACCCCCTCCGCTTATCCGTCTGCAGCTGGCGCTGGAGCTGCTGACCCTGCTGCTGGCGTAGCTGGCCGCACCTACGAGGTGCGCACTTTCGGCTGCCAGATGAACGTCCACGATTCGGAGCGCCTGTCCGGCATGCTCGAAGACGCGGGCTACGTGGCAGCTCCGGCAGGGGAGACCCCGGACCTTGTGGTGTTCAACACCTGCGCGGTGCGCGACAACGCGGATCAGCGCCTCTACGGCACTCTCGGCCAGCTGAAGAACGTCAAGGATGCCCACCCCGGCATGCAGATCGCCGTGGGCGGCTGCCTAGCCCAGAAGGACAAGGACGCTGTGGTCAAGCGCGCGCCGTGGGTGGATGCGGTGTTTGGCACCCACAACCTCTCCGCGCTACCGGCGTTGCTGGACCGCGCCCGCGTCGAGGATGCCGCGCAGGTGGAGATCGCAGAAGCGCTGGAGGTCTTCCCGTCCGTGCTGCCCGCGAAGCGCGAGTCTTCCTACGCCGGTTGGGTCTCCGTGTCCGTGGGTTGCAATAACACCTGCACGTTCTGCATTGTGCCCTCGCTGCGCGGCAAGGAGGTTGACCGCCGCCCGGGCGACATTCTGGCCGAGGTTCAGGCGCTGGTGGATCAAGGCGTTTCCGAGATCACCCTGCTGGGCCAGAACGTCAACGCCTACGGCGTGCACTTTGCAGATCCTGACATGGAGCGCGACCGCTCCGCGTTCTCCAAGCTCCTCCGCGCGTGCGGTGACATCGAGGGGCTGAAGCGCGTGCGTTTCACCTCGCCGCACCCAGCGGAGTTCACCACCGACGTCATCGACGCCATGGCGGAGACCCCCAACGTCTGCCCGCAGCTGCACATGCCCCTGCAGTCCGGCTCGGACAAGGTGCTCAAAGACATGCGCCGCAGCTACCGCTCTAAGAAGTTCCTCGCCATCTTGGACGAGGTCCGGGAGAAACTTCCCAACGCCGCCATCACCACGGACATCATCGTGGGCTTCCCGGGCGAGACAGAAGAAGACTTCCAGGCCACCCTGGACGTGGTGGAGCGCGCGCGCTTCAGCTCCGCCTACACGTTCCAATACTCCCCGCGCCCCGGCACCCCGGCCGCAGAGATGGGGGACCAGGTGCCCAAGCACGTGGTGCAGGAACGCTTCGAGCGCTTGCTGGAGCTGCAGGAGCGTATCTCTGCCGAGGAGAACGCCAAGCTTGTGGGCACCGAAGTAGAGCTGCTCGTGCAGGACGGCGGCGGCAGGAAGAACGCGGACACGAAGCGCATGTCCGGCCGTGCCCGCGACGGCCGGCTGGTGCACTTCGCCGTCGAAGAGGCTCCGGAAGCCCCCGGCGCCATAGACCGTGAGATCCGCCCGGGCGACTACGTCCACGTCCGCGTCACCGATTCCGCACCGCACTACCTCATCGCGGATTCCGGCGTGCTTGCCCACCGCCGCACTAAGGCCGGTGACAACTCCGCAGCAGGCCAGGTTCCCACCACCGCACCCGTTGGTGTGGGCTTAGGCTTGCCGACGATCGGTCGACCCGGCGCCGTCCCCGCTCCCAACACCGACAGCTGCTGTTAAGGGAGGAAAGGATTTGAACCGACGCGTTTGAGACAGAACGTGATCCGCTTTTCTAAGCTTCGACTATGCCATCTTCAGTCAATCAGGAACTTCGGGAGTTTCTACCTGTTTTTCGTTCAAGTTTGGCTAACGTCGCAGCCGAAACTGCAACGGAGATTATCGAAACGTTAGATTCTTACAAGGAGATCGACGTTGCGAGCCTCCGTGAATCATGCGAGCGAAATATAGAGCAGGCCATCACGGCTCTCCGTAGTGGTGCGTCACCCAGCCCCGGAGAAATGCATATCGCTGAGGTGGTTGCCCAATCTAGATTCAACTCAGGACTCCCTGTTGAACAAATGATCCTCGGATACAGGGTGTCCCTGCAAAATATCCACAGCAAGTTTGTAGAGACCGGCAAATTGAGACTATCGGCTGAGGCGTTTGCAACCGGTTCAAAGATCCTCTGGCAGGTCGGTGACGCGTTTCTTGTTCGTTCCGTCGTTGCGTTTCAGGATCTCGAAAGTAACAAGCTGGAGTCTGAACTTGAGAAACGTGCTCGTGCAATGAGTGCTGTGCTAGCCGGGGAAGCTCCGCCAACGGCCCTTTCTCGACTCGGTCTCATCGAAAACGGTACTTACGCCGTGCTTCGCGTAGCCCTCTCCGAAGACCCCATGAGGATGCGTGGTGAAATCGAGCGCGGAGGATCGCTCCCGGGCATGCCAGCGGCAGTCGTAGCAGCAGGCCCCGATCTCGTAGCTGTGATCGCGGCAAAACCTGAAATCGATTTCGACTGTGTTGCGGCGATAGGGAGCTTCCAACCGCTTCAGAACATCAAAACTTCAGACTTGGAAGCACGCCACGTTTTAGAGGCATCGCGCAGACTTGGTAAGAAAGGCCTACACGACATTGCAAAGTTAAGCTGGAGACTGGCGGTATCTCAAGACAAGCTACTTGGGAGGTACTTCATGGATCGCTTCGTAGCTCCTCTTCAAAGTGATTCATGGGGACTCTTGAGAACCGTGACCGTTTGGATTGACAGTGGCTTTTCGTACTCTAAAGCTGCAGGAATGTTGTTTGTTCATGAGAATACAGTCCGCTATCGAGTAGATAAGTTCTGTCAAATGACGGGAATGGATCGAAACAGCTTCGACGACTGGGTTGGGGTCAAATGGGCGATTGAGCTGGTTATGTCCGAGGGGGAACAAGCATAAAAATGTAGAAATTCACAAAAACTCCATGCCAGTTTTTTTGATTGAGACCATAGTCACAATCTGGCCCGCTATGTAATGTGTGCATCACTCTTCTTCGGTGAAGGGTTAATTCATTCGATGTGTGCGGAAGGAGTTATGGTGAGTCAACCTAGTGCCACGACGCTTTCTGAAAGCACGAGAGCAGCACTTTTAGAGACTCTCGAAGACGGTATGACTATCGCTGTCGGGGGGTTCGGGACGTGCGGAGTTCCCCAGGACCTCTTGAAGATTGTGGGGGAATCCGGGGTTAAAGATCTATGTATCGTTTCCAATAATCTCGCTATCGATGGGGTCGGCCAAGGGCTACTTTTGGAGAATGAACAAATCTCCAAAGTAAAGGCAAGCTATATCGGCGAGAACCAATTGTTCATGCGTCGGTACCTGGCAGGAGAGATTGACCTGGAGTTTGTTCCACAAGGAACCCTCGCTGAGCGAATGCGCGCCGGAGGGGCCGGCATTGCTGCTTTCTTCACTCGAACTGGAGTCGGGACCATCCTTGCGGAGGGGAAGCCGACGCAGGAATTCGATGGGGAAACCTATGTTATGGAGAAAGCTATCAAGGCTGATATAGGTCTGGTGCGCGCCTTTATGGGGGATGAGATGGGGAACCTTCGCTACAGACTAACCGCCCGGAACTTCAATCACGTTGCAGCGATGAGCGGAGCCAAAACTTTTGCTGAGGTAGAAAACCTCGTTGAGTACGGGGAGATGGATCCCGACAGCATCCACACTCCCGGGGTCTATGTAAATCACGTAATGGTTGCGCAGACTCCGACCGTCATTGAAAAAGTGGTAAATCGCGAGGCGTAGAGGGGAGCGAGATTTATGTGGACCAGAAATCAAATGGCCGCAATTGCGGCGGAAGAAATCCAGGACGGTAACTACATCAATCTAGGTATCGGAGTTCCGATGTTGGTGCCTGGAAACTTGCCTTCCAACAAACGCGTCGTTTTTCACAGTGAGAATGGTTTGCTAGGAATCGGCCCATATCCTCTTACTGGTGAAGAGGATCCTGACCTCATTAACGCAGGCAAAGAAACGATCACCCTAGCAACTGGCGCGGCAACCTTCGATTCTGCGGAGTCTTTCGCGATGATCCGGGGTGGGAAACTGGATGCCACCTTCCTCGGAGCGTTGCAGGTAAGCCAATCTGGCGATCTTGCTAACTGGAATGTGCCAGGAAAAATGGTCAAAGGTATGGGCGGTGCGATGGATCTCGTAGCCGGGGCTAAGCGCGTGGTGATTCTGATGGACCATGTCGCGCGTGATGGTAGTCCGAAGATCCTGAAAGAATGCACCTTTCCACTTACCGGGGCGAGGGTGGTGGATCGAGTAATTACAAATCTTGGTGTCTTTGATTTTCGGGATGGCGGGATGGTGCTCCGGCGTCTCGCGCCTGGTGTAACCGAGGATGAGCTGCGGGAAACAACTGATGCAGAATTCATCATCGATTATGAATTGTTGCCGAACGGAGAAAGGGCCTAACTATGTCACGAAATGTGTATGTAAATGGAATCGGAGAAACCAAATTGGGGAAGTTCCCCGACCGATCCGTCCACGACCTCATCGAAGAAGCAGGAAATGCTGCAGTTGCAGATGCTGGTATCGAGCGGAGCTCGATTGAGGCGGTATTTGTAGGCAACTTCGCGGGCGGGCAGCTCTTTGATCAGGGTCATCTCGGGCCTCTTGTAGCGGAGACCCTCGGGATCGAAAATGTGCCAACCGTTAGGACGGAGGGTGCCTGCGCCTCGGGAGGACTTGCGTTTCACCAGGCAGTCACAGCAGTGAAAGCTGGCTTGTACGAGACAGTGCTTGTGGGTGGAGTTGAGCGAATGACACATCAGACGACACCAACTGTGACCAAAACACTTGCGTCGGCTATGGACATCCAACTGGAAGCTGCGACGGGCCTAACCTTTCCCGGGAGTTTTGCGTTAATTGCGAATCGTTACTTCTATGAGTATGGGGACGTAAGAAGAGAAATGGCAATGGTCTCCGTTAACTCGCACTTAAATGCGTCGAAGAATCCCCATGCCCAGATGCAGAAGCTCATTGACGAGGAAACCGTTCTGTCAGCTCCTCTTATCGCAGATCCAATTGGCCTCTACGACTGCTCCCTCATTACCGATGGCGCTGCGTTCCTCGTGGTTTCGTCTGTACCTTCTGGCTCCCACCGCCAAGTGGAAGTAGCTGGCATCGGCCATGGGGGTGATGCCCTCACGCTGCATGGAAAAAAATCGATCACAGAATTTGCTGCTACTAAGCGCGCGGCTGGCAAAGCCTACGAAATGGCGGGGATTACCGCAAAAGAGGTTGATCTCGCTGAGGTGCATGACTGCTTCTCAATTACGCAGATCATAAACATCGAGGATCTTGGTTTCGCCGCCAAAGGCCAGGGAGGAAAAGCGGTCCGAAACGGAGACATCACGTTAGAGGGTCGCATTCCAATCAACACGAGTGGTGGACTTAAGGCCAAAGGGCACCCAATTGGGGCAACCGGCATTTGTCAGATTGTCGAAATCGTGACTCAGCTGCGCGGGGAGGCGGGTGAACGTCAAATCAATGATCCCAACATCGGAATTACCCACAACCTTGGCGGCACCGCAGCTACCTGTGTTGTTTCGGTCTTCAAAGGAGAATAGTCGTGTCGGGAGTTTTGAAAACATTCACGATTATCCGCTCTGCTCCGCAGGGATTCGAGGAGAAGGCGCCATATTGTGTGGGCCTCGTTGAATTGGAAGGGAGCACTCGAACTGTATTAATCGAGGGGGTAGAAGATTCCTCGAGCCTCGAGATTGGAATGCCCATTGATGTTGTAGAGGGCCGGTACGTGATCGGCTTCGACAGCAGTGGAACCTCGAACGGAGGAGAAGAATGACGACTGCTGTCAATAATGGTAAGGCTCCGCAGCGACCGCCCTTCAGGGACCGGTACATTGCCTGGTTTGAAAAGTGGATGCCTGAATCGTTCGTCATTTGCTTGGCACTGACTATCATCGTTGCGATTCTGGCATTCTTTGCTACAGATACCCCAGTTTGGTCCACGGACCCTGACCAGGTTTCGCTGGTGTCAGCATGGGCAGGTTCATTCTGGAACTTGCTGGCGTTCACCATGCAAATGACGGTCCTTTTGGCATCAGGAAGTGCAGTAGCCTCCTCCCCGCCGGCCCAAAAGCTTCTCACCAAAATCGGTGGGATTCCCAAGACTCGCACTCAAGCGATCGTCCTAGGCTCCGCAGTCGCCGGAATGCTTGGTTTCATCCATTGGGGCCTAGGGATGATGGCTGCGATTGTCTTGGGTAAAGAAATTCTTGCCCAGTCCAAGCGCCGGGGGCTGAATATTCATCCGCCTGTCATGGTGGCCGTTCTATTCATGGCGTTCTTAACTTCGTCTTCCGGAATCTCTGGTGCAGCGGTACTCTACTCTGCTACGCCCAACTACCTTAGGGATCTTGTGCCCGAGGGGTACAAGGAGATGACCCCAGAAGCAGTTGGCTTGACGGACTCAATCCTGCGATGGGACTTCATTCTTCTTCTGATTGTTTGCCTCGCGGTAACGATGATTTTCGCTATCGTCATGCATCCGAAGGATGCTAGTAAGATTGGCGAAATTGACTCTTCGGTTCTCGAAGATTACGAAGCTGGTCAGCGCAACTTAACAGTCCCCCGTACAACGCCGGCTGAAAAGGCTAATGCGAGCCGATGGATCATGTACTTTATCGGCGGTGTCGGTTTGGCTTACAGTATTTACATTCTGTTTAGGGATGGCATAGGCGCGCTGAACCTAGATACGTTCAATTTCCTCTTCATCTCTCTCGGTATGGTTCTGTGCGCTAACTACGGGCCAGAATATTACGCCAACCTTATTCGCAAGGGAATCGATGGAACTTGGGGCTTCATTCTCCAATTCCCCTTCTATGCTGGCATTTTCGGCCTTATTAGTGCAACTGGCCTCGGTGTCGTACTGACTCATTTCTTCACCTCTATCTCCACACCGGTCACTTGGCCAATGATCGCTTTCCTATACTCCGCTTTACTCAACATTGCAGTTCCCTCCGGCGGTTCAAAGTTTGTGATCGAGGCACCGTACCTTATCCCAACCACCTTGGATCAGGGGGTCGACTTAGGTTTGGTATTGCAGGCATACCAAATGGGAGACGCGACAACTAACCTCCTCATCCCGTTCTTCGCCTTGCCTTACTTGGCGAACTTCAAAATGAAATTTGGCAATATCGTTGGCTACACAGTGCCGCCGGTGCTCGTGGTAATGGTCCTGACATGCATTTACCTCCTAGTGAAAGCGTCAGTCGGGGTGTAAGCAGTTCTATGAAGAGATAAGCAGGGACGCGGGATAGAGTGGGATTTGTGTCCGACACTTGCGAACTTGCGCCCACCCCCTCGACCCTTGCCGCTGACGAACGGCGGGCAGCCAACCAGCTTGCCAACGGCGCGTTTCGCTGGATCCTCCTGGCGTGCGCCGCGACTTTTGTCATCGCGCTGTTCCTACCGTTCGCGGCGGAAGTGTCCGGCTGGCAGTTCCTAGCGGTCAGCGACGCTTCCCGCGCGGTAGAGGGCAAGCTCACCGAGTACCTCTTCGTCTGGTTCGGTTTCATCGGCCTCGCCGTGATCACCACCATCGCCATGCTTACCAGGCGCTACCGCCTTGCCGTGCCGGGCTGGATGCTCACCGGCATTGCGATGGTCTTCGCCCTCTTGGCGATTTGGCTGCGCCGTTCCTCAACCACCTGGGAGCAGGGCCTCCACCACGGCCCCGGCATCTACCTCGCAATGTTCCCGGTGGTTGTCGCAGTGTTCGCCTACCTGCCCGCCATCTTCCGCCGCGCCGAGGAGCAGACGGCCATCGCGGAGCAGCGCGCCGCACTGCAGGGCACCGACGAGATCGCCGTCGCCCAGCGCGCAGCCACCGAGCGGGCGCAGGAGCACAACCCCCTGCTTATCGACGATCGCCGGCAGCGTGCCGCCGAACGCCACAAGTGCGCGGAGTAATAGTGCGGAATTGAACCTAGGATTACGGAGCAGCCACCCGAGTTTCACAAAAAGAAAGAGCTCTCGTAATAAATGGCAATCCTGAGTACGGTTTTGAGCACTGCGGCCGGCGGAATTATCTCACTTATTGTCTCTCTCCACTTCTATAGGAAAGCGAGCCGAGAAAGTCAGGACAGCTGGGAAGGCTGGTTCGAGGATTTTAAGAACAACCAAGCCCGGTGGCGCGTGTTTGAATATCAGAATGCTAGATACCTACAGAACAACGCATTCGGCCGCGAGTGGGATCTCAAACTATCCAGGGACACCCAGAAAGTAGCCCTAACGAATCTGTCTGGGTACGAGGCTAGAAATGTAGAACTCGCGGACCTTCGAAATCGGAGGTTAATTCGGGCGGACGTCTTTTCCGGAGTTTTTACCATTCCTGTTATCGCACCCTTCGAGACTATTGAGCTGCGTCTGGCAAAAAACATTTGCAGCGAACCTGGCTTTATCATCCAATGGGTCAACATGGCGGATTACGTTCCACTCCAGAGTTGCCGGTTGCGCACAACACGAGAGCTATATTTTAACCCTTTTGAACTGCTCCCCGAGTTTCAGGATCTTGTTGCGGAGCAGAGGGAGGACAAGGCCGAAACGCGAGTACCATTATCGATGCCACCAACAAAGCTCGACGAATCCTTTATACGAACACACCCCAACTGTGTCCGTGTGCCGTTTCCGAGTGATTTCGTAGACGTAGCAACCTATGAAGCATCACTAAATAAATGACTCCTTCTGCCACGCCGTGGTGGAGGACACCACCTCCGCCTCAAAGCGCGTGGTAATCGACTCCGCGGCCGGAGAGCCGGCCGGGTAAGACACGTACACGGTCTCCAGGTCTTCCCATACTTCGCGCGCCCGGGCGACTGTCTTGGCGACGAGCGTCGTGCCGACGCCTTTGCCGCGATACACCGGCAGCACATAAATGAGCCCGAGTTCGCAGACTGCGTCATCGTCGGAGGAGTAATGCACGGCCTCGCACAAGCCGACAATGGCGCCGGGATCCTCGGTGCGATCCCTGCCTCCCACCCGCGCGATGCCGGTGAGCTGCTGGCCGCCGCGGTCCATGAGCCTCGCGCCGGCATCAGTGATGCGCCGAAGATCCCATTCGATGGTCTCCAGCGCGAGTTCACCCCGTGGATAATCGCGCGATGCCGCGGTGAGGAGTGCGCTGAACTGCGCCGTGTCTCGCTCCCTGGCCTCCTCGCCTCCGGGGTACGTCGCCGAAGCGGTGATGGCGCCGGCGAAGCCGGGCCCCTCGACAACCGAGATTTCCATCCCAGCGCCAACAGCCACCGCCTCCGCCCTAAACACGGCCTGGTCCTCGCGGAAGGCGGCAGCGTACCCGTGCTCCGTAGCACCGGGTGGTTCCCAAGTCCCCGGGGTGTGGGTGACCCACAGTTGCCGGATGGGGCGGTTGAGGCGGGCGGAGAGATCGTCGATAAGCGTGAAAGCCCCGTGCCAGGGTGCGGCGGGAACCTCTTCGCCCGGGAGGGGAGCAATGGCCGCGTCAAGGGTGACGTTGGCTTCGATGACCCTGGTGTCCTCGAGGAGTGGCAGCGAGATGAAGACCCAGGCCTCGATGTCAAGCAAGTCCTCCTCCATCAGCTCCTGGTAGCCGAGTGGGCCGACGGGGCGCAGCGCGGTGCGCGATGACAGGCCGAAGAGCAGGGCCTCGGACTCGGCCGACCCCTCGAGGCGTTTCGCAATGTGGGAGGCGGTCACTCCCGAGGTGGCCAGCTGGGTGATGTCCTGGATGGCCAGGGTGGCGGAGAATGCGTAGGCCCCGACTACGGCCTCGGCGTCCGCAGCGTGGGCGGAACCGGAGGAGGCCGGTCGGGGCACAAAGTGCAGCGGGGTGAGCACTAGCGGTCGTTCGCCGCCTTCGCAGCGACGTCGGCGAACTCCTGCCACTGCTTCGCCTGCTCGCGCAGCTCAGCGGCCTGCTTGGCGTTGCCCTTGGCCTCTGCGGCATCGGCCTGCGCGGCAAGATCGTCGGCTTTTACCCGGAATTGGTTCACCTTGTCCTGGGCAGCCGGGTCGGACTTGCGCCAGCGGGAATCCTCCGCATCAGCGACGCGCTTTTCAATCTTGCCAATCTTGTCCTCGTACTCCCGGACCTGGCCGCGCGGCACGAAGCCGATCTCCTCCCACTTGTCCTGCAGCTCGCGGAGCTTGGACTTGGCGGCCTCGAGGCCCTTGGCGGGATCAATCAGCGCGTCGTACTCAGCCAGGAGCGCGTCCTTCGCTTCTGCGTTGGCCACGAACTCCTTGTCGCGTTCAGCGTTGACCGCGTTGCGTGCGTCGAAGAAGTGGTCCTGTGCAGCGCGGAACTTCTCCCACAGCTGGTCATCCACGTCGCGCGGGGCGCGGCCAGCGGCCTTCCACTCCTTCATCAGGTCGCGGAATGCGCGGGCGGTGTCGTTCCACTCGGTAGAGTCCTTCAACGCCTCGGCGCGGGCAACGAGGTCTTCCTTGGCCTTCTTTGCGGCTGCGCGGCCGCGGTCGAGCTCCGCAAAGTGGGAGCCGCGGCGGCGGTTGAAGCTATCGCGAGCGCGGGAGTAGCGCTTCCACAGGGCATCATCCGTCTTGCGGTCAATACCGCGGATGGTGCGCCACTCTTCCAGGATGTCGCGGATGCGGTCACCCGCGGCCTTCCAGTCGGTGGAGTTCTCCGCCAGATCCTCAGCCTCCGTAGCCAGGGCTTCCTTGCGGGCGATAGCCTCGGCGCGGCGGGCCGCCTTGGCCTCCTTCGCGCGCTCGCCTGCCTCCTCGGTCTCGGCGATCACTGCGTCGAGGCGCGCCTCGAGCGCATCGAAGTCGCCGATGGCGGCAACCTCCGGCAGAGACTCCTTCAGCGCCTGGGCATTGGTGCGCAGATTCGCCGCGTCCTCCGGGTGCGCCTTGAGGCGGGACTCGAAGAGCTCAACCTCCGTCACCAGGTCATCAAAACGCTGGCCGTAGTGGGCCAGGCCCTCTTCCGGGGTGCCCGCCTGCCAGGAGCCGATCTGGCGCTCCTCCCCGCCGCGGGTGAGGTACACCGTGCCGGTCTCATCGATGCGACCGAACTTGGACGGGTCCGAGGCCAGGGAGCCCGTGCCTGCCGGCTGCTTCGGCAGCGGGGACGGGGTGGACTGCTGCTGGTCGACAGAGTTCGGGCGCGCACCGGCAGCGGCGCCCGGGCGCGGTCCCGGCTTCGGGGTGCGGCCGGCCATCGCGGCAGGCGTGGGGCGAGCGGTACCCTCGCCCGGAGCGGACGTGGGCTGGTCTGGAGTCGTCATAGAGGCGGTCCTTTCTGCTGTGTGCCGCGCGACGCGGCTGCCGTGGCATGCGAATGTGGTTCAACTTTACCGTGCCCATACGCACGCGGGGCAGGTTTACCTAGGTAACTCGCACGCGTCTGGCTAGGGTGGGGCGGGTGGAAGAAACCCGCGCACCTGTGCTGCTGATCCCTGGCTCGCCCGCCCTCGTGGCGGAGCTGTCGCCTGCCCACGCGCCGTCGCGCAGGATCGCGGAGGCGGTGCGTCACGCCGCAGAGCTGGCCCGCAACATGTACGGCGCGTCGCCGGTTGACATCGTCTGCCCGTGCGGTGAGCGCGACTACGCCTCCCGCACCGGGACGTTTGCCGCATGGGGCGCGCCGCAGGTGGACGTTGGCGGCGGCAACTACCTCGGGGAACTGCTCACCCGCTACCTTCTCGGCGAACGCACCTACCGCCCTGCGCGCGAGACCCTCGCCCCGCTTGATCCGGGCGCCCTGACCGTGGTTGTCGTGGACGGCCCCGCGGGGCTCACTCCGCGCGCCCCACTCGCGTTCATTGAGTCCGCCCCGGGCATCCACGAAGCGCTGAAACACTTCATCGAAACCGGCCGCGACTTGCCGGGGGCTGCGGCGCTGGCGCAAGCGGGCGTCGATAAGCACGAGCCCTGGGAGGCGCTGGCCGCACTCAACCCTGTACGCGCTGAGCTGGTAGACGCCGACGACACGCTGGGTGTCGGGCGCTACGTGGGGTTGTGGGAGGTGCGATGCTAACGCCGGTCGCCGTTGTAGGGCCCACCGCCAGCGGCAAGTCCGCGCTTGGCATCGCGCTTGCGCAGCGCCTGGGCGGGGAGATTGTGAACGTCGACTCCATGCAGCTTTACCGGGGCATGGATATCGGCACCGCGAAACTGCCGCCCGAGGAACGCGGTGGCATCCCGCACCACCTGCTGGACGTGTGGAAGGTCACGCGCACCGCATCCGTCGCGGAATACCAGGCCATGGCGGTGGATGCGGTGGAGGGCATCGCCGCGCGGGGCAAGGTTCCCATCCTCGTCGGCGGGTCCATGCTCTACGCGCAATCGCTTCTCGACGATTGGCAGTTCCCACCCACCGACCCTGCAGTGCGCGCCCGCTACGAGGCTCGTCTGGAGGATATCGGCGTGGACGCACTGCATGCGGAACTGGCCGAGGTGGACCCGGAAGCCGCCCGCGTGATCGAGGACAAGGATCCACGCCGTACCGTCCGCGCCTTGGAGGTTATTGAGCTGACGGGCGAGCCCTTCGCCGCGTCCCAGCCGCCCAAAGACGCGCAGCCGCGCTGGGGCACGCGCATCCTGGGCCTGCGCACCGACGCCACTTGGCTCAACCCGCGGATCGAGCTGCGCACCCGCCAGATGTTCGAGGCAGGGCTCGTCGACGAAGTGCGCGGGCTGGTCGCGCAGGGTCTACAGCGCGAATCCACCGCCGGGCGCGCCATCGGGTACGCGCAGGTCCTCGCGCATTTGGACGGGGAGCTTTCGCTTGACGACGCTATAGAGCAGACCATCATCGGCACCCGACGCTACGTGCGCCGCCAGCGCTCCTGGTTCAACAGGGACCCGCGCATCCACTGGCTCGACGCGGCGGGCGAGGACGTGGTCGGCGCGGCGCTTCAGGCACTGGGGGAGCATTAGACTCTCCTGCGTGAATACTGCGCAGTTGCCCTTCATCAAAGCCCACGCCACCGAGAATGACTTTGTGGTGGTGACCGACGTCAACGACGAGCTGGACCTCACCACCGAGCAGGTCGCGTGGTTGTGCGACCGCCGCGCCGGGATCGGCGGCGACGGGCTCCTGCGGGTGGTGCGCTCCCCAGAGACCGGCCGCTGGTTCATGGATTACCGCAACGCGGACGGTTCCATCGCGGAGATGTGCGGCAACGGGATCCGCGCCTTCGCCCACGTGCTAGTGGCCGAGGGACTGGAGGAGCGCGACGAGTTCGAGGTGGACACGCGTGCCGGCGTGAAGGTGATCAGGGTGCTGGCGGCCAACGGCGCGGACGCGACGTTCTCCGTGGACATGGGTCCCGTTGAGGTCACCGGTGTTTCCACCGCGCGCATGGGCGACTTCGAGTTCGCCGGCATCGGCGTCGACGTGGGCAACCCGCACCTGGCCTGCGTGATCCCGGGGCTTACCCCAGAGGAGCTGGCGGCGATGGAGCTGACCCAGCCGGAGTTTGACACCGAGTTCTTCCCAGCCGGGGTCAACGTGGAAATCTTGACTGAGCTAGCTGCAGCCGACGGCGACGGGGCTGTACATGGCGCGGCCGGCGACGGCGCGGTGCACATGCGCGTTTGGGAGCGCGGGGTGGGGGAAACCCGCTCCTGCGGCACCGGCACTGTAGCCGCGGCGCAGGCCGCGCTTGCCGACGCCGACATCGAGCACGGCCAGGTCACCGTCCATGTGCCGGGTGGCACCCTCACGATCGAGCTCCGCGATGGGCGCGCGCGGATGACTGGACCGTCGCGCATCGTCGCACGCGGTGTGCTGGCAGGGGAGCTGGCCTAGCGGCACCGGGGCCTCGCAGCGTCTTACGCGGGGCCGATTTCCTTAGCGGCCCGGCGCGCGTCGTCCCAAGCGGACTGCAGTTCAAACGCCCGCTGGTCGGCGACGTTGATGAGTTTCTCCAGCTTGGAGCGGTCAAGCAACGGGTCTTCTAAATAAGAGTCAATGCGCGCGACGAAGCGCCGCGCTGAGGACGCTCGTAAGAGGAACTCGTTGACCTCGGGCACCGAATTATCCGGGTTTGCCAGCGCCGGGTAATGCAGCGTGCGGTCCGCAATGTCGGCGGCGCTGGCGCCGTTTTGCAGTTGCTCGTACGCGTCCAACACCTCGCAGATGTCGTCGCGCGCGTAGCTCAGGGACGCATGGAGTGCTTCCACCTCTGCACTGGGTTGGTATCTGCGCCCAACCAGCACCACAAAGGCGATAAGGATGAGGGAAAGGATCAATCCCGGCAGGCGCAGCAGCACGACGAGCATGACTACGGCCGCGAGCACTAGCGCGCCGGCGAGGGCGCGGGAGAGGTCTCGGTCGGAGGATTTCATCGTGGTGCCTTTGCCCCCGGGGTTAATGGCCGCCGCAGTCGCAGGATCCGCCGCACCCGCCGCAGCCGCCGCCGGACGGCGCGGGGATGGATCCTGCCAGCAACGCGGTGCCGGCGATGACGCTGTCGCGCTCTGGGAGCTCCCCATCCGGCAGGCACACGTCGAACGGGAAGGCCGCGTCCACGGAGACGTGGATGAAGCGCTGGCCGGTGAGCTGGGAGGTGCGGTACTCCGCGCCCAGCACGCGCGCGGAAAACTCCGCGCTGGCATCCGGGGCGGCCGCCGCGCCGGAGGCAACCAGCTCGGCTCCGCGGGAGTGGACCTCGCCCAGCACCTTTCCCGGGTTGGACGTCAGGTATGCGTCCACAGAGTCGTAGCGCTGGTGGTCCAGAACCAAGGCTGTGACACCGAGCTCCTGCCACTGAAGCGTGGGCTCATCCACCACCAGCGGGCCTTGTGCCAGGTTCACCGTCGCGCTTGCCATGGTGTTGCCGTGCGGGTCCACCACATCCGCCAACGCAACCACGTCCGTCAGCGGCGTGATGTGCGCGTACGCGCGCGTGGTCGAGTCGAATCCTGCAAAGGTGGCGAAAGGCTCCACTGCCAGGATGTTCAGCTGCGCGCCGGAAGCATCGACGTATTGGATCAGCTGCCCGCCGCGTACCTCTCCGGTGACGGCCAGGGCGCCGGAGGCGATTGCGGCCTCCACGGCATCCTGCCAGCGGGGGAATCCGAGGCCGATCGCGGCCAGATCTGAGCTGATGGTGTCGTTCATGCCTGTACAGCCTACCGTCCGGCAACCTGGGGAAGAAAAGCGCGCGGGGTACTGTTCTATGAGGTATCAAGTGTGTAAGCGTGCTTGCTCGTGCCGGATTCGTGCGGGGGCGGGCCACAATTGCAAAAGGATTGCATGACAGTAACTGCCTTTGACAACCAGGAGTCCCGCCGGGACCCGCACGAGGAACTCCTCGCCCGCGCGTTCCGCCACAACGCCCCGCAGCCCGGCGCGGGGGAGAACGGGTACGTCGACCCGACTACTGGCGCGCTGGACTTGGAGGACCGCAATTCCCTGCGCCGCATTACCCGCGACACCGATATCCGCGCGGAAGAGCAGCAGGACGGATACGAGGTTGAGTACCGCAAGCTCCGCCTTGAGCAGGTGATCCTGGTCGGCGCGTGGACTGAGGGCACCACGGCTGAGATGGAAGCGAACATGCTGGAGCTTGCCGCGCTGGCGGAAACCGCTGGCGCCGAGGTGCTGGAGATGTTCTACCAGAAGCGCGACAAGCCGGATCCGGGCACGTACATCGGCTCCGGCAAGGTCAAGGAGCTCGCGGAGATTGTCAACGCCACCGGCGCGGATACCGTGGTCTTCGACGGTGAACTCTCTCCCGGCCAGATGGTGGCGCTGGAAGAGGCGCTGAAGGTCAAGGTGATTGACCGCACCATGCTCATCCTGGACATCTTCGCGCAGCACGCGAAGAGTAAAGAGGGTAAGGCGCAGGTCAGCCTGGCGCAGATGGAGTACTTGTACACGCGCACCCGTGGTTGGGGTGGCCAGCTGTCCCGTCAGGCTGGTGGTCGCGCCGGTTCCAACGGTGGCGTGGGTCTGCGTGGTCCGGGCGAAACTCGTATTGAGGCGGACCGTCGCCGCCTGCGCACCGAGATGGCGAAGCTGCGCCACCAGCTGCGCGACATGAAGACGGCGCGCGAAGTCAAGCGTTCCCAGCGCGCCCAGTCCACCATTCCCAAGATCGCCATTGCGGGCTACACCAACGCCGGCAAGTCCTCCCTCATCAATGCGATGACGGATGCCGGCGTGCTGGTGGAGGATGCGCTGTTTGCCACCCTGGATCCGTCGACACGCAAAGCCCAGCTCGCGGACGGCCGTTCCGTGGTGCTCACGGACACGGTCGGCTTCGTGCGCCACTTGCCTACCCAGCTGGTGGAGGCGTTCAAGTCCACCCTGGAGGAGGTCTCCGGGGCGGATCTGCTGCTGCACGTCGTGGACGGTTCGGACGCGTTCCCGCTCAAGCAGATTGAGGCGGTGAATGAGGTGCTGGCGGAAATCACGCGCGAGAGCGGAGAGGAGCTGCCGCCGGAGATCATCGTGGTGAACAAGATCGATGAGGCTGACCCGGTTGTGCTCGCCGAGCTGCGCCACGCATTCGACCGCACGGGGCGCGACGTCGTGTTCGTCTCCGCGCTCACGGGCGAGGGGATCGACGAGCTGGAATCGAAGATCGAAATGTTCTTGAACACCCTCGATGAGCACGTGACCATGCTCGTGCCGTTCACGCGCGGCGACGTGGTTTCGCTCCTGCACGAGCAGGGCACGGTCCGCTCCGAGGAGTATCAGGAGCAGGGCACGCTTATCGACGTTCGCTTACCCCGCGTCATCGCAGACCAGCACCGCCAGTTCGTGGTGAGCTCGTAGCGCTACCTACTGGGTGAGTTTGCTCGCCGCAGCGTCGTCCTGAACCTCCGTGACGTTGGGGTGGTTCTGGATCGCGCTGGCCGGGGAGTCCTCCGTGACCGGGCCCTCGACGAGCGCCTTGACAGCATCGGCCTTGTTCGCGCCGGTGGCGATGAGGATGAGGTGCTTCGCCTCCATGATGGTGCCAATGCCCTGGGTCAGGGCCTGGCGCGGCACCTCGTCCTCGCTTTCGAAGAAGCGGGCGTTGTCCGCAATGGTCTGCGGGTGCAGGTCGATCACGCGGGTGCGCGAGTTGTGCGGGCTGCCGGGCTCGTTGAACGCGATGTGCCCGTTCGCGCCGATGCCCAGGATCTGAATGTCTACGCCGCCCGCGTCCTTGATGGCCTGCTCATAATCTGCAGCGGCCGTCGCGGCGTCGGCAGCGGAGCCGTCGAGGGAGCGCACGTCAGCGTCTGTGATGTCGATGTGGCTGGTCAGCTCGCGGCGGATGGTGGCGTAGTAAGACTGCTCGTGCTCCTTGGGCAGGCCCACGTACTCGTCGAGGAGGAACGCCTTCGAATCGGCGAAACTCAAGCCGTCCTCGGTGTGGCGGCGGATGAGCTCTTGGTAGGTCGGCGTCGGCGTGGACCCGGTTGCGAGGCCCAGCGTCGCGCCCTCGCGGACGAACGGCTCGATGATGTCGGCGGCCGCGCGGCCAGCGTCCTTCGGGGTGGGGTGAATGATGATGCGCATGTGCAATGTCCTTCGGTTTTAGAGATCTACGAGCTTTACGCTACGCGTTGTCCGCTGCAGTACACCGCAACCGGACGGAATTTCGCGTCGAGTCCGACGAGGTCGGCCCGCTTACCGGCGGCAATGTCCCCCAAGGAGGGGTCGCGCAGCACCTCGGCAGCTGTCGTAGAGGTAAAGCGCACGGCATCGGCAGCCCCGCGACGGTTCATGAACCGAGCGAATTGTTCCGCAATAGTGGACGTGCCACCCGCGATTGCACCGTTGGCGATTCGCGCTACACGGTCGGTGACCGTGACATCTAGATGACCGAGGCGGTAGCAGCCGTCACACATGCCCGCTGCCTCCATGGCATCACTCACAGCGAAGGCGCCCGGGCCGTAGACGCTGTCAACCACAGCGTCGTCCAAATGCACACCGTCCGCGATGAGCTCAACATAGGCTTTCCCGCGCCGTGCGGCCGACAGCAGCGCGCCAACGGGACCGGGCTCGCGGTGATGCAACGGCGGCATAGCGTTAAACAGGTGAGTCGCCGTTACGGTGACACCCAGGTTATTTGCCTTCGCAATCACTTCAGCAGTGGTGGCGTGGTCGGTGTCCGTGTGTCCGAGACTGGCAATAATGTCGTGCTGTTTACAGAGTGCTAGAAGCTCGTCAACGTTGTCGGTTTCTGGGGCGAAAGTGATTGCTCGCACCGTGCCCCGCGCAGCCTCGATCACGGCGAGGAACATATCCGGGTCTCCGCCGGTGATCCGAGAGGGGTCCTGCGCGCCTGGCTTCGCGGGAGACACGAACGGGCCCTCCAGGTGAATACCGCGGATCAAGCCTTCGTCGACAAGCTGGGCGAGACGCTCAACTTGTAAGCATAGCTCATCGCGGTTTGCGGACACCGTACTCGCCAACATCGTCGTAGTGCCTTGGCTGCGGTGGTACTCGGCCGCTTTGCGGCATTCCTCGACGCTGCCGCTTGGGAACGCCCCGAGTGCCCCGCCATGGTTGTGTAGGTCAATGAAACCAGGCACCCACGTCAACGTTCCGGTGTTGTCTGAGGCACCTTTATCGGCAGGGTGAGGTTCGAAGTTCACCGAATCGATGTGAGTGCCGAAAGTGATCTCGCCGAAACCGAGGTCTCCTTGTGGAGAAAGTATTCGGCCCTGGACGCGTTGCGTTCCCTGCACGGTGAAGACTCCGTTCGTTCTGTGACGGGATGGACAAAAACTGGTTGGGAAAGTGTTCGAGGGCGTTTCTGCAGAGAAAATACCCGACTTCCCGCCGATCGTATGATGTACGATCTCCAGTATCAAGGGCCTTATTGAAAGGAGCGCTGTGCAGGCGGCAACCCTCGCATTGGATATTGGTGGAACGAAAATTGCCTACGGCCTCGTTCCGGATTCAGATCCGCAGACAGTGGTGGGTGAGGGAAGGCTGCCAGCGCATGCACATTCTGGTCGCATTGGGGCGCAGGTAACTCAGGCCGTTACCAATGCAATTAAAGAGGCGGCAAATTGCGGATTGGTTATTTCGCGCGTCGGTGCGGGTGCACCGGGCATTGTCCGACCGGAGGATGGCGTAGTAGTGCACGCTGGCCCAACTATCCCCGGGTGGGCTGGCACGGACCTTGGAGCGTTGATGCGCGCAGCATTCACTACACCTGAGAGTGGGCCAGGGGCACCCGACATTCCAGTCGCCGTGCACAACGATGTCCGCGTTTGGGCCTGGGGCGAGGATCACTTCGGTGCCGCAAAAGATATTGACGGCCGCGTCCTTTACCTCTCGTTGGGAACTGGCCTGGGGGGCGCTGTGGTGGACCGAGGGAAGTTAATCGAGGGCCCGACAGGTTCTGCCGGGGAATTCTCAGAGCTTCTAGTTGAAGACTGCCGTGGGCGCGCCGACCGAGCAGAAAATGTCGTTTCCGGTCCAGCACTCGCTGGCTACTATCGTGCGCTGTCCCAGGGTGATACAACCGATCGCATTCACTGGGCAGCTGAATCCAGCGACCAAATTACCCTGCGCGAGGTGATGGTGCGCTACCAATCGGACGACCCGGTAGCGCACCGGGTGCTCGACGGTAACCTCAGTGGTTTCGGTCGTGCTGTTGGCGCCTTGGCCAGCGCCTTTGACCTATCCGCCGTGGTGCTTGGTGGGGGAGTGACCGGTATTGGCAGCCCTGTCCTCGAACCGTTCATCCGCGGCTTTCGCAGTGCAGCGCTGGCCCCAAACCGTGATATCCCCGTGCGCACCAGCACGCTTGGCGGCAACGCCCCCCTTATCGCTGCGGCAGCTTACGCTCGAGCGCAGTTTCCTAATTCCTAAGGAGTCATCCCATGCCGTACACGTTTAACGCGACCAGCATCGAAGAGCGCGCTCGTGAAATTCACGATCTGATTCGCGGCAAGCTGATAGTTTCTGTGCAGGCACCCGAGGGACACGCCATGCGGGACACACACACCCTCACTCACGTCGCTCTCGCCTGTGTGGACGGCGGTAGCCCGGCGATCCGGTGCGGTGGATATGGCGGGCTCGACGACATCGCTTCTATCGCTCGTGCCGTAGATGTGCCCGTTTTTGGATTGACCAAGGAAGGGTCTACCGGGGTGTACATCACCCCGACGCGAGCGTCGGTCGTTGCAGTAGCCAAGGCGGGTGCCGCCGTGGTGTGCGCGGATGCGACATTGCGTCCCCGCCCGGACGGCTCTGACTTTGCAGACTTGGTTAAGGTCGCGCACGGTGAGGGTGTTGTCATCATGGCGGATTGTGCCACCCCTGAGGAGATGGAAGCGGCGCACGAAGCAGGTGCGGACATTATCTCTACAACACTCGCCGGGTACACGGAGCACCGTGAGAAGACTGCGGGCCCCGACCTTGACTGCCTGCGCGAGGGCCGTTCCCGCTGTGGTGACGACGCCTTCATCATTAGTGAGGGCCGCTTCTACACGCCAGCCGACGTTGCTCACGGCATTCTCGCTGGAGCCAACGCTGTGATCGCGGGTACTGCGATCACCGACCCGGGTTTTATCACCGCACAGTTCGGTTCTCTGCTGAGCTAAGGGGTTTCAGTTTCAATCGTTCTGCGCAGCGGAGCGTAGTGCTTATCGACGACTGCGTGGTAACCAGCCACGTCCCCGTCGGTTAGCCTATTCACAATTTCTCGGTGCATCTGCATGGTGACGTGCATATCCTCAGGCACAGGAACCTGCAGCATGGGAAGCGTAGCCATGTGAATCTCCCACAGTGCATCCGATAGCTCCACGAGGAGTGGGTTTGCTATGTCCGCGAGAAGAGTCTGGTGAAATTGCTGATCGAACTTAGCGAATGAGCGGCCAGCCGCGTGCTCTTCTTCCATCCTCTCGACAATCTTCAACAGTGGCCGCGAATCTTTGCTGGACCAAATCCGGGCGAGCTCTTGAGCGAGAGAATGGTCGATCGCACTCCGAAGATCCACGATGTTGCCCAGAGTGGCCAATGAACGGTCTGCGTCAAGGAGAATGCGAAGCGTCATGCCCTGGATTAGCGGGGCCATGCTCATTTTGGACACGTAGGTGCCGTGACCGTGCCGAACCTCAACAATGTCAAGCGAGCTCAAAGTTTGCATCGCCTCGCGTACAGAGGTGCGTGAGAGTCCGAGTTCACCGCACAGCGCTGCCTCGCTGGGCAGGCTATCGCCGGGTTGAAGCTGGTTAGTCCGGATGTAATCGAGGATGCCTTTCTGCGCCATAGAGGCCGCAGTGCCGCGTCTTTCCACCGGTCATTCCTCCTCTGTGCATTCCACTACGCGATAGATGATTTCAATCCTATGGGGGTAACCCAAAAAATTTCTGGGAAAAATGCGCAAGTGTATGACATCATACCTCTAAGCTAATCAGCGATCACACACCCACGCGATTGTGACGTGTGACATTGATTCAGTTCAGCTACTAGAAAAGAGAGGTTCCGCATGACCCCCAACAAGCGCGTCATCATCACCGGCATTGCGGCAATCGCCCTCACGCTTTCGGCCTGCTCTGGAAGTGACTCCGCTAGCTCTAACGGTGCCAGCGGAGCTGGCTCGGCCGGCGAGGCTACCCCGAGCGGTAACGGTGAGATCCACCTCGGTGTGGCGTACGAAACTACGAACTACCACCCGTCTCAGACTTCCTCGGCCCTCGCGCTTGGCGCGAACTGGCACGTTGTTGAGGGTCTGTATGAGTTCAACATGGATGACTACACGGTGTACCCGGCACTCGCTGCTGGCGAGCCGAATTGGTCGTCCGACACTGAATTTGAGGTGGACCTGCGCGATGATGCCAAGTTCTCGGATGGCACGGAGGTGACCTCCCAGGATGTCATTTCCTCCTACGAGCGTTCTATGGCAGAGGGCAACCTGTATGCATCGATGCTCAACTTCATCGACACGATTGAGGCAGTGGATGAGGACACGGTGAAGTTCACGCTGAACCAGCCGTTCTCCATTGCCACCAACCGTCTCGTTGTCGCGAAGATTGTTCCTGCGTCCGCCACCGACGACGAGTTGACTGCAATGCCGATCGGTAGCGGCCCGTATAAGTACGAGTCCATCACCGACTCCAAGCTTGAGGCGGTTCCTAACGAGCACTACAACGGTCCAAACAAGGCTGGTGCAGACAAGATTGTTTGGGACGTGATTAAGGACGACACCGCTCGTACCACCGCCGCTACTTCCGGCACCATTGACGTGATGGAGGCCGTGCCGGCCGCGTCTGCGCCGATGCTTGAGAGCGCGGGCATGACCGTCGCGGAAGTCAAGGGCTTCAACCTGCCGTTCCTGCTGTTCAACACCACCAAGGCTCCGTTCGATGATCCGCGTGTCCGTCAGGCATTCCTCTACGCGGTGAACACGGACATGCTGATTCAGAACAACATGGATGGAAAGGCAACGGCAGCGACCTCGTTCCTGCCGGAATCCAACCCCGCCTACAACAAGGCAAAGAACGTCTTCACCTACGACCCGGAGAAAGCTAAGTCCCTGCTTGAGGAGGCCGGTGTAACGGACCTGAACATCACGCTGCTCACCACGGATCACCCGTGGATCTCTGACCTCGCTCCGCAGATCCAGAACGACCTTCAGGCGGCAGGCATCAAGGTTTCTCTTCAGTCCGAGGCTTCTGCGTCCCTCTACGCCAACAACCTCGACGTTGACAACCCGACCTTTGATGTGGCGCTCGCACCGGGTGACCCGTCGGTATTCGGAAACGACCCGGCACTGCTCATGAACTGGTGGTACGGCGACAACGTGTGGACCAAGAAGCGTACCTTCTGGCAGCAGTCCGACCCGGAGACTTGGCAGGAGCTCCAGGACATCATCAACGAGGGCGCCGCGGCTGAGGGTGCTGAGCAGCAGGAGAAGTGGAACGAGGCATTCGACCTCATTTCTGAGGAGGTGCCGCTCTACCCGCTGTTCCACCGTACGATGCTGACTGGCTACAACCCGAACACGGTCGCGGACTTCAAGCCGATTGGTACCACCGGCCTGTGGGCAGTGACTGCTCGCTCCAACCGTTAAGACACTGTTCCGCTCAGACATCGATAGCAGCTGTCATGGTTGATCAGGGGTGCGACTCACCTGCGATAGAGCAGGAGATCCGCACCCCTTTTTTCCTTCTGTACTTCTTACAAATCCAGTCTGGAGCCTTTTATGAATAACCTCCTGCGGCTGATTGGGCGACGGCTTGTGGCATTGCCGATCATGGTGATCGGCGTGACATTCCTCGTCTTTGTCCTGATGAAGCTTTCGCCGATCGACCCCGCCTACTCAGCGTTGGGTGATTCGGCTACCCCAGCTCAGCTCGAGGCGTACCGCGAATCGCACGGTTTGAATGAACCTTGGTACGTCCAGTTTGGAAGCTACTTAGCCGGCATGGTCCAAGGCGACCTCGGCACCTATGGCCAAAACAACGCCTCCGTTTCGGAAAAGGTGTTTAGTGCACTGCCGGTGACGCTACAGCTGACTTTCCTGGGCCTAATCATCGCGGTATTGGTTGCGTTGCCTCTGGGCATCTTGGCAGCTCTCTACCGCGACACCTGGGTTGACCAGGTCATCCGCATCTTCTCCGTCATCTGCATCGCAATGCCGTCCTTCTGGCTTGCGATCCTCTTGGTGCTCGCTTTCATCGGCAAGCTCCCAGTGGCGGGACCGCTGCCTTCCATCACCGTAGATTTCGGGGGCTGGCTCCAGCGCATGTTGCTGCCGTCGATTGCGCTGGCGACGCCGGTCATCGGCCAGCTGACCCGCGTGATTCGCACGTCCATGGTGGAAGAGCTTGACCGGGATTACGTCCGCACCGCGCTCGGTGCTGGTATTCCGAAATCCGTTGTCATTTCGCGAAACGTGCTGCGAAATGCCCTGATTACTCCGGTCACCGTCCTGGGTCTGCGTGTGGGCTATCTCATGGGAGGCGCCGTGGTCATTGAGATCATCTTCTCCTTGCCAGGTATGGGCCGAGTGCTTATCGACGGCATCTCCATGAACTGGGTGCAGGTGGTTCAGGGTGCGACCCTGACCGTGGCTGTGGCGTTCATCATCATCAATATCATCGTTGATCTGCTCTACATTGCGATCAACCCGAGAATCAGGGCGGTGTAAGTCTGATGAGAAACGAACTCGCTACCAAGCTTTCCCAGCCCGGCCGCAAGCGCTTGGGCGGCTGGACGCGCATGCGCACCGGGTCCAAGATCTCGCTGATCGTGCTGTCGCTTATCGCACTTGCCGCGATCTTCGCGCCGCTTCTGGCGCCGCACGACCCCACGGCGATTGACCTCAAGGGTCAAGCACCTAACGGTGAGTTTTGGTTCGGCACCGACAACCTCGGCCGTGATGTCTTCTCCCGTGTTCTCTATGGCGGGCGTTACTCGCTTACCGTGGGGTTGTTGGCCACCCTCACGGCGTTGGTTATCGGTTCGATTTTCGGCTCGATTGCCGCAGTATCTAACCGATGGGTCTCCGAAATCATCATGCGCATCATGGACATCATCATGTCCGTGCCGGGCATCGCGCTGGTTGCTGTGACTGTGGTGGTGTTCCGTGATCCGCAGCGTCCGATGTACATGCTGGGCGTAATCATCATGTCTATCGCTTTCGTCTACATCCCGCAGATCACCCGTATCGTGCGTGCGAACGTGCTCTCCGAATACGGGGAGGACTACGTCAATGCTGTGGTTGTCTCCGGCGCGAAAGCACCGTGGATCTTGATCCGCCACGTGGCTCGCAACTGTGCTGCACCGGTGCTTGTGTTCGCCACCGTCCTTGTCGCCGATGCCATCATCCTGGAGGCCTCGCTGACATTCATCGGCGCAGGTCTGCAAGAACCGATTCCGACGTGGGGCAACATCCTTTCTTCCGCACAGCAGGGTGTCCTTCGAGGCGAGTGGTGGCAGGCTCTCTTCCCGGGTCTGATGATCATGATTACTGTTCTGTGCCTCAACATTCTGTCCGAGGGCATCACGGACGCCATGGTTGCAGCCCCGCGCGGGCCACGCGTCAACGATGACGATGTTGCTGCCAACCGTGAAGCGGACAGGCTCCTCACTGACCCGGTGCGTGCCCACAAGGCGCAGCACGAGTCCCTGGTCGCTCGCCTGGACGCACTGGATTCTGTCGAGCGGCAACGTACGGACCGCTACCACCCGGCTGGGGACACTCAGCCGTTGTTGGAGGTACGCGATCTGTGCATCTCGTTCCCCCGTCACGGAGACGTGAACGTCGTGGACCACGTGAGCTACGGCGTTGCTCCGGGCGAAACCATGGGCCTAGTTGGCGAGTCCGGATGTGGTAAGTCCATTTCTTCGCTCGCCATCATGGGGCTGCTGGACCCGGCAGCAACAATTAGCGGTGAGATCCTGTACCAAGGCGAAGACTTGCTGAAGAAGTCGCCGGAGGAGCGTCGCGCTCTGCTCGGCAATGAGATTGCGATGGTGTACCAGGACGCACTGTCTGCACTCAACCCGTCAATGCTCATTCGCTCGCAGCTAAAGCAGCTGACCAAGCGTGGAGGCACCCGCACCGCGGAAGAGTTGTTGGAGCTGGTCGGCCTGGATCCGAAGCGTACGCTCGAGTCCTACCCGCACGAACTTTCCGGTGGTCAGCGTCAGCGCGTGTTGATCGCGATGGCGCTGACGCGAGACCCGAAGCTGATCATTGCAGACGAGCCGACGACAGCCCTGGATGTCACGGTGCAGAAGCAGGTGATTGACCTTATCAAGGACCTGCAGGAGAAGCTTGGTTTCGCCATGGTCTTTGTATCCCACGACCTGGCGCTGGTTGCTGAGGTAGCCCACTCGATCACGGTGATGTACGCCGGTCAGGTCGTCGAACAGGGCAGCACCACCGAGATCCTCACCGACCCGCGTCACGAATACACCCGAGGTCTACTGGGCGCAGTGCTTTCCATCGAAGCCGGTGAAGGTCGCCTCCACCAGGTTCCGGGCTCGGTGCCATCCCCAGCCGAATTCCCGACAGGCGACCGCTTTGCCCCGCGTTCCTCCCACCCGTCAGTTGGTCTGGAAACCCCGACTGTTATGCGCAACGTCGCAGGCACCTTCCACCGCTATGCCGATCTGCCTGATGAGCTGAAGTACGCCGCAGAACTGGAGAAGCGAGGTGAACTGCCCGATGGCATCAAGACTGATGCCGAGTTCGCTGAGCTGGGCAGGACCCACACCACCACCCACACCGAAGGAGGCCAGCGATGACAACCGCGATTTCAGCGACAACTGCTGACATAGCAGCGACACCCATCATTGAGCTAGATGATGTTCACGTGCGGTTCAAGTCCCGTACCGGGCCGATTTTCAAACCCAACTGGGTACAGGCGGTTAATGGTGTCTCGCTGCAACTGATGCCGGGGGAGACCATCGGCATCGTGGGCGAGTCCGGCTGTGGCAAGTCCACTACGGCCAACGTTATGTGCGGTCTGCAGAGCCCTACCGAAGGCCGCGTGCTGTTCAAGGGTGAAGACTTCACGAAACGCACAGCTGCCGACCGCCGAAAGATGGGCCGCGTGGTGTCTGTGGTCTTCCAAGATCCGGCGACGGCGCTCAACGCCCGCATGACAGTGAAGGAACAACTCCTCGACCCACTTAAGGTGCATGATGTCGGTTCGGAAGCTGACCGTGATGCACGGGTGAAGGAATTGATCGGCCTCGTCGGCCTGCCGGCATCCGCGCTCGACGCGCTTCCGGGTCAGCTCTCCGGCGGTCAGCGTCAGCGTGTGGCGATCGCTCGCGCCCTAGCGCTGGAGCCGGATGCGATCATTGCTGACGAGCCCACGTCCGCGCTCGACGTTTCTGTCCGTGCCCAGATTCTCAACTTGCTCACCGACTTGAAAGAAAACCTTGGCCTGTCGATGGTCTTCATCAGCCATGACATCCAAACCGTCAGGTACATCTCTGATCGGATTTGTGTGATGTACAAGGGCCAGATTGTGGAGCAGGGGACGGTGGACGAAGTCTTCCACAACCCCACGAACGACTACACCAAGTCCCTCCTCGGCGCAGCTCCGTCTTTGCTGCATCCCTCGCTGTAGAGAAACTCAAGAGAAAGAAGCATTCATGACTATCAACTTTGAGGGTGTCATCCCTCCCGTTGTTCTCGCTCGTCATGACGACGGCAGCCTCGACCTTGCGTCCTACTCCCGCAACCTTGAACGCTTAATCGCCGCTGATGTCCACGGATTGTTCGTCCTTGGTTCCTCCGGCGAGGGCGCTTTCTGCACCTTGGCTGAACGCGAGGAAATCCTCGCGGCTACTCGAGACACCGTTGCGGGCCGGGTGCCAGTCATGGTCGGCTGCATCGACATGCAGACTGCCCGCGTTATCGAGATGGTCAAGCAAGCAGAGCGATACGACGCTGACGCGGTCGTGGCGACCGCCCCGTTCTACGCCCTCGGTGGAGCCCCGCAGGTAGAGAACCACTTCCGCCTCATCAACGCGGCCACCGAGCTGCCTCTGTTCGCTTACGACATTCCGGTCTGCGTGCACTCGAAGCTGACGAACGACATGCTGATCAAGCTGGGGCATGAGGGCGTCCTGGCAGGTTTGAAGGATTCTTCGGGTGATGACGTTTCCTTCCGCCTCCTTGCGATTCAGAACCGCGAGGCAGGCAGCCCTCTGAAGCTGTTCACTGGGCACGAGGTCGTCGTGGATGGCGCGTACCTTTCCGGTGCGGATGGCAGTGTTCCGGGCCTAGCCAACGTGGACCCGGAGGGCTACATGCGCCAATGGGAGGCGTATCAGAAGGGTGACTGGGACACCGTCGCCGAGGAACAGAACCGTTTGGCAAAACTGATGTTGATTGCGCACCAGGCGAAATCGGTGAGCGGTTTCGGCGCTGGTGTCGGCAGCTTCAAGGTGGCTCTGAAGCTCCTCGGTGTGTTTGAGTCCGACAAGATGCCCACGCCGGTTCCTCAAATGACAGCCGACGAGGTTGAGCTCATTCGAGCTGTGTTGGTGGAGGCAGGCCTCCTCTAGTGCATAATTGCTCTCCGTGACAAACGCGAGTAACACACACAGCACAGTAGGCACCGCGAGCACGGAGAGCGGGTTCGGTTGGACCCTGCACGGTGACGGCCGCCACGTACGCCCCGGCGCAGTTGTCGCCCCAGACGAGCGGCTTTCATGGCCGCGCACCATCGGCATCGGAATGCAGCACGTTGTTGCCATGTTCGGCGCAACCCTGCTCGTGCCCACCCTGACCGGGTTCCCGGTGAACACAACCCTGCTGTTCTCCGGCCTGGGCACCATCATTTTCCTCCTGATCACGCGCAACAAGCTGCCCAGTTACCTGGGCAGCTCCTTCGCCTTCATCGCGCCGCTTACGGCATCGCAGCAATACGGCGTGGGCGCACAGCTGGGCGGTGTGTTGCTGACAGGTCTGGCGCTCATCGCGGTGGGCGCGTTGGTCCAGGTCGCGGGCAAGCGCGTTATCGACGCGGTGATGCCGCCGGTGGTCACCGGCGCAATCGTGGCGTTGATCGGCTTCAACCTCGCGCCAACGGCGGTGGCGAACGTGCAGACCCAGCCGGGGGTTGCCGGTGTCACGCTGGTGACCATCGTGCTGATCACTGTTGCCACCCGTGGCATGGCATCGCGCCTGAGCATCCTCATCGGCGTGGTTGTCGGCTGGGTCTTCGCTGCGCTCACGGGCGGGCTGGCCGATGACGCGCTGGACACCATCGGTGCCGCGCCGTGGGTTGGCCTGCCGCAGTTCCACACCCCGGAGTTCCACCTATCCGCAATTCTGGTCACGCTGCCGGTGCTGGTCGTGCTCATCGCGGAGAACGTCGGCCACGTCAAGGCTGTGTCCGAGATGACTGGCCGGGACCTTGACCACATGCAGGGCCGCGCTCTGATCGGCGACGGTATTGCAACGACGCTGGCTGGCGGCTTCGGCGGCTCCGGCACGACCACGTACGCCGAAAACATCGGTGTGATGGCGGCCACAAAAGTGTACTCGACGGCAGCGTACTGGGTTGCGGCGGTCTTCGCCATGATTCTGGCGTTCATCCCCAAATTCGGTGCCGTCATCTTCACCATTCCCGCGGGTGTGCTGGGCGGCGCTTGCCTGGTGCTCTACGGCCTCATTGGCATGCTGGGCGTGCGCATCTGGCAGGACAACAAGGTGGATTTCACCGATCCGGTCAACCTCACCGCGGCTGCGGTGGCGCTCATCGTCGGCATCGGCAACCTCACCCTCGCAGTGGGTCCGGTCACCCTCGAAGGCATCGCGCTCGGCTCGGTGGGCATCATCCTGATCTACCCGATCATGCGCTGGCTCTACGACACGGTGGGTGAGGGCAAATACGCCTCAAGATTCGCCGTCGAAAAGCGTGAGCCCGAAAACGTGACTGACCCCCACACCTTCGGTTAAGAAGGCGAAGGGGCCAGCTCGGGCGAGGGGGATTACTCCGCGTCGAGGTTCTTCTCGATGAGCGCCGCGATTTGCTCCACTGCCTCAGCGTTGTCGGAGGTCACGGTGACCTCGTCGCCGAACTCTGCGCCCATTGCCATGATCATGAGGGAGGAAGCGGCATCGGTCTCATCATCGTCATCGCCGCCGACGAGGGTGAGGATGATCTCATCATCGAACTCACCAGCAGCGTCCGCGATAACAGTTGCCGGGCGGGCGTGCAGGCCGACGGTGGAACCAACCTTGACGGTCTTGGAAGCCATGAATGTGTCCTTTCGATAAGTGGTTATAACTTGTGTTAAGTGTAGGTCCGTTGCGGCCTAGCTCGCCACAACCTCGGCGGGTAGCAAACTACCAAAAACGGGTATCGTGCAGTCATGGCTAAGAACACGTCAATCTCACTGGGCAATCATTTCGATTCGTTTGTTGCCCAGCAGGTGTCAACGGGCAGATACGCCACCGCAAGTGAGGTAGTTAGGGCGGGGTTGCGTCTGCTTGAGGATAGCGAACTGCGCTTGGGAACTCTTCGGGCTGAGCTTGAGAAGGGGAATCGCAGCGCCACCGTCGAGGATTTCGATTTCGATGAGTTCCTCGTTGATGTAAGGCGCAGCCATGAGTTTCCGGCTTAAAGAGGAAGCCGTCCAAGACCTCCGGGAGATTTGGACCTACTCCGCAGACAACTGGGGCGCGGATCAAGCCGACAACTACATTAGAGCGATTGAGGGAACGATCCGAGAGGTTGCAAAGAACCCGGAAAAGGGGAAATCAACTCCCCTCCTTCCGGGATTCAACTGGCTATCGGTGAGGCGACACGTCATTTTTTACGGCCAAGATGAGGAAGGGGTGGTCATAGTTCGCATTCTGCACCAACGGATGGACCCCTCGCTGCACCTTTAGCTCGCCACAACCTCGGCGGGCGCAGCCTGCTCCGCAAGCGATGCCTCGGCAGCCTTCTCAATCTCGCGGTTGGGCCAGAACTGCTTGATCAGGATGACGGCTGCGGTTGCAACTGCGACACCTGCGGCAAGCGCGATCAGCATGCCCCACCACGGCTCGTAGGCGAAGATCACGAACAGGCCGCCGTGCGGGGCCTGGCAGCCCACGCCGAGAGCCATAGATACAGCACCTGCCGTGGCGCCGCCAAGCATCATCGCGGGGATCACGCGGAACGGGTCAGCCGCAGCGAACGGGATCGCGCCCTCGGAGACGAAGGAGAGGCCGAGCAGCCACGCGGACTTGCCGTTCTCCTGCTCCGCCGGGGTGAAGAGATTCTTGCGCAGGAAGGTGGCGATGGACAGCGCGATCGGCGGCACCATGCCGGAAATCATCACGGCTGCCATGATCTGGAAGCTCGCCTCCGTACCCGCGGACAGGCCGGCGGTACCGAAGAGGTACGCAGCCTTGTTCACGGGGCCGCCGAGGTCGAAGCACATCATCAGGCCGATGATCACGCCCAGCAGCACAGCAGAAGAGCCGGACATCGACTCGAGCCAGCCGGTGAGCCCGTTCATGATGCCCTCCAGCGGGCGACCCAGCAGCAGGAACATCAGCACGCCGATGATCAGCGAGGTCAGCAGCGGAATGATGACCACCGGCATGAGGGAGCCGAGCCAGCGCGGCACATTCCAGGTCTGAATCCAGTAGGCGATCAGGCCCGCGAGGATACCGGTGACCAGGCCGCCGATGAATCCGGCGCCGACCATGACGGAGATCGCGCCGCCGATGAAGCCCGGCGCAATACCCGGCCTGCCGGCCAGGCCGTAGCCGATGTAGCCGGACAGCGCCGGGACCACGAAGTTCATGCCCATCTGGCCGGTGGCAAAGAGCACCGCGCCGAGGTACAGTGCCCATCCGGAGCGGGTGAAGGTCATCGACTCGCCGTCGATAAGCACCTCCTGCCCGGGCAGGTTCGTGGGGGAGAACTGCGTGACCAGCGCCTGCCAGCCGTTCGCCATGTCGTAGCCGCCGATGAGGAAGCCGAGGGCGAGCAGCAGGCCGCCGGCGGCGACGAACGGCACCATGTAGCTCACGCCCGTCATCACAGCCTGCTGGAGTCGCTTGGGCCAGCTCTCGCCGGTCGCGGCGGTGGCGTCCTCGCCGCCGGAAGCGCTCGCGGCAGCGACGCGCGGGGCGTTCGGATCCTTCGCGGCGCGAATCGCTTCATTGATCATCGCGTCCGGCTCGTTCACGCCGCGCTTGACCGGGCTATCCACCACCGGCTTGCCCGCGAAACGCGCCTTATCCCGAATTGCCACGTCGTGGGCGAAGATCACGGCATCCGCCGAGTCGATGAAGCTCTGCTCAAGGCGGTCACCGCCGGAGGAACCCTGAGGCTCCACGATCAGCTCCACGTCGCCCCGCTTCTCCGCAGCCTGCGTGAGTGCGTCTGCAGCCATGTAGGTGTGCGCGATACCAGTTGCACACGAGGTCACCGCGGCGATGCGCAGCTTGGGCTTTTCGCTTGACGACGCTTCCTTGACCGCCGTCGAGCCCGCAGCCGGTGCCGCAGCTGCAGCACCAGAAGCAGCAGCCGCCTTCTTCTTCGGCTCCGCGTTGACAACTGCCAGGACCGCGTCGACGATCTCCTGCTCGGTCTTTGCCTGGCGCAGAGTTTCTACAAAGTCTCCCTTCACCAGCGCGCGGGCCAGCTTGGAGAGGATCTTCAGGTGCTCCTTGCCACCGCCTTCCGGCGCGGCAATCAGGAACACGAGTTCTGCGTCGCCGTCCGGACCGGAGAAATCGACCGGGTTGCTCAGGCGAGCGAATGCCAGAGTTGGCACCTCGACCGCGGCGGTGCGGCAGTGGGGGATGGCAACTCGGCCGTTGACACCGGTGCCTGCTTTGGCCTCGCGGGCAGCCGCGGCCTCAGCCAGTTGCGTCGCATCCGTAGCGCGTCCCGCGCCAACGACAAGGTTGGCCAGGTGGTCAATCACCTCGCGCGGGGTTGCGCCGAAGTCGACATCGAGTCCGACCAACGACGGGGTAATTAATGCATCTTGCATGGGAAATGTCCTCAGATGGTGGGGTTACAGCGTGATAACGGAAGTGTGGGCAAGATCGAGCTCGTCCGGGGAGGGGATGCCGGTACCGGGAAGTGCCGCGGCGGCGGATCCGTATGCAACTGCGCGCTGCAGCCGGGCCGCCGGGTCTTCGCCTTGGACGCGGGCCATGATGTAGCCGGCAAGGGAGCTGTCTCCCGCTCCGACGGTGGAGCGCACCGTAATCGGAGGCGGTGTTGCGGCCCATGCGCCGTCTGCGGTAACAAGGCATGCGCCAGCGCCGCCGAGCGTGACCAGCACCTCGCTTACGCCGTACGAGACGAGCTGGCGGGCAGCGCTCACCACGGGAGTGAAATCGCCCGCGGCGGCCTGGGCTTCGAGGGTGTGCCCGTCCGCACCGGTCAGCTGGCCGAGCTCGAATGCGTTTGGTTTAAGCACGTCGGGGCAGCAGTTACCTGCTCCTTCAGCGTTGGCGGCGTCGCTGATGCGTTGGCCCAGGGCGACGAGCGGGGCGTCCGAAGTATCCACGGCGATCACCGCGTCGGTCACCTCCCGCAGCGCCGCAACGACGTTCGCGTAAAAATCGGTCGGGGCACCCGGGGGAAGCGAGCCAGCAAGCACGAGTGCGCTGGCATCAGCAGCGTGTGCGACCACCGCGGCGGTGAGCGCTTCCACTTCCTCCGCAGAAAGCGTGGGGCCAGCTTCGTTGATCTTGGTGGTGGTGCCATCCTCCTCGGTCACGGCTGTGTTGGTCCGCACGGTTCCGCCGACGCGCACGGGCATGAAGTTCACGCCTAGCGCACCCACGGCGAGTTCGAATGGGTCCGGCGTGCCGCACGGGGCAACCGCAACGGTATCAAGGCCCGCTTTAGCAATGGCGTGGGAAACGTTGATGCCTTTCCCTCCGGCCTCGCGGTGCGCTGCCGTCGCACGAGCTACCTCGCCGTGAACGAGGTGTGGTACGCGGAGGGTGGCATCGATACTTGGGTTTGGGGTGAGGGTGACAATCATGCCCTGCATCCCTCCGATTGAGTGGTCATACTCTCAATAATGCCCGACTGTGTCTGATCGGGCAATCAAAAACAGAAAATGATGTCCGAACTCACATGCGCGTTGTTAGTCCGCGGCGAGAATGACCTCGATCCCGCGATCCTCCAGCGCCTGGATGAGAGATTCCGGCGCACCCCCGTCTGTGATGACAACGTCGATCGCGTCCAGCGGGGCAAAGCTCACTAGATAATCGTTGCCCAATTTCGTGGAATCGCACAGCACCACCACCTTGCGGGCGTTGGTGACCATGGAGGATTTCACGGCAGCCTCGTGCGCGTCGGCGGTGGACAGTCCGTGGTCTATGGTCAGCGCGTTAGTGCCTATGAATGCCACTTCCGCCCGCATGAGTGCCAGTGTTCTCAGCGCCGTGTCTCCCACAACCGCCTGGGTAATCGCGCGGACGGTTCCGCCAAGGAGCTGCACGTTGGTGAGGCCGGCGGTCGAGAGATCCAGCGCGATGGGCAGGGAGTTGGTAACGATGGACCATGTCTCTGCACCCGGTTGTGTCGCAATCAAGTGTGCCAAGCCGTTGATGGTGGTGCCCGAGTCGAGGAAGATGCCGCCACCTGGCTGCGCGGGCAGGAACCGTAGCGAAACTCCGTGGTGAGGAAGGATTGTGTCGCCACAGCGCCGCCGTGCACGCGCTGCACAATGCCTTCGTCGTTCAGCACCGCGAGATCGCGGCGGATTGTCTCTGCGGTAACGTCGAATTTCTGCGCCAGTTCGGTCACGTTCACGCGCCCCTCCACTGCGGTCAGCGAGGCGATCTGGCGGCGGCGCTCCTCTGCGTACATGCAGTCATCATCGCAGATCCGACATGCCCGCATCCGTGGGGTTATGCCCGTTTCCCCCGTTTGTGGGGGCGCTGCGTGCCGACGACCGTTCTACAGCGAGCGGAAAACGGACACCACAAGACCCATAATCTCCGCGTCATCGCCCTTGATAGGTGCGAAGGCGTCGTTGCGGGGCATGAGCCACACGCCGGAAGAGTCCTTGTGGAAGACCTTCGCCGTTGCCTCCCCGTCGATGAGCGCGGCCACGATCTGCCCCTCTTCTGCGACAGGCTGTGAGCGAACCACAAGCCAATCTCCGTCCAGGATGGCGGCATCAACCATCGATTCGCCGACAACGCGAACCATGAACAGGTCACCGTCGCTCATAAGCTCGGCCGGCATGGGGTAGTAGGCTTCCACGTTCTCTTCGGCCAAGATGGGCGCACCCGCGGCAATCTGGCCGACCACCGGGATGAAGCGCGGCTGTGCGGCATCCTCGGGTGCGTCTGTAGAAGCAGGCTGGCTCGCCGGCTTGCGCTTCGGTTTCGCGGCCGTGTCCGGCAGGTGGCGGAGGTCTACCGCGCGCGGCTTGTTGGGGTCGCGCCGAAGGAACCCCTTCTTCTCCAGCTCCTTGAGCTGATACGCCACTGACGAAGTTGATTGCAGTCCAGCGGCATCGCCAATCTCGCGAATGCTCGGCGGGTAGCCGCGCAGTACAACTGCGTCCTGGATGACCTCGAGGATGCGGCGCTGCCGGTCCGTCAGCGTGCTCATATCAAGGCTGTTGGGGTCGATCTTCTTCCGGGCCATCGTGTCTCCTCGCTACTCCGTGTTCACCGTACCGTGCCCCAACCTATCACGGAGGGCAAGTGTGTTCGATCATTTCCGTTCCGGGCTGGACAGTGTCGAGCGGGAGTGCTATAAATCGAACACGTTAGCGTAAATCGAACATACGAGCGCCTGCGGTGCCCTGGAGGTTGGGGGCGCTTCGTACGCTCTGGGTAGTCAACGAGAGGAGATCACCATGACCATCGCAATCCGCCCCGTCACCCGTACCACCGTAGGTAATGGTGCCGCAGGAACAACAAGCACTGCTGCGGAGGTGTGGGATATCCCTGCCGCGCAGCACTGCACAGGCGCAGGGGTGGCTGTTCGCCAACTCGGGGCCACTACTCGAACGCATGAACGCGGTGCCGGCCGCGGCCAGGTATCGTCCGCACCGCGGGGTTCTGCGTTCGAATCCGCCCGCGAACGCCGGGACAACATTATGCTCGGCGCCCTCTTTACTGCCGCACTTCTGGTCGGATCCGCATTCGGCGGCGTGTTCAGCTCAGCGGAAGCACCCATCGCAGGCAGCCAGGGCGGCACCGCAGCCAGCAGTGCCACGGAATTCGCAAGCGCACAGGCGCGCTAGGGGGCGGTACCAGGGGGTTAGACCAGGGCGGCGGTAGACTGGCGCCACTTAAAAACATCCGCCGCATGAGATGGGGTGCCAAACCGTGTATTGCCCGTTCTGCCATCATGAACACTCCCGCGTGACCGACTCGCGCGCCGTTGAAGGGGGAGCAGCGATCCGCAGGCGCCGGGAGTGCACCGAGTGCGGGGGCAGGTTCACTACCGTCGAGAAGGCGGTGCTGACCGTTGTCAAACGCAACGGCGTGAGTGAACCGTTTGACAGAGATAAGCTCATCTCCGGTGTGCGCCGGGCGTGCCAGGGCCGAGATGTGTCGGATGATTCCCTGAAGCGCCTCGCCCAGCAGGTCGAGGAGACGGTGCGCGCGCAGGGCAGCTCTCAGGTGCCCGCAAACGACATCGGCCTCGCGGTGCTGGAGCCGCTCCGCGCGCTGGACGAGGTCGCGTATCTGCGTTTCGCCTCCGTCTACAAATCTTTCGAAAGCGCAGACGACTTCGAATCCGAAATCCGCCTCATGCGCCGCCGCGACCGGGAAGATTTCTAGCGCCAGCCACGCCCTAACCGCCTACTTCAGTTTGTCCGCCAGCTTCTCAATACGCCGCTGACTCACCGGCTGCGGAGTACCAAGACGCTGGGCGAACAAGCTCACGCGCAGTTCCTCGATGCGCCACAGGATGTCCTTGTACGCGCGGGACTTCCTCCGGTTCGCAGGCAGCTTCTGCATCCGCGCTTCAAGGTAGCGCTTAGCATCATCCACCACCGCTTGGCGGTCCGCATCCCTGTCCGGATCTAGGCGCATATCCTCCAACCGGATCCGCATCGCCTCGATGTAGCGGGGGAGATGCTGCAGGTGCTGCGCACCGTGGATTGTCACCGCGTGCTTGGGCAGGAAGAAGCGCAGTTGAGCCTTCATGTCCTCGATCGCAGGGCCGTCCCACTGCTCCAACTCCTTCGCCATGTTGGCGTACTCCACCAGCGCGGGAGCCAGGCCCACCACAATGCGCCGCACCTCGCCGGGAACCTTCGGCTTGATCTCTTTCACCAGCGCCTCAAACTCTTCCGGGGTGCGCACAGGGCCACCGTGGGCGAGCATGAGATCACGGATCACCGCTACCCGCGCATCCTCCACCAAGCCGTCCGCGCCGCCGTGCGGGTAGTGGTCCACTGCGACCTTGTGCCGCAGCGGCAACCCCTTGGTCATCTGCGAGGTAGATACGGAGATCTCGCGAAGCAACAGTGTGAGCGTCGCCGTCGTCATCGATGCATCCGCGGCGGCCTTTGTCGGATGCACCGTCACCTTCACACCGTCCGGGGTGGCTTCCAAGGCAGGGTAGGCGTCCACCTCGTTACCCTCGATCACGGTGGTGACGGTCTCCGGCACCTCGCCCAGCGTCTCCGGCGTCCACTTCGCCACGGCCTCGGTGGCGGACGTGCGCGACGCCTTCGCCACAGAGGATTTGATCTTGCCAGCCTGGCGGCGCTTGAGTTGCCCCAGATCTTTGTCGTGGTCGATGATGGCGCCGCGGCGGTCTACCGCCGCAAACGTTACGCGCAGGTGCGCGGGCAGTGCGCTGGGGTTGAAGTCCGTTCCATCGATGCCGCTGATGCCGATGGCCTTGAGCGCGTCGGAGAGAGCGTCGACAAGCAAGAGCTCCTCGCGCTCGTCGGCGCGGTCGTTGACGTGCGGGAGGGCGCGTGCCGCGAAATCGGGCGCGGGGACCACTGTTTTCCGCAGCACCTTGGGCAAGGAGCGGATGAGCTCGGTGATCAACTCCAGGCGCAGGCCCGGCACCAGCCAGTCGAAGCCCGCGGCGTCCAGACCCGCCAACAGCGGCACAGGCACGAGCACAGTGACGCCGTCAAACGGGTCGCGGGGCTCGAACTTGTACTGCAGCTCATACTCAATGCTGCCCTGACGCCACGCGCTTGGGAACGCGTTTTCCGAGGTGTCCTGGCCGCCGTCATCCACCAGCGCCGCCGGGTCGAAATCCAGGTAGTGCTGGTCCGCGTGGCGCTGCTTCTTCCACCAGGAGTCGAAGTGGCGGGCCGTGGTCACCTCGGCGGGCAGTTTGGCGTCGTAGAAATCGAAAAGGGTGTCCTCATCCACCACCAGCCCGCGGCGGCGCACCTTTTCCTCCACGGCGGCAGCCTCTTGCATGAGCGCGTCGTTGTGCTCGATGAACAGGTGGTGGCGGTTCCAATCGCCCGCGATCAGCGCGTTGCGGATAAACATGTTGCGCGCGCCGTCCGGGTCCACGCGGTGGTAGGGCACCAGGCGGTCGCGCACAATGGTCACGCCGTAGAGCATGGTCTTCTCGTGCACCATCGCCGCCGAGCGCTTGCGGGACCACACGGGCTCTGAGTAGCTGCGGCGCAGCAGATCGCCCGCCGCCTTCTCCACCCACGCTGGCTCGATCTTGGCCACGTCGCGCGCCCACAGGCGGGAGGTTTCCACCAGTTCCGCCGCCATCACAAATTCCGGGGGGCGTTTGCTTAACGACGATCCCGGGAAGATCATGAACCGAGTCCCGCGCGCGCCCTGAAATTCCTTGGAGTTGCCGTCGCGGGCGCCGATGTTAGAAAGCAGGCCGGTGAGCAGCGATTTGTGAATGGCATCCGCATCGCGCTCGCCGACAACGTTCTCCGCGCTGGACCACCCGAGCTGCTTCTCCACGTCCCGCAGCTGCCGAACCAGGTCGTACCACTCTCGAATGCGCATGTAGTGCAGATACTCGCGCTTCATGCGTTTGCGGAAGGCGTTGCCGGAAAGCTCGTCGCGCGAGTCCTTGATGTAATCCCAGAGTTTCAGCGCGGCTAGGAAGTCGGATTCCTTGTCTTTGAACCGCGCGTGCGCCTGGTCCGCCTGCGCCTGGAACTCCAGCGGGCGCTCGCGCACGTCCTGGATGGTCATGTTGGCGACGATGACTGTCACGTCATCCAACACGCCCAGGCGGTTCGCCTCCACCAGCATGCGGGCCATCTTCGGATCCACGGGGATGCGGGCGAGGTCCCGTCCAATCGAGGTGAGGACGGGTGCCCCGTCGCGCTCCTTGTCCGAGATCGCCCCGAGTTCGTGCAGAATCAAGAGGCCATCGCGCACCGACTTCGGGTCAGGTGCCTGGATGAATGGGAACTCCGCGATGTCGCCCAGGCGCAGCGAGATCATTTGCAGGATCACGCTGGCCAGGTTGGTGCGCAGGATCTCCGGATCGGTGAATTCCGGACGCGCCTCGAAGTTCTCCTCTGAGTAGAGGCGGATTGCAATACCGTCTGCCACACGGCCCGAACGGCCCGAACGCTGGTTGGCGCTGGCCTGCGAAATCTCCTCGATAGGCAGGCGCTGCACCTTGGTGCGGGTGGAGTAGCGGGAAATGCGCGCTAGACCGGTGTCCACCACGTAGTGGATGCCGGGCACGGTGAGCGAGGTCTCGGCGATGTTGGTGGAGAGCACGATGCGCCGGCCGGAGTGCGGCGAGAACACGCGGTGCTGCTCCGCGTTGGAGAGGCGGCCGAATAGCGGGACAACTTCGACACCGCGCCAGTGCTGCTTTTCAATCGCCTCCATGCAGTCGCGGATGTCGCGCTCGGAGGCGAAGAAGCAGAGGATATCGCCTTCGCCTTCGCGCATGAGCTCTTTACAGGCGTCAACCACGCGGTCAATCATGTCCGCGTCAATTTCCTTGACCCCGTCCTTGGTTTCCACCCGCTCCACCAGCGGGCGGTAGCGGATCTCAACAGGGTAGGTGCGACCAGAAACCTCGATGATCGGGGCTGGGGTGCCGTCCTTATCTGCGAAGTGCTCGGCGAAGCGCTCTGGGTCGATGGTTGCGGAGGTGACAATCACCTTCAGATCCGGCCGCCTGGGCAGCAGCCGCTTCAGGTAGCCCAGCAGAAAGTCGATGTTCAGGCTGCGCTCGTGCGCCTCATCGATGATGATCGTGTCGTACGCGTTGAGGAAGCGGTCCCGCTGCATCTCAGCGAGCAGGATGCCGTCCGTCATCAGCTTCACCGACGTGGATTGGCTCACCTTATCGTCGAAGCGGATGGCGTAGCCCACGCTTTCGCCGATGTCCTGCCCCAGCTCATCTGCGATGCGCTCCGCCACCGTTCGGGCGGCCAACCTGCGCGGCTGCGTGTGGCCGATCATGCCGCGCCGGCCCCGGCCCAGCTCCAGCAGCATCTTCGGGATCTGCGTGGTCTTACCGGAACCGGTTTCACCTGCAATGATCACCACTTGGTGCTCCCGCATCAGCGCCATGATGTCGTCGCGCCGCGCGGACACGGGCAGCTGCTCGGGGTAGGTGATCTCCGGCACCGCAGCTTTCCGCTTTTCGACGATTGAAGCTGCCGCCTCCAAGTCCGCCGCAATCGCCTCGAGCGCGGCATCGGAATGGGCTTTCTTGAGGCGGCGGCGGAAGCGGCGTTCATCCGCAATTGTGAGGCGGTCCAGGGCGTTGTACAGCTCAGCGGCAGAGGTTGTGTTCATAGCTGACAGACGAGTCTAGCCCCCGCTACCTCCGCAACGCTGCCTCGGCGGGTGCGGTTGCTCGGCCGTAAGCCTCGGTCACTAACGCGGCAAGCGCTGAGAAGTCCTCCACCCGCGAGGAGGATGCCCGGTACGCCAACCCCACCTCGCGCTCTGCGCTAGTGCCGTCGGCGAAGCTGTGCAGGTCCAGCCCGGGCCGGCCGCACTCGGTCTCCACGGCGGACAGCGGCACCAGCGTAGAACCGAGTCCGGCGACAACGAGCTGCACGATGGTGGTCAGCGACGCCGCCCGCGTCACCGACTGCGAGGTGACGGACGATGTCGCATCGGCCAGTTTGCATAGGTCGACGATCTGGTCGCGGAGGCAGTGACCGTCGTCAAGCAAAAGCAGCTCCAGCTCACGCAGATCCGTAAGTTCCAGCACGCGTTCGGGCGCGCCCACCTGCCCGGCGGGGGTGACGGCGATGAATGGTTCGCGGTAGAGCTCGACGGTTTCGAGTCCGGGAGCGTCCACGGGGAGGGCGAGGACTGCAACATCGAGTTGGCCGTCCCGCAGCTGCTCGACGAGGTTGTCCGTCTTCTCCTCCACAACGCGGGGTGCGCAATCCGGGAATGCACGGGCGAGCTCCCCGAGCAGGTGGGGAAGAAGATACGGCGCGATCGTAGGGATAATCCCGATAGTCAGCGTGCCGGCCAACGTTCCTTCCGTGCCGCGGGATCGGACGACGAAGGCATCGACGGCATCGAGGGCTGCCTTGGCGTAGGGGAGCAGTGCCTCGCCATGCGGGGTGACGATGACTTTTCTGGTGGAGCGCTCTATCAGCTGAATGCCGAGGCCGGACTCCAACGCGACGAGGCCCTGGGACAGCGACGGCTGCGAGATGCCGAGCTTGGACGCGGCGATACCGAAATGTTTGTGCTCTGCGACGGTGACGAAGGAGCGCAGTTGTGCCAGGGTCGGTTTGTAAGCTTTATTGGACATGCTTATTACCTTACAACGCGCCAATAGGTTCAGCTGTTGAAGTTGGGGCGGGAGTGTGGCAGAATGGGTCGTGACGGCGCGATGTGCGCCAGCAAACACCAACTTTCACCAGGAGGGTTTCTTATGCCGATCATGACCGTTGGAGAGCGTTTCCCGGAGTTCGACCTTGTCGCGCTGAAGGGCGGCAACCTCAAGGAGGCAAACGCCAGCTCGCCGGATGACTACTTCGAGAACGTCTCCCTGGACAAGTACGAGGGCAAGTGGAAGATTGTCTTCTTCTACCCGAAGGACTTCACCTTCGTTTGCCCGACCGAGATCGCTGCCTTTGGCAAGTTGAACGAGGAGTTTGAGGACCGCGACACCCAGGTGCTCGGCGGCTCCACCGACAACGAGTACTCCCACTTCAACTGGCGTGCCACCCACAACGAGCTGCTGGACATCCCGTTCCCGATGTTCGCTGATGTGCGCCACGACCTGATCCGCGCGCTCGGCGTTGAGAACGAGGCTGGCGTGGCAGACCGCGCGACCTTCATCATCGACCCGGACGGCATCATCCAGTTCGTCTCCGTCACCCCGGACGCAGTTGGCCGCAACGTGGACGAGGTCCTGCGCGTGCTGGACGCACTGCAGTCCGAGGAGGTCTGCGCTTGCGACTGGCAGAAGAATGACCCGACCAAGAACATCGACAAGATGGCCGTGGTCCAGGAGTCCCTGAAGTAAACACGCTTCAAAGCCCCGCCTCAGCGCGGGGCTTTTCCAGCCCCCGCTTTTCGACGAAAGCTATCAATAACCGAAAGGATTAAACCTATGTCTATTGAGAACCTGCGCGGCGCACTGCCGGAGTACGCAAAGGACCAGAAGCTGAACCTCGGCTCCCTGACCCGCTCCACCGAGCTGAGCGAGCAGCAGCTGTGGGGCACCCTCCTGGCTTCCGCCGCCGCCACCCGCAACGAGACCGTGCTCTCTGAAATCGCGGACGAGGCGAAGGAGCACCTGTCCGAGGAGGCCGTTGAGGCAGCCTACGGTGCCGCGACCGTCATGGCGATGAACAACGTCGCCTACCGCGCGAAGAACTGGCTCGGCGATGATTACGCACAGGTAAAGTTCGGCCTGCGCATGAACATCATCTCCCAGCCGGGCGTGGAGAAGGCAGACTTCGAGCTGTGGTCCCTCGCCGTTTCCACCATCAACGGTTGCGAGCACTGTGCCGTGGCCCACGCGCACGAGGTGCGCGAGGCCGGCCTGACCAAGGAGCAGGTCTGGGAGGCCGTCAAGGTTGCCTCCGTCGTACAGGCTGTGGCACAGGCAGTCGCCATCGAGGCTTCCCGCTAGTCCTTCTTCGGGGTGTCGCTTGAGTAGCGCCACCCTAGACGGGCGAAAGCTCTTCCGCTTTAATCAGCGGGGGAGCTTTCGCCGTTTCAGGGAGTCCTTTTTACCACTTGTAGAACTCCAGAATGTTGCCGTCTGGATCGGAGATGTATCCAGAGTAGGACTGCCAAGGCATGTGTCGGGGAGATGATCCATGCTGCCGGTAAGTGCTTGGCAATGTGTTCCAGTACTCATCTACATCATCAACCGAGAACTGCATAACCGCGCCACCAGAGTTGACGGGGCCAGTCTTCGTCGCTTCGGCAAACGTCGCCAAGTCAAATACCGCGATGACGCTTTCGTGGAAAGAAACCTCGAAGTATCCGTCACTTGGTTCGCTCACCTCGGCTCCCGGCAGAGCCTGATAGAAGTCCAGAGACTCTTCGAAATGCGTTGTCAGGATAGTGAGGTGGTCAAAGCGCACCATAAAAGATTCCTTTCTAAGAGCGGTCCCCGGGGGCGCCCGCTAAATTCCGACGAAGTGGCCGCGCAGCGGGTCGAACGGCTTGAGGATCGGGTCGACCTCTCCGGTCGCGATCTCCTTCGCCAGCATCTTGCCCGAGATGGGGCCGAGTACAACGCCCCACATGCCGTGGCCACCGTTGACATACACATTCGGCGCCTTGGTAGCGCCGACCAGCGGGAGGCCATCCGGGGTGACAGGGCGGGAGCCCACCCACTCGTCCTGACGGGAATCCCAGTCCACGCCGCGGAACATCGGCGTAGTGGTGTGGATGATGGACTTGATGCGGCCCGGCTGGAACGGCTCATCCGGCCCACGGAACTCCATGGTGCCGGCTACGCGGAAGCGGCCCTGGTACGGGGTGCAGGCAACCTTCTGCTCCGGGAGGTACACCGGGCACGTAGCCGGCTGCTCCGTCTCCACACTGAAGGAGTACCCGCGGCCGGCCTGAATCATCGTGGTGACACCGAGATCCTTCGCCAGCTTCGGCATCCACGCGCCGGTGGCAATAACCACAACGTCCGGGTTCAACCACTCGCCGGTGGAGAGCTTCACTGCGGGCTTGCGGGTGGATTGCACCTCCACAACTTCGACACCGCTGGTGATGGTGCCGCCGCGCGCTTCGATGGAATCCGCAATTGCCTCGCAGTAGGGGCCCGGCTCAATGTAGCGCTGGCCCTCCATCCGGTAGATTGCGCCGACCTTCTCCGTGAGCATCGGCGCGTCCTGGCGCGCCTCCTCGAGGGAGACCTTGCGGAAAGGAATGTCCTGCCCATGGCGCTTGGCGCCCTCAACTTCCTTCAGGAAGCCGCCGGCCAGCGCCTCGGTCTCAAAACCCACGATAAACGGTGCCTCAATGCTCTCTGCATCCACGCCGCCTGCTTCGAGCTCGTCGAATGCCTTCAGTGCTGCGAGATCTGCCGGGGTCAGGCCCTTCATGGTGGTGTCCCATGCGCGGGAAGTGGCGTGCGCCATGAACTGCGCAACAAACGCCCAGAGCTTCGCGTCCACGCGCACCGGGACATCCAGCGCTGCGTGCTTATCAAACAGGGCGGTGGGCCCGTACATCCAGAGGCTGGAGTTGGATAGCGGGATGGTCTTGCCGGGCGCGAGCCAGCCCGCGTTGCCCCACGAAGACCCGCCGGCAACGCCAACGCGGTCTACCACCTCCACGTCGTATCCGTATTCCTGCAGGTGCCAAGCTGTGGCCAGGCCAGTCATGCCCGCGCCAATGACAAGAGCCGTAGTCATGGCCATGAATGTACCGGCTGGCGGTGCCGCGCGGGCCGGATTCGCCCAAGCCGTGGCTGGGCACCTTGTGGCTGGCCCGCAATCAGGACTGGCGCAGCTCCAGGGATGCCAGACGCACCTCGCCTGCCTCGTCGGAGGCATCTAGGTCCACAACACCGTGGAGCTGGAATGCGTGGTCCCCCTCTGGGTCCTTGAAGATCTGCACGACCTCCCACTGCCGCCCGCTCTGGTTGCCGAGGCGGAAGAACTCCGGCCCGCGCGCTTCGGGGCCGGTGTCCATGTCGTTGTACTCGTCGAAGTAGTCGTCCATCGCGGCCGGCCAATCCACCCTCGCGTCCGGATCCAGGTAGTCCAGCATGGCGGCAAGCTGATCTTCCTTCTCGTACGCAAAGAGTTCGGTAAGGCGGAAGAAGAGATTGCGCACCATGATGGTGAACGCGCGGCGGTTTGCGGTGAGCGCCGTCGGGTCTTCCACGCCGAAGGCAAGTTCCCGCTCCATTGTTTCCCGGGAGACGGGGGAGTCCTCGTCGGCCATGTGCGCCCATTCGTCGATAAGCGAAGAGTCCACTTGGCGGATCAGCTCGCCGAGCCAGACGATGATGTCCGCCAACTCCTCGTTCATGTACTGCTCCGGGATGGAGTGGGCCAACGTCCGCCAAGCATCGGTGAGATAACGCAGCACCACGCCCTCCGAACGGGCGAGGCCGTAGGTAGCGATGAGGTCTGAGAACGTCATCGCGTGCTCGAGCATGTCGCGCACGACAGACTTCGGTGAGAGCTCGAATTCCTTCGCCCACGGGTTGCCCTCGGTGAACGTTGCAAACGCCTCCTCGAGCTCATCTTCCAGGGGCTTCGGGTACGTCACGTCCTCGATGATCGCCATGCGGTCGGTGTAGTCCACGCCCTCCGCCTTCAGCGCGGCGATCTCCTCGCCCCGCGCCGCAGTCTGCTGCGCCTGCAGCAGCTGCCGCGGATCATCCAAAATCGCCTCGAACGTGGAGATCACGTCGAGGGTGTACGTCTCCGACTCCGGGTCCAGCAGCGTGAGAAACGCCAGTGCGAAGGGGGAGAGGGGTTGGTTGAGCGCAAAGTCCCGGTCCAGCTCTCGCGTGAGCGTGTACGGGCGAAACGCCGGCGAATCCGGAGTGCGCTCAACCACTCCGGCGTTCACGAGACCGCGGAACAGGTCCACGGCGGTCAAGATGTCCCGGTTCTGCTTCGCGCGCGGGTCGTGATTGGTGCGAATCAGGTGGCGCATGTGTTCATACCCGTCACCCGGTCGCGCTACAACGTTCAGCAGCATGGAGTTGGACACCCTGAACTGGCTGGTCAACTCTTCCGGCTCCGCAGTGGTAAGGCGCTCAAACGTCTTCTCGGACCATGACACTTCGCCGTCGCGCGCGGACTTCTTTCGCAGCTTCTTCAGCTTCTTCGGGTCATCGCCCGCTTTTCGACGGAGCTTGACATTCTCAATCTCATGCTCCGGCGCCTCCACTACCACGGTGCCTTCGGTATCAAACCCCGCGCGTCCCGCGCGGCCCGCAATCTGGTGGAACTCGCGGGACTTCAATACGCGTTGGCGCGTGCCGTCGTATTTCGCCAGCCCCGTGATCAGCACCGTGCGGATTGGCACGTTGATGCCAACGCCGAGGGTGTCGGTGCCGCAGATAACTTTCAGCAGCCCGGTCTGGGAGAGACGCTCCACTAGTCGGCGGTATTTCGGCAGCATGCCGGCATGGTGGATGCCAATCCCGCGGCGGACGAGCTTGGACAGGGTCTTGCCAAACGTCGTCGTAAAGCGGAAGTCCCCGATCTCGGCTGCAACCTGTGCCTTTTCTTCGGTGGTGAGGAAGGTCATGCTGGTCAGCGCCTGGGCGCGCTCTGTGGCTTCGCGCTGGGAAAAGTGCACGACGTAAATCGGTGCCTTGCCGTCCGCGATGAGTTCCTCGATGGTCTCGTGGACCGGGGTGAACACGTAATGGAAGTCCAATGGGACGGGGCGGGTGGAGCCGCCCACGTAGGTGGTGCGCCGACCGGTGCGGGCAGTGAGGTCGTCCTCCAGCCACTTCGTGTCGCCGAGGGTTGCGGACATGAGCAAAAACTGCGCCTTCGGCAGTTCTAGCAGCGGCACCTGCCATGCCCAGCCGCGGTCCGGCTCTGAGTAGTAGTGGAACTCATCCATCACCACCTGGTCAATGCGGGCATTGGCGCCCTCACGCAAGGCAATGTTGGCCACAATTTCGGCGGTCGCCGCGATGATGGGGGCGTTGCCGTTTACCGTTGCATCACCGGTCATCATGCCCACGTTCTCGGGACCGAAGATCTCGCACAGCGCGAAGAACTTCTCGCTCACCAGGGCCTTGATAGGCGCGGTGTAGAAGCTGCGCTGGCCGCGGGCCATGGCGATGAAGTGCGCGGCGTTCGCCACCATGGATTTGCCGGAGCCGGTGGGGGTAGCCAGGATGACGTTATCGCCCGCCAAGAGCGACAGCGACGCCTCTTCCTGCGCCGGATACAACGAGATCCCGCGCGCGGCAGTCCACCGGGTGAAGGATTCCCACACCGCGTCCTCGAAGAGAGACTCCGGAACGTCGGCGAGATCAGGCAGCAAATCGGCAAGCATCACGCCTACCAACCTAGCGAACTACTCGTCGTCCTCCTCAGGGTCCTCCTCGAGGTCCTCGGCTGGGTCGACGAAGTAGTGGTCGCTCAGGCGCTGGCGGTCATCTTCGCTGAAAGCGGAACCGACCTCACCCCGCGGGCGGTCACGGTCCTCGATTGCGGCCAGGAAGTTCTCAAATGCCTCGCTGATCTCCTCGCCAGAAGGCACCTGCGCCTCACCCGGCATCATCGCCTCCGGGTGCCGCTCACGGTAATCTTCCATCTCCTGGTCGTAGTGCTGCTCCAGGGCCTGCACCACGTGCGCGATCTCTTCGCTCGCAGCCGTCTGCTCCGCAAGCTGGCGGGACACCTTCGCCATGTCCCGCTCCAAGGCACGCAGCGGGAACTTCAGGTTGGAAGCGTCTTCCACGGACTGCAGCAGCTGCAGCATCGCGTGCGGGTACGGCGAGGATGCCACATAGTGCGGCACGTGCGCCGTGTAGCCGGCAACCGGGCGGCCACGCTTGTGCAGCTCCCGCTCAATCAAGATGGCGGCAGAACCCGGAATGGTGACCATCCCGTCGAACGTGAACATGGAACCCACCAGGTCGCGGTTGTTGCCGTGCGCGGACACCACCAGCGGGCGGGTGTGAGGCGCACCCATCGGGGCGGCGTAGAGGCAGATGGTCTCGCGAACATCGAAACGCTCCACCAAGTCCGCTACAGCCTCGCTGAATGCCTCCCAGCGCAAGTCCGGCTCCGGGCCGGAAAGCAGCAGGAAGGACGTGCCCTCCTCGTCCCGCAGCACGCGCATGTCCAGCTCCAGATCCTCCACGCTGGAGATTTCGTGCTTGTTCAGGGTGACCACAGGGCGGCGGGAGCGGTAGTCAATCAACTCATCGTTGTTGAAGGTGGCCACCGTGCGCGATTCCAGCGCAGCCTTTAGGTGGTCTGCGGAACCTTCCACAGCGTGGCCGGCGTCTGCGTAGCCCTGCATCGCAATAATCAGGGTCGGGCCGGCGGGAGCCCCCTCGCCGACAGCTGGCGAAGGATACTCAAGTTCGTACATGCGGTGATCGTCCGACATGGTATTCCTCCTCATGGAACAAAGGTGCGCACATCCCCATGCGCAGTTGTACATGTCAACGGTAGAAGCTGCCGCAACATTCCCGCGCGCGACAGGCTGCTGCACGCCGTGGCACACCGCGGCAGGCACGGTATCGGGCATTCAATTCTGCCCCATCCGCTTGTCCGATGCCAGCGGCGCGGCCCGATCTATCCACAGCCCGCCACTGGGATGACCATATCGCCCCGGATTGTGGATAACGCCGCCGCGAGTTCAGAAAAGGATGGAACGAATGCGGCCCCGCGAGCGTCCAATACCCATGACACAAACACCACACTTTGAATCCCAGTCCACTCCGCACACCCCCGTCGAGGCAACGCTTCGCAGCCTCGGCGACCTCTTCGCCGCTATCCCCGGCATCCTCGGGTTCTACCCTCAGGAATCCGCCATCATCCTCACCCTCGAGCACAACCGCGACACAGATGGGCTCTTCCTCGGCCCCATCCTGCGCACCGACCTCTGCCACACCGCCCGCATCACCGAATACGCCTCCTCCACCACCACCGAACTCACCGCCGCCCGCCTTGCCCTTGTTATCAGCCGCATCCCGGACTCCCCCCTAGTCGCGGATGCTGTTTTCGAACTCGGCGCCGCCCGTGCCACAACTGGGCTCCCGCTTATCGACGCTTGCTGGCTGGCCTCAGAGATCGCCACCGGCACCCCGTACACCACCCTCTTCGGCCCAGATAACCCGGTACTCACCGAGGCTGGCCTGCCCGACAATGTGGCTGGCGGGACGATTTCCTCGGTGGTAGCCCAACCCACCATGGCGCCGTTGCTGGCCCTGGGCGCGCTTCCTGAGCTGGACCGCGAGCACACCCGCTCATTTTTCGACGCGTGCGGGCCGATCGGGTGCATGCCGGACAGCCGCACCCTTGCTTCGATCTACGGCCGCGGCCAGCGCCTTGTAGATGCGCTCTCCTCGGACCCGGGAAACGCTCGCGCGGAGGTCCAGCGTGCCTGCGATGTGCTGCGTACCGCAACCGCGGGGCCGTTCATTGGAGACGAGGCCTGGTCCACTTCACGCGATCTGTCCGCCGCAACGCACGATCTCGAGCACGTCGCCGCAGTGCTCACCCGCAACCCTTTGCGCGACAGCCTGATTGCCACGGCGCTGGACCATCCATTTTCCGCGGGGGCGGTGCTGGTGGACATCGCCCGCAACTACAACGGCGTCATCCGCTGCAATGCACTGTGCATCTGGGCGCTGATTGCAGTGAAGCTCAAGCTCACATCCTGGGCAAGTGCCGCCTTAGAGTGCGCGCAGGAAGAAATCCCGGAACACTCTTTGTCCTACTACCTTGCACAACTTCTGCGCGCAGGCGCCCACGAGTCTCTCATCAAAACCGCGTTGCGCGGTTGCGGCGAAGCCTGGGAGCTGCTGGAGGGCCGCGCAGGGGCTAAGTAATTGCCGGGGCCACGCTAGCTCTAGGCCAGCTCAACGCGCAGCGCGTGCGCAAACTCGGGGGCGAGTTCTACCGACTCGCCTTCCTGCGTGGTCACCGTCATCGCCCCGTCCTCGTGCGGGTCCAGGGTTACGGTTTGTCCCACCAGGGAACCGAGGGAGATCAGCGGGGACTGCACTGCTGTGCCCTGCTGGAGGATCTCGCTGATCTGCACCACCTTCACCTGCGCGGGGCCAGTCAAGCGCAGGTCAACGCTGCGCTGACCTTGCTGGATATCAACCGTGCTCGGGCCGCCGATCTCCTCCAACGCCGGAATGGGGTTACCGAAGGGGGAGCGGCTCGGATCCTCAAGCACCGCGGCAACGCGGCGTTCAACCGCATCGCTCATCACATGCTCCCAGCGGCAGGCTTCCTCGTGGACCTCTTCAATGTCCAGCCCCAACACATCGGTGAGCAGGCGCTCTGCAAGGCGGTGCTTACGCATCACCGACGTGGCCAGCTCCCGACCCTGCGGCGTGAGGGAAAGGGACCTGTCCCGCTCCACGACGATCAGCCCGTCGCGCTCCATGCGGGCCACTGTCTGGGACACCGTGGGGCCGGACTGCTCAAGGCGCTCTGCGATGCGGGCGCGCAGGGGGATAATGCCCTCTTCCTCAAGCTCATATACCGTCCGCAGGTACATTTCCGTGGTGTCGACCAGATCACGCATACGCACTACTTTAACCCAGCCCAGCTGAATGTTGCGGGAAACACAAAGGCCCGGTGCATGCACCGGGCACAACGTGTTCGACCTGGGTATTTACATCGCGTAATCGCGGAGACGGTCAGCCCGCTCGCCCACGCGAAGTTTGGCCATTACCTCGCGCTCGATCTGTCGGACCCGCTCGCGGGAGAGGCCGAACTCGCGGCCAATCTGATCCAGTGTGCGCGGCACACCATCGGTCAGACCGTAGCGCAGGCGAATCACATCCTGCTCGCGCTGCTCGAGGCCGTTAATAATGTCTTCGATGTCGTCGTGGCGCAGGGTGGACACCACCGCATCCTCTGCGTCGGTCGCCTCGGCGTCCTCGATGAAGTCGCCCAACGGCGCCTCTTCATCAGCGCCGACCGGCATGTCCAAGCTCACCGGGTCACGAGACTGGCGCAGCAGCATCTCAATCTTCGCCTCGGGGATGCCGGATTCCTCCGCCAGCTCCTCATTCGTCGGTTCGCGTCCCAGGGACTGGTACATCTCGCGGCGGATGCGGGAAAGCTTGTTCACCTGCTCCACAAGGTGGACCGGGAGACGGATAGTGCGGGACTGGTCCGCCATTCCGCGGGTGATGGCCTGACGGATCCACCAGGTGGCGTAAGTGGAGAACTTGAAGCCCTTGGTGTAATCGAACTTCTCCATCGCGCGGATGAGGCCCAGGTTGCCCTCCTGGATCAAGTCCAATAGCGGCATCCCGCGGCCGGTGTAGCGCTTCGCCAGGGAGACAACCAGGCGGAGGTTCGCCTCGAGCAGGTGGGCGCGTGCTTTGCGGCCCTGCTTGGCCAGGATCTTCAGGTCGCGCTTCATCGCGCGGGTGAGTTCGGTGTCCGGGTCATCCAGGAGGTACTGGGCGTACAGCCCAACCTCGATCTGCTGGGCAAGCTCAACTTCTTCCTCTGCATCCAGCAGAGCGGTCTTGCCAATGCCGTTGAGGTACACGCGGACAAGGTCAGCGGACGGGTTATCGTTCGTCTGATTTCGGCGGCTACCGCGGTCAACTTCCTCCTGCTCTGCGGCGTTGGCATGATCCGGCTGAGTCATGTGGTGCTGCCTCCTCATAAGGTTGTGGGGAATCCAACTACATAACGCGCGGGGGTTCGCGTTTGTTCCCGGGGGTGGGGAGTGGGGATTTCCGTACCCGGGCACATCACTTTGATGTGTGAATCGTATCACTCCTGCGTGGCGGTGCAGGCTAAGTTTCGACGATTACGGTAAACGGGCCTTCATTCACGCTTTCAACCCGCATCTTGGCACCAAATCGGCCCTGCTCAACCGTGATTCCGCGGTCCCGCAAGCTTGCTGCAATCGCCTCGATTACCGGCTCTGCAACGTCACCCGGCGCCGCGTCGGACCACGAGGGGCGCCGCCCCTTGGCCGTTCTTCCCATCAGCGTGAACTGACTAACCAAGAGCACGGGCGCGTCCGCGTCCAGCACAGATCGCTCGCCCTCCAGGATTCGCAGCTCGGCGATCTTGCGGGCCATCGTTTCGCATGCGTCTTCGCCATCGTCCGCGCCGACACCCACCAAGGCCAAGATTCCGCCGGTCTGCGGGCAATCGATGCTGCCGACAATCTCACCGTCGACAGTCACCGATGCGCTGGAAACCCGAGTCAGCACTGCTCTCATGCCGCAACCACCTCTGCAATGTCAGCGGGGATAAATAACTAAACCGTGGCGAACCAGGTCAACGATCACGCTCGCGGCATCCGCCTCCAGCTCGGCGATCTGGGCCGCGTCGGTAAGGCCGCGCGAGGCTGCGAGCAGGCCCACCACCGCGCGTAAGGGCAGGCCTTGCGGGTGGAGCCCGGAAAGATGACCTCAGGCGCAAAACCCATACCGGTTACGTCATCCGCCAACTGGACGTCTTCCAACGCCACGCCGGGACGGAGAAGGTACGCCGCGTCTAGGACCGCCAACTGGACGTCTTCCAACGCCACGCCGGGACGGAGAAGGTACGCCGCGTCTAGGACACCGTCCCTGTCGCGGCCCCGCAGCCAGTCAGTGCGCAGGAAGTACTCCTCCACCTCGGGGCCGAGGGGATCGGTGAAGGTCTGGCGCAGCTCTTCGGCAGTGATCTCGGACGATGCATCCCCGATGTCGCGGAGGAACACCCAGCCGAAGCCGATTGCGTGCACGTCATGGGCATCGAAAAAGTCCAGCCACGTCTCGGTGCGTTCGATGGCTTCGCGGGAGCGGGGGTCCACTGATTCATCCTTGAGCCAGGTGGAGACGTACATGCCGGGGTCCACCACGTCCCGCTGCAGCACCCACGCACTGATGCCTGTCGACGGCAGCCAGGAGGCCACACGCGTCTGCCACGGTGTGTCCAAGGTGTGGACCCACGCGCCCAACACGCACGCGGTGCCGTCCTCAGCCAGGTAGTCCGGTGCTTGTGAAAGCACGAGTTCGGTCGCCCCGTCGAGCGCGAGCCCGGAATCGCGGTAGACGTGACCAACCTCCGGCAGCCCCACCACAAACGGCGGGTTGGCCACGATCCGGTCGAACCGCTCGCCGGCCACCGGATCGAACCAGCCGCCGGTGCGCAACTCCACGTTGTCCACGTTGTTTGCTGCAAGCGTTGCTTCCGCGAGCGCAATTGCGCGGGGGTGCACATCCGTCGCCACCACGCGCTCCGCGCAACCTGCCTGGGCCAGGGCCTGGATGCCGGAACCGGTGCCAAGGTCCAAAACCCGGTCCACGGGTGTCTGGGGTGCGGCGGATAAGAGAGACAGGGACGCGGCACCAACACCCAGAACGTGGTCCCGCCCGGGCACGATGTCGGTGACGGAGGCGTCTCGGTCCGACAGCACCAACCTAGGCTCGCCGGCCACGATGTGGGGTCGAACGTCAAACTGGACTTCAAGGTCGCCTGCTGGGGTTGGGGCGACAAATGAAGCGTCGATAAGCGAAAGCCCCAGCCGGGAACCCAGCATGTCCGCGAGCTGCTCGCCGGTGGCGGGGCGGCGTAGGAGGAAGAAGCGGATGAGCGAATCCAGCGTGGTGCCGCCGCGGGTGGCGGCGAGGACAACGCCGGGCTCGCCGCGGTAAAGCGCGTCGGTGGCGTCGGGGCCCAAGTGCGCGGCGATACCCTCGGCGGTGAAGTTTGCGCTGGTGAGCGCGGCAGCAAGCTCACGCATGAGTGGCGCTGGGGGAGTGGGAGCGGTCACGAGGCTTTCAAGCTCCTTCGCGTCGAAGGCGTCTAATCGTCGTGCTCGATGATACTGGGCGCCTGCGCGCTGCCAGACTGGGAAGCCTGGTTCAGCTGGGCCTGGCGTGCGGCCTCCAGCCGGTATGCCTCCTCGCGCGCAACCGCGGGCTTATATACGTTGCGGGAACGCGCGTCACGCACTTCGCCCTCACCGTTGGCCACCATCACCGAGATCCAGGGTAGCGGAACAGAAATGAGGAAGAAGATGGAGGCCAAACCCCAGTTGTTCCAGCCGAACGCGGCGACGAGGGAAAGCAGAATGAACGGCAGACGGATGCCCTGCAGGATGAGGTACTGCTTCTCGCGGCTCTGGCGGTTCTGCTCGGGGGAATGCTTGAGGTCCGTGATCAGAGCGCGGGAGGAGCGTCGACTGCGGCGGGGCTTCTTGCCCTCGGGCTCTACATCCACGTCCACCGTGTCACGGTCGTGGAAGTGCTCGCCGGTTGCGCTCATAGCTTTAGAGGGTAGCCCTCCGGCTTAAGTTCTTCCGCCATGTGGGGCATGATGGTGGGCGTGAAGACGACGACGAAAACCCTCGAGCGCACCGACCTGCGGGAAGATACCTCGTCCACGACTGACGATGGAACCCCCAAGGTTTTCCACTACGTCAAGAAAGACCAAATCGTCGACTCGGCTATCTCCGGCAAGATGGTCGTGGCCCTGTGCGGGGAGACGTTCCCGGTGAAGAAGCAGGCAAAGCCGGGATCGCCCGTGTGCGGGGACTGCGAGCGTATTTACAAGGGGCTGCGCCGCAAGTGACATCGTCAACCTCGGGGCCTCGTCTGCGCGCATGGCAGCAGGAGGCCCTTGATTCGTTTCTGCGGGACAAGCCGCGAGACTTCCTCGCTGTTGCTACGCCGGGCGCCGGCAAGACGACGTTTGCTTTGACGCTGGCGGCGGAGCTGTATTCGTCGAAAAGCGTGCAGCGCCTCATCGTGGTGGTGCCAACCGAGCACCTGAAGCACCAGTGGGCAGACGCGGCAAAGCGCTTCGGTCTGTCGCTGGACCCGGACTTCACCAACGCGTCCGCGGTGAACCCTGCCTACGACGGCATTGTGGTCACGTACGCCCAGGTGGGCATGCACCCGTTCAAGCACCACGCCGTTGCAAGTGCGCGGCGCACGCTGGTGATTCTGGATGAGATCCACCACGCGGGCGACGCCAAGAGCTGGGGCGACGGTATCTATGAGGCGTACAACGACGTAGAGCACCGCTTGGCTTTGACCGGCACGCCGTTCCGGTCCGACGATTCGCAGATCCCCTTCGTGCGCTACGAAGAGGACGGGGAGGGCCACTTGGTCTCCCAGTCCGACTACACCTACGGCTACGCCGAGGCGCTGCGCGACGGCGTAGTGCGCCCGGTGGTGTTCCTGGCCTATTCCGGCGAGGCCCAGTGGAAGGATTCGGCGGGGGAGGAATACTCCGCGCGTCTGGGAGAGCCGCTGAATGCGGAGCAGACAGCGAAAGCGTGGCGCACGGCGCTGGACCCGAAAGGCGATTGGATCGCGGCGGTGCTCACAGCCGCGCACACCCGCCTGATGAAGATCCGCGCCCACATGCCGGATGCCGGCGGGCTGGTCATTGCCACCAACACCACCACCGCGCGCGCTTACGCAAAGATCCTGCAGGGCATCAGCTCCACGCCGGTCACCGTCGTGCTTTCGGACGAAGCCGGAGCATCCGACCGCATCACAGAATTCTCCAACTCCACGTCCGAGTGGATGGTGGCCGTGCGCATGGTGTCCGAGGGCGTGGACGTGCCGCGCTTGGCCGTCGGCGTCTACGCCACCTCCGCGTCCACCCCGCTCTTCTTCGCCCAGGCCATCGGGCGCTTTGTGCGCTCCCGCCTGCCCGGCGAGTCTGCCTCGGTGTTCCTGCCGTCCGTGCCGGTGCTGCTTCAGCTCGCCGAGGACATGGAGGTTGCGCGCGACCACGTGCTGGGCAAGCCGCACCGCGAATCCGGCTGGTCCGACGAGCTCTTGGAGCAGGCGAACCGCACCGAGAACGAGCCGGACGAGCTCACCGGCTACGAGGCCATCGGCGCGTCCGCCGAGCTGGACTCGCTCATTTTCGAAGGCTCCACCTACGGCACCCCAACTGAAGCCGGCTCCGCCGAGGAGCAGGACTTCCTGGGGCTTCCCGGTTTGCTTGACGCTGAGCAGGTGAAACTGCTTCTGCGTAAACGCCAGAGCGACCAGCTCGACGCGAGGGACGCCGAGGAGAAGGCGCGCCGGGCGGCCGAGCGGCAGGCCCGCGAGCGCGCCGAGCTTTTGGGCGAGCCCCTTCCGGGCTCCCCGCTTAACGACGGAAGAACATCCCAACCACCAAGCGGCGGAGCCGGGGCTGCGTCAGCTGGGGCCAGCAGTTCAGGGGCCGGCACTTCTGGGGCCGGCACTTCTGGAGCTGTTGCCTCCGACGAAATCCCGGAGCTGCGCAAGGAGCTCAACGCGCGTGTTGCAATCGTCGCAAGTAAAACCGGGCGCGCCCACGGCGCGATCCATACTGAGGCGCGCAACGCTTGCGGCGGTCCACCCACGGCGCTCTGCAACGCGGAGCAACTTCGCGACCGCATTGCCTACCTCCGCGGTTGGTAGGGGCTTTGGCTGTAAGGCATTCCGGTAGGGGCTTTGGCGACCGTTGTGCCGGGGCGGGATCTGTATCATGGCGGGGAAACTTCAACAGACATGAGTCGAGAAAGAGATCACTGTGACTAACAACCCGTACCCCAACCGCAATCAGCCGGACCCGAGCGGCTTTAACCACCCTGAGGGCTACTCCGCCTACAACCCGTCCGGGCAGGAGCCCGATTATGGCTCCTACGGCCAGCAGAGCGATTACGGGCAAACTGGCCAGTCCAACTTTGGCCAGTACGGCCAAGACAGCTACAGCCAGTATGGCCAGGATTCTGGGTACGGCCAGTACGGCCAGGACGGTTACGGCCAGCAGCCTTACCCGGGTTACGGGCCAGCAGGGGTGGCTCCGAAGAACTCGATGTCAACCGCTGCCCTGGTCGTCGGCATCATTGCTTTGATCTTCATCGTCCTGTTCTTCCCGTTTGCGATCGTCCTCGGCCTTGTCTCCATCGTGCTCGGCTTCTTGGGTATCCGCCGCGCCAAGGACATTCAAGCTGGCGTCCACGTGCCGGGCGCAAACAGCGGCAAGGGCAAGGCCATCGCCGGTATCGTCATGGGCGCAATCTCCTTGGTTGTGTCCGCCGCGCTTTTCGCCTTTGGCTACCAGATCGCCCAAGAAGTGCTGGACAGCGGGATGATCGAAAAGTGTGAGCAGTACCAGGACAACCCGCAGGAGCTGCAGGAGTGCATCCAGCGCGAGGTGCTGAACAACCCGCGGTTGAACCCGAACGCGAACAATTAACTCGCAGCACCAGTCCGGTTTTGGAGCCGGCCTGGTTCAGCAGATTCTGGCCCCGGCTACGTGCTGGGGTCTCTTTCATGTTGAGGGTGTTCCGCACGGCGGAGAACCATGAAGCAAGGGTTGAGAGTGTTCCGCACGGCGGAGAACCTTCACGTGAGACTTGAGGGTGTTCCGCACGGCGGAGAACCATGAAGTGAGACTTGAGGGTGTTCCGCACGGCGGAGAACCTTCACGTGAGGGTTGAGAGTGTTCCGCACGGCGGAAAACCTTCACGTAAGGGTTGAGAGTGTTCCGCAGCGCGCGATTCCGCACGGCGGAAAACCCTGAAGTGAGACTTGAGGGTGTTCCGCAGGTCGCGATTCCGCACGGCGGAAAACCACGGCTGCCCAGGCAAAGCCTGGCAGATCTTCCGCACGGCGGAGAACCTTCACGTAAGGGTTGAGAGTGTTCCGCACGGCGGAAAACATTCACGCGAGGGTTGAGAATGCTCCGCACGCGATTCCGCACGGCGGAGAACCTTCACGTGAGGGTTGAGGGTGTTCCGCACGGCGGAGAACCATGAAGTGAGACTTGAGGGTGTTCCGCACGGCGGAGAACCTTCACGTGAGGGTTGAGAGTGTTCCGCACGGCGGAAAACCTACACGTAAGGGTTGAGAGTGTTCCGCACGGCGGAGAACCTTCACGTGAGGGTTGAGAGTGTTCCGCACGGCGGAGAACCATGAAGTGAGACTTGAGGGTCTTCCGCACGGCGGAGAACCATGAAGCGAGACTTGAGAGTGTTCCGCACGGCGGAGAACCTTCACGTGAGGGTTGAGAGTGCTCCGCAGGGCGCGATTCCGCACGGCGGAAAACATTTCGCTCGGTGCAACGCAAAGCCGGGCGAGAAATCGTCTCGCCCGGCCAATCGTCGCCAAGCTGGCACAGCGCCAGCCCGGTCCGCCTAGTCCAAGTAGTCGCGTAGTACCTGGGAGCGGGAGGGGTGGCGCAGCTTAGACATGGTCTTCGACTCGATCTGGCGGATACGCTCGCGGGTCACGCCGTAAACCTGGCCGATCTCGTCGAGGGTGCGCGGCATGCCGTCGGTAAGCCCGAAGCGCAGGCGGACCACGCCGGCCTCGCGCTCGGAGAGCGTGTGGAGCACGTCCTGGAGCTGGTCCTGCAGCAGTGTGAAGGAGACAGCGTCCACGGCGACCACGGCCTCGGAGTCCTCGATGAAGTCGCCTAGCTGGCTGTCGCCCTCGTCGCCAATAGTCTGGTCCAGTGAGATCGGCTCGCGGGCGTACTGCTGGATCTCGAGGACCTTCTCCTCGGTGATGTCCATTTCCTTCGCCAGCTCAAGCGGCGTCGGCTCGCGGCCGAGGTCCTGCAACAGCTCGCGCTGGATGCGGCCGAGCTTGTTGATCACCTCGACCATGTGGACCGGGATGCGGATGGTTCGGGCCTGGTCCGCCATCGCGCGGGTAATGGCCTGGCGGATCCACCATGTTGCATAGGTGGAGAACTTGTAGCCCTTGGAGTAGTCGAACTTCTCCACAGCACGGATCAAGCCCAGGTTGCCCTCCTGGATCAGGTCCAAGAACGCCATACCTCGGCCGGTGTAGCGCTTTGCCAGGGAAACCACGAGGCGGAGGTTGGCCTCCAGCAGGTGGTTCTTCGCCTTGCGTCCGTCGCGTGCAACGGCGCGGAGATCACGCTTCATCGCAGGGGTGAGTTTGGCATCCTTGTCACCCTCTTCCGCGGCGCGGGCCATCTCATCAAGGCGGTACTGGGCGTACAAGCCAGCCTCAATGCGCTTGGCCAGGGAAACCTCCTGCTCCGCGTCAAGCAGGGCCACCTTGCCGATTTGCTTCAGGTACGCGCGAACAGAGTCAGCAGAGGCAGTGAGCTGCGCATCCTTACGGGCCTGACGGAGGGCGGCAGATTCTTCGATGTCCCAGACGGAGGAGCCATCGTCTTCCTCTTCGTCCTCATCTTCCTCGTCCTCTTCATCCTCGTCGGCCTCATCGCCGTCGAGTTCATCGTCCTCGAGGTCGCCCGGCAGCTCGTCATCGAACGCGTCATCCTCGTCGTCGATGAGCTCCGGGTCTTCTGGGTCGTAATCCAGATCGGCCGGCTCCTCTTCGCCGACACTAAGACCGTCCTCGGTCTCAAGCTCTTCCGGCTCGAGCTGGTCCTCGCCAGGAACGGCCGAGTCCTTAGCGGCAACCTTCTTCGCCGTCTTCTTCGCCGTCTTCTTCGTTGCCTTCTTCGCGGTCTTTTTCGCCGTCTTCTTGGCAGCCTTCTTCACGGCCTTCTTGGCGGTCTTTTTCGCGGTCTTCTTGGCAGCCTGCTTCACCGGAGCCTGCTCGCCATCATCGGCTGCCTCCACATCCGCACCCTCAGCTGCCGCAGAAGTGGCGGTGGAGGTCCTCTTCACGGCCTTCTTAGCCGTCTTCTTGACAGTCTTTTTCGCCGTCTTCTTCACAGCACGCTTGGTGCCGGTTGTGCCGGTGGTGGATTCCGTGCCGGTATCACCGCCAGGTGCGTTTGCCGCGCCGGTGACGGTGTCCTCGCCTGAAGCTTCGCTGGCTACCACGTACGCCCTTTCCACAGTCGGATCATCTCCCGCTCCCCGCACGGTGGGAGCCGTTTACGGGGGCGGACCCCGGTGGCCGGGGTATGTGGCACACCAGGGTACGGACTTCCGTCCGCGATTTCAGAACGCCAAGTGTAACAACGGCCCGCGGATTAAATTCCACCGACCCGCCGACCGGGCGCAGAAGTGTTAGGGGGTGACGTGATCGTGGGCTGCCATCGCCGCACCCACAATGCCCGCGCGGTTGCGCAGCTTCGCGGGGATGACGGGTACATCAACCGTCAACTTCGGCACCCACTTTTCCGCCTTGCGGGAGATTCCGCCGCCCACAACGAACGCGGTGGGGTTGAACAGGCGGTCAAACTCGTGCAGCACGCCATCAACGCGTTCCGCCCACTGGGAGTAGCTGAGCTCTTCAGCATCCTTCACGGCGGAGGAAGCAATGTGCTCGGCATCTCGACCGTCGATAAGCAAATGCCCCAGCTCGGTGTTGGGGAAGAGCCTGCCCTCCGCGAAGAATGCGGAGCCGATGCCGGTGCCGAAGGTGAGGAAGATGACGGCGCCGTTCTGCGCCTCCGGCTCCCCGAACGCTACTTCGGCGAGGCCGGCCGCGTCAGCGTCGTTCAGCACGGCAATGGGGCGCGCGCCGAGGTGGCGGGAAAGCAGATCGTGGACGTTGGTGCCAATCCAAGACTTGTCGATGTTGGCCGCGGTCTGGGCGACCTGGTGCTTGATCACGCTCGGCAGCGCCACGCCGACGGGGCCGTCCCAGTCCAGCTCGCGCACAATATCCGCAACCACGGCGGCAACCGCATCCGGGGTGGCCGGCTTCGGGGTGAGAATTTTCACCCGCTCGCCGACAAACTCGCCGGTATCCAGATCAACCACTGCGCCCTTGATGCCGGAGCCGCCGACATCCACGCCCACACCAAGGTTCGTGCCCTCTGCCATGCCGTGCAGTGTACAAAACGGGAGCAACACAGGCACGATGGAGCACATGGACGCCACACCCACTTCCTCTCAGCCCACTCCCGCCGCCACCGAGCTTCTCGACGTTTGCTTAGACCTGGCCAAGGATGCCGCCGACCTCATCGTGCTCCAGCGCGATTTCCTGGCGAAGCACGGGTCCGTCGCCCAAGTGACCAGCACCAAGACTTCGCCGGTGGATCCGGTGACCGCGGTGGACAAAGCCGCCGAGCAGCGCATTACTGAACGTCTGAAGGAGCTGAGGCCTGACGACGGCATTCTCGGGGAGGAGGGCGCGGATGTAGCGGGCACCAGTGGTGTGCTGTGGATCGTTGATCCGATCGACGGCACCGTGAACTTCCTCTACGGCCTGCCTGTGTATGCGGTCTCGATCGGCGCTGCCCTGCACGGCGAGCTGGTTGCTGGGTGCGTGGTGAATGTGGCGAACGGGGACGTGTACTCCGCTGCCGCCGGCGAGGGTGCGTTTGTGGAGCGCGGCGGCGAGCGGCGGCGCTTGATTGCGTCGCGCGAGTCCAACACCGATCTGGCGCTGGTAGCTACGGGCTTTGCATACGACGCCGCCCGCCGCGCCAAGCAGGCGGAGATGCTGCGGCTCATTCTGCCGCGCGTGCGCGACATCCGGCGCCTCGGCTCTGCGGCGCTGGACCTGTGCCACGTGGCGGAGGGGCGGGTGGATGCGTACTACGAGCACGGGACGCACCCCTGGGATTACGCGGCCGGCGCTGTCATCGCCGCCGAAGCGGGGGCGAAGGTCGTGCACCCGGGTCTTGTGGACCGCGCGGACATCGGCGCGCCTGTCATTGCCGCGGCACCGCGGTTGTGGGAGCCCTTCGCGGACCTGCTTGCTGCCGCAGGCGCGGACCAACCCTTGGAGGGGCCTTAAATTACCCCCGTTACCTCGTATGACGTGCACGGATGACAGACGTGTCGGGTTGCTTTACTATTCCGCCTAAATCGTGCAGATACAGCGCCTCAACCGAGCGCTGTTACACCGCGCATTGACCGACTTTTACGCACCGATGTGCGCAAGACCGCATTGGCTGGAGGACTCCCACAGTGGCTACCGATTACGACGCGCCGCGTCGCCGCATGGACGACGACATTGAGACCGATTCCCTCGAGGGCCTGAAGGCCGCCGAAGCTGCCGGCAGCAGCATGGATGATGACGGCGAGATCGTTGATTCTTTCGAGCTTCCCAGCCAGGACCTTTCCGGCGAGGAGCTCAACGTTGAGGTGAAGCCGCGTCAGGAAGACGAGTTCACCTGCGCATCCTGCTTCCTAGTGCAGAAGCGCAAGCGTCTGGCGCACACGGAGCCGGACGGCTCCATGATCTGCCTGGACTGCGAGTAGGGCGGGGGCTACTCCCCGGCGCTGGTCTCGGTGCGCTGACCCGGCACGAAAGCATCCAACACAGCTTCCGGGTTGCGCGCCGAGATCATCCAATAGGGGGTGGGATCTTCGGGGTCGTTCAACACCAGCAGCACGTGCTCCGGCACCCACGCATGGGAAACCAGAAACGCGGCGGGATCGAGCTGCCGGCCCAGCGCATTCTGCCGGGCAGAAAGCGGCACCACCATCGAGCGGGCGACGACAGTATTGGGCAGATTCGCGTCATCGACAATAAGCCAGCGGGTGCCGTCCGCCTCTAACTCAACGCGCAGCACTGTCTTAGACAACCAGGTGAGGAACCAGCCCACCAGTGCGCCAACGGCGAGGAACGAGATGACAAACCACCAGATGTTCCTGTTCAGCGCGAACTGCGCCGCGAGAAGCAAGACCAAGCCGAGACCGGCTGCCCACCAGTACCAGGGAACCCATTGCCGCTCCGTGTAAAGCACCTGCGGTGCCGCAGATCCGGACCCGGGGGAGGAAGTACTGAGGTTGGTCACCGTTTCAACCTTAGTTGAGCCCCAAGGCCAAACTCCATGCGGCCAGCAAGACAGGCACCTTGCGTAGTGTGGGGCACGTGAACGACCACGTAGACACAGAACTGCCCACGTCACCATCGGCCGCCTGGCCCCTGGAGCCGCTGCGGGTGAAGCGCCTTCACCCTGATGCAGTCCTTCCGATGCGCGCCCACGCCGGGGACGCGGGTGCGGACCTTTACGCTGCAGAGGATGTGACGTTGGCCCCGGGAGAGCGTGCCCTGATTGGCACCGGCATTGCCATTGCGTTGCCGATGGGCACGGTGGGGCTAATCCATCCCCGTTCCGGGCTAGCCGCCAAGCACGGAATCACCATCGTCAACGCCCCGGGCACTGTCGATGCGGAGTACCGCGGCGAGTTGAAGGTGTGCTTGCTTAACACCGATCGCGCCAAGGCGTTCGAGGTCACGCGCGGCATGCGCATTGCCCAGCTGGTGGTGCAGCGGGTGGAGCTTGTGGGCTTCGAAGAGGTCGAGGAGCTGGACGAAACGGCGCGCGGTACTGGCGGGTACGGCTCCACGGGCACGCATTAAGGTCGAGAGCAGATTTAGCATTTACGACGAAAGCAGAAAGCGAGACCACCATGGCACTTTGGCCGTTTGGCAAGAAGAAGAGCACTGAGAAGAACACCGAGAAAAACACCGATCCGGTAGATACCCCGGTAGAGCAGCCGGCACCGGTAGAGGATTCCGCGTCGGTCGCAGATGCACCGGCAGAGGCGCCAGCCACCCCGGCTCCTGCCGCGGTGGAGTCGATCGAGCAGGCTGCGGGCACCGCGCCGCTGCAGAACTACGACCCCGTGAACGGCTCCACCGGTCCGTTCGACGGGGACTCGGTGGATATCGATGATTTCGACTTCTCCGATTTCTCCGATGTCACGCTAGCCCTCGGCTCCATGCGGGTGCCCATGCCCAAGGGGACGCAGGTGCAGGTGGAGATGGGGGAGCAGGGCCCGAAGATGGTCCACATTGTGACCCCGTACGGCCGCTTGACCCCCGTGGCGTTTGCCGCGCCGCGCACGGGCGGAATGTGGGAGGAATCCGCTGCAGAGATCACGGAGGGCATGCGTTCCGAGGGCATGCCTGTGCACGTGGAGGAGGGTCCGTGGGGCCGCGAGGTCGTGGGCACCGGCACCAACGGCACGATCCGCATCATCGGCATTGAGGGCCCGCGCTGGCTGTACCGCGTCACCCTGGCGGCACCGTCCGGGCGCGAAGCCGAGATGGCTGACCTGGGCCGCGAAACTATCGCCCGTTCCTTTGTCTACCGCGGCGAGGAGCCCATTCTGGCAGGTAACTCCCTGCCCGTCGTTTTGCCGGCGCAGCTCGCAGCACAGGTGCAGCAGGCCGTCCAGGCCCGCGCAGCGCAGCAGAATGATCCGTTTGCGCAGGGCCAGGCGCCGACCGGCGGCAACCCGAACGCGCTGAGCGATGCTCTGCGCGAGATCATGGAGATCAACCGTCAGCAGAACGGCGGTGCGGACGCGGCTGGTGACAACCGCTAGGCATGACCGAATCTGAACACGGCACCACTGAACGCGGCACCGTCAACCTTGCCATCACTCGCATGGCCCACGGCGGGGAGGGCATTGGCAACGACGCAGATGGGCGAGTGGTCTTTGTCGCCGGCGCGTTGCCGGGGGACACCGTCTCCGCGCGCTTGACCAAGGAGAAGAAGCGCTGGGCGCGCGCCGACCTGGTCGAGGTGCTCGAGCCTTCACCCATCCGCGTGCCAACTGCCTGCCCGGCTGCGGCCGCGGGCGCGGGCTGCTGCGATTACAGCCATGTCGCGCCGGATGCGCAGCTGGACCTGAAGCTTGACGTATTGCGGGGCCAGCTCTCCGCGTTGGCCGGACGCTCGGGCGCCTTGGAGGCGTTTGACCCAGCATCCATTGACGCCCGCGCGCTCGAGCCTCACGTCGGATGGCGCACCCGCGTGCGGCTGGGCGTAGACCAGGCGGGGCTGGCCGGCGTGCGCCGTGCCCGCTCCACGGACGTCATCGCGTCTGAGGCTTGCACGCAGCCGGTGCCCGGTTTGACTGACGGGCTGATCGGCCAGCAGCGGTTCACTCCCGGCAGTGAGGTTGTGGCCGTGCGCGACGCGGACGGCACGCGCCACGTGGTTGAGACAGCGCGCGTGCAACGCGGGCGGCGTGTGGAAGAGATCCACACTGTCATCGAGGGGACCGGGCAGGTAACTGAGCGCATTGGGGATGCCGAGTTCAGCTTTCCCGCCACCGCATTCTGGCAGGCGCACCAAGAGGCACCCGAAGCCTATGCACACCTAATCCAGGAATGGGGCGCTGACTCCTACTCCCGCGGCGATGCGTGGGACCTTTACGGCGGCGTCGGCGCGTTTGTGCCCGCCATCCACGCGGCGACCGGCGGGGCCACCGTCCACACCGTGGACTACTCCCCGGCGGCCACGTCGAACCCGCAGCCGGGTCTGCGCGGCCTTCCGGTGGAGGTGCACCGGGGCAGGGTTGAAGGGAGCGTCGATACGCTCCCAGCCCCGAGCCTTGTTGTGCTGGACCCGCCGCGGTCTGGTGCGGGAGAGCAGGTAGTGCAGGCGGTTGCCGCAGCAGGCCCGGAGCGGGTGATCCACATCGGGTGCGATCCGGCGACGCTGGCGCGCGACCTCGCGGCGTGGGCTTCGGCGGGGTACGTGCCGGGGCGCATGATGCTTGTCGACGCTTTCGGGGCCACCCACCACTTCGAAACCATCGTGGAACTTTCCCCGCGCGGGCAGTAGAGATGGGCGAGCTTCGCCCAGTGTAAGATGGCTCGGAAGCGGGATCGCCTACGCGGCGCACCCAAAACGTAAAAGGAGCAGACCCTAACTGTGAGATTGCTAGACACCCTCGCTTCACCGGCAGACCTCAAGGCCCTGCCGCAGAAGGAGTTGGGCAAGCTCGCGGATGAGATCCGGCAGATGCTCATCCACAAGGTTTCCGCCACCGGCGGTCACCTCGGGCCGAACCTTGGCGTGGTGGAGTTGACCATCGCCCTGCACTGGGTGTTCGACTCGCCGAACGATCCGATCATCTTCGATACGTCGCACCAGTCCTACGTGCACAAGATCCTCACCGGGCGCGCGGATCAGTTTGATTCCCTTCGTCAGAAAGGCGGGTTGTCCGGCTACACCTCGCGCTCCGAGTCCGAGCACGATTGGACCGAGTCCTCCCACGCCAGTGCGTCGCTGAGTTATGCGGACGGGTTGGCGAAAGCGAAGCAGCTCAAGGGCGAGGGAGATAGCAACGTTGTGGCCGTGGTGGGGGACGGCGCGCTGACCGGCGGCATGTGCTGGGAGGCGCTGAACAACATCGCCGCGGGGGACCGCAACGTGGTGATTGTGGTCAACGACAACGGCCGCTCCTACGCGCCTACTATCGGTGGTTTTGCAAACAACCTCACTCGCCTTCGCGACCAGCTGGCCGCGATCCGGATCCAGCCTGGGTACGACGAGGTGATGGAATCCGGCAAAAAGACGCTGAAATCCATGGGCTGGGTGGGCAACCGCACCTTTGAGGCGCTGCACGCGTTCAAGGCAGGGGTGCGCTACCAGGTGCTGCCCACGGAGATGTTCTCTGAGCTGGGGATGAAGTACGTCGGCCCCATCGAGGGGCATGACCTCAAGGCACTGATCGCCGCATTCAAGTACGCGAAGCAGTACTCCGGACCGCTGATCCTGCACGTGGTCACGGAGAAGGGCCACGGTTTCGCGCCCGCGGTGAACGATGAAGCGGATCAGATGCACTCCACCGGGGCCATCGACCCGGTTACGGGCGAGGCTCTAGCGAAGACGCCGCCCGGATGGACATCCGTGTTCACGCAGGAGCTGCTGAAGGCCGGGCACGAGCGCGAGGACATTGTGGCGATCACAGCGGCAATGGCGGGCCCGACCGGGCTTTCGCCGTTTGCGGAACAGTTCCCAGACCGCTTCTTCGACGTGGGCATCGCGGAGCAGCACGCCGTAGCTTCCGCAGCTGGCTTGGCCCTGGGCGGGATGCACCCGGTGGTGGCGATTTACTCCACCTTCCTCAACCGCGCGTTTGACCAGATGCTTATGGACGTGGCGCTGATCAACCAGCCGGTGACGTTTGTGCTGGACCGTGCGGGGATCACAGGCTCGGACGGAGCGAGCCACAACGGTGTGTGGGATATGGCGATGGCCTCCATCGTGCCGGGCATCCGCATCGCCGCGCCGCGCGACGCCGCTCGTCTGCGCGAGGAGTTCCGCGAGGCCATCGCGGTGGATGACGGCCCGACTGTGGTCCGTTTCCCCAAGGGCAGCGTCACCGACCACATCGACGCGGTGGAGCGCCTGGCTAGCGGCATCGACGTGTTGCGTGTGCCAGACGAAGCCGCCTCGGACCAGCAGGGGGACGACGCGATTGAGGTCCTCCTGGTCGCTGTGGGTGCGCTTGCAGATTACGCGCTTGCCGTCGCCGAGGACGTTGCGGCGGACGGCATCCGCGTCACGGTAATTGATCCGCGCTGGGTCATCCCTGTCTCGCCGGACATCATTGCCATGGCCGTGGAGGCGGACATGGTGGTGGTGTACGAAGACGGCATTGTCCGCGCCGGCGTGGGGTCCGCGATCTCCGAGGCGCTCGCCGCCGCGGAGGTGGATACCCCGGTTCGCCACCTCGCGTTCCCGGACATCTTCCCGGCGCACGCCTCCCGCGGCGAAGTCTTCGCGGAGTACGGGCTTGACGCTGTCTCCGCTGCGCAACAAGTACGCGAGTGGGCGGCTGCATTGGCGGACCGCGACTAGAACTAGTCAGCTGATTCGCTGTATGCGCGGGCGATGAGTGGGCCCGCGATGCTGGCCTGCCAGGGCCGGGCGCCGGATTCGAGGAGGCGTCGGCAAGCAAAATCCGTGCCCAATGCGGCCGTGACTTCGACTGGGTCGTCCGCCGCGGCCCAGATGACCTGGCGCAATACTGCGGGTGCGAGCACGTTCTCCGCCCCGATCCCGAGTTCTGCTGCTGCCTCTGCGATGTGGCCGCGCGCTGCATCGAGCACGGCGTAGGACTCGGGGTAGTGGCGCTGCCAGTGCGATTTGGACGGCGGCACGTCGCTCGCCCGCCGCGAGGGCGCGGGCCATGCTTGACGACGTTCACGTAACGCCGCCTCAATCACGGCAAACCATCGTCCCGTCGCCCCGCGTTTCCGCGCGGGGAAGCCGTGGACTTTGGCGAGCTCACCCGGATGGTTTGGTTCCGCCTTCGCCACCTCCACGATGACGCGGCTGGGCAGCACGGTGGAGGGTGAGATGTCCTGCGCGCGGGCGGTGGCATCCCGCTCCGCGAAAAGCGCGCGGGCGATCTGCAGGCCCGCCGGAGTGCGCACCGTGGACATGCCCTTCACATCGCGCCAGGTCTTCTGGGCCGGCGGCGTGCTCCTAGTGGCGATGATGTGGGAGAACTCCTGCTCCGCAGCGTCCAGCATGCCCCGGGCATCCAACTCCTCGGCGAGAGCTTCCGCGAGGATGTGGAGGTACGTCACGTCTTCCGCCGCGTAGACCAGCCACTCATCGGGAAGCGGGGTGGTGGACCAGTCCTCGCGGCCGTGGCCTTTCTCCAGGGTGGTCCCGGTGAAATGCTCCACCATTGCGCCGAGGTTCGGGCGCTCGAAGCCGGCCAGGCGGGCTGCAAGCTCGGTGTCGAAGAGCGATCCCGGTTTGAGGCCCAAGAGCGCGAGGCTGGCAAGGTCCTCGCCCGCAGCGTGCAGAATCCAGTCCGTGCCGTTGACTACAGGGCCAAGTGCTTCCCCGAGCGCCTCGCGGTGGCCCTCCGGCGCGAAGAGGAACGTGCCGGCGCCGCGGCGGTGCACTTGGACAAGGAAAGCTCGGTCGTCGTACCTAAACGCAGAGGCGCGCTCGGTGTCGATGGCGAAAGGGCCCCGCCCAGCCGCGAGCGCAGCCGCCGCGCGAGCAAAGTCCTCGGGGGTTGTAACCAGCTCAAACGGTGGACGCGAAGCCATCCTGCTATCGGCGGCCGAGCTCGGTCACGCCCTCCGGCGGCAGGCCGGCGACAAGGGCGAGGACAGCGGCAAACGCCTGGACGTGCGGCGCAAGGTCCAGCCCGTCCGCGGTCCACGAGGCGCGCATTTCAAGCTGGTAGGCGCGGGGTGGGCCACCGATTTCGCCGAAGCGCACCGAGGCGGTGGAGGTCACCGTGCCGCCCAGGTTGGTGAACCCGGCGCCGTTCTCGGCCAGGGACTCGTTCAGCCACTGCCATGCCACGTCCGGCAGCAGCGGGTCGGACGCAACCGCGTCATCCATATCCGCCTGGATGTACGCCACCAAGCGCATGGAGCCCTCCCATGCCTCCTCCGCGTCGGGGGAGTGGAGGAGGATCAGGCGGCCGAATGCGTCGCCTTCGCTGTCGGTGGGCACGTGGTCCGCGTCGTCTCCGCGGTCAACTTCCAAGCCAACGGCGTGGCTGAACGGCGCAGGGCGCTGGGGTGGGCGAATGGTGCCGAGGGTGATTTCCGGGCGTAACCTCGCCGCGTGCATGGATTCCACGGCGGCAGAAAATTCCGCCGGAGTAGCTGCCGGGGTGCCGGCTGCGTGCTCGCCACCCAGCGGGGTGGGGGCGACGGGGGAGGTATCCGTGTGCTTCACAGGCACCAAAGGTATCCAGCAGCGCCCGCTGTACGTGGGAGGCGCGCCGTCCACATGGTGGGGGTGGGGGTAAGATGGACGTACGACTTTTGATGGATGAAAGGATTTTCGCCACATGGCCAAGCTCGATTTCGACGCACTGAATTCCGTCCAGCGCTACCTCCAGTTCGCTGTCTTCCGCGCCATCCCGGGCGCGTTGGGCACGGAGCGCTCCCGCATCATCGAGGAGGCTGAAGCATTCTTCGCCCGCCTGGAAGAGGAGGGCAAGGTCACGGTCCGCGGCATCTACGACAACACCGGCATCCGCGCGGACGCTGATTTCATGATTTGGTGGCACGCGGAGCACTTCTCCGAGCTGCAGGATGCGCTGGCGGCGTTCCGCCGCACTACCACGCTGGGCCAGCTGGTGGAGCTGAGCTGGCTGGGCAACGGGCTGCACCGCCCGGCGGAGTTCAACAAGTCCCACTTGCCAAGCTTCATCATGGGCGAGGATCCGCAGGACTGGATCACCGTCTACCCGTTCGTCCGCTCTTACGACTGGTACTTGCTGGAGCCGACGGAGCGCCGCCGCATTCTGTCGGAGCACGGCATGGCGGCGCGCGACTTCGCGGATGTGCGCGCCAACACCGTCGAGGCGTTCGTGCTGGGTGACTACGAGTGGATGCTGGCCTTCGAGGCTCCGACCCTGGAGCGCATCGAGGAGCTCATGCACAAGATGCGCTACACGGAGGCCCGCCTGCACGTGCGCGAGGAGGTCCCGTTCCAGACCGGCCGCCGCGTCTCCAGCATCCGCGAGGTTGTGGAGATTCTGCCGTAGCGGCGTATTGCCGGAAGGGCTAGACCTCCCGCTCCTCCAGCGTCATGGAGATGGAGTTGATGCAGTAGCGCAGGTCAGTCGGTGTGTCGTAGCCCTCGCCGGCGAAGACGTGGCCGAGGTGGGAGCCGCAGTTTGCGCACAGCACCTCGGTGCGCACCATGCCGTGGGAGCGGTCCTCGCGCTCAATCACCTTGTCGCCAGCCAGCGGGGAGAAGAAGGACGGCCAGCCGCAGTGGGAGGAGAACTTCTCGGTGGAGCGGAAGAGCTCCTCCCCGCACGCGCGGCAGTGGTACACGCCCTCGGTGGTGGTGTCGGTGTATTCGCCCACGCCGGGGGGCTCGGTGCCCGCCTGGCGCAGCACGTAAAACTCCTCAGGCGTGAGCTTTTCGCGCCACTGCTCCTCGGTCCAGTTCTTGTAGTCCGGGGTGGTCTGCTCGGTCATAGTTGCGCCCTTCCATTCGGTGACATGTCTGCACCGACACTACCCACGTAGCCACCGCGAGGATGAACACCGCCCACCCCGCAGTTGGCAGGAATGTGGTCACCCACTGGCCGGCGATAGGGCGTGCGGGCACGACCCAGGTCAAGGGGGCAAGGCACAGCAGTGCGCCGAGCCACGCCGGCCAGGTGTGCATTGGGGAGGCGCGGTGGAGCACGGTGAACAGGGCGGGGAAGAGCATCATGGAGTAATAGGCCTGACCGAGCGAGGACAGCAGGCACACCCCCGCAAGGAGCACGCCGGAGCTGAGCGTGAGCCACAGCCACGGGTCGCTAAACCGCCAGCGTGCAAGCCCCAGCACCGCCACGGCAACCGCAGCTGCGAAGAACAGGAACAGGGACGTGTGCAGCCACCCCGGCATGCCGAAGTACACGGCCAGCCCTGCGAGCGAGGAGTTGGCGTAGTCGCGCGTCTGCCCCAGGTACGGCACGAGCTTGTCCAGGTAGTCGCTTGCGCCCGGCGTCAGCGGCCACGCAACCACGTTGAGCACCACCGGCACAGCAACCGCCGCGGCCACCGCCTTCCACTCCAGCCGCATGAGCGGCAGGACGATCAGCGGAGCGAACATTGGCTTAACGACGATTGCCAAGCCCAGCACGATTCCGGCTGGCAACGAGTGATCGTCGAGAAGCAAGGCAATGAACGCGGTGAGCGCGAGGAGCAGCACGCCGTTGATGTTGGCGAAGACCAGCGTATTTGTCACCGCCTCCGTAGCAAAGGCGAGCGCGAGCGCGGCGGGGAATACCGGCGAAGTGAGGCGGTGTCCCGCGAGGCGCGTTAGCCAGGCGATCGCCGCGATGATGCACGCGGCGTTCAGCGCGATGAACCAGGGCCGGGCCGCCTCCATGGTGGGGATGAGGCCCAGCGGGGAGAGCAGCAGGGTGGCGCCCGGGTTGTACAGGTAATGGGGGTTGACGTGGTGGTAGACCTCGTTGTACACCGGCACGCGCTCCACGAAGCGGCGGGTGGCGGACCACACGGTGGTGAAATCGTCAGTCACCGAGCCTGTGCGCGCGAGGACTGCCAGACGGTGGATGATCAGCAGGACCGCCAGCGGCCACGCCAACGCGTTCGCGGCGCGCGCGGCGGTAGTCGGTCCGGCCTTGGGCGGGGGAGCGGTCCAGAGATCGTGCACGCGCTCAACCGTACCGGGGGCTCTTGCTTATCGACGTTCCCCCACCCGCCGCAACCGACAGAAGAGCATCGCAGTGCCGTCTACGGTGGCATCTTCGATGGCGAAACGGCGCGGGTGTTGATCCCCGCCCAGCTTCAGGCCGAACGGGCCGTCCTCCGGGCCGATGGAGGGGTCCAGGGTGAGGTGCAGGACATCGACAAGGTCTGCGGAGAGCATGTCGGCGTAGACGCTCGGGCCGCCCTCGCAGAGGATGCGCGCGAAACCCGCCTCGTGGAGCGCGTTGATGATCTCGGGGGCGCTGCCACCTCCCGAGCTCATGAGCTCCGCTCCCGCGTTGCGGAGGGCGTGGCGGTTGGGTTCGAGGGAAACGTCGTCAAGCGAGCGCTCCGGGGCGAGGACGATGAGCCGTGAGCCGTGGAAAATGCCCAAGTCCGTGTCCAGCTGGAGTGAGGTGCTGAGGACAGCCATGGGGGTGTGTGCCGGGCCGTAGTCCTCGGCCTGGACAGTGCCGCTGCCGACCAGGATCACGTCCGCCCAGCTGCGCAGCGCGCCGATGAGTGCGGCGTCCGTCTCGTTGCCCAGTGGGCCGGACGTGCCAGCGCGGCCGAATCCGCCGAAGAGGGTGTTGATGGTCACGGCGCGGACTTCGCGCTCGCCCACGGGGAGGGTGGGGCCGACGAGGTGCTTGGGATCAACCTGGCTGTGCATGGGCACGAGAATAGCCCCGGCGCATGTGCTGCGGCCGGGGCTATGTGGTGGAGCGGATGACGAGACTCGAACTCGCGACCCTCACCTTGGCAAGGTGATGCGCTACCAACTGCGCTACATCCGCGTTTCGTCGGCTGGAAGCCTCCGAAACGGGTTCCTTAAGGAAAAGAACCCGGTGCGCGATACTGGGATTGAACCAGTGACCTCTTCCGTGTCAGGGAAGCGCTCTCCCGCTGAGCTAAACGCGCGGTATATCCGTAACTGGGACGGCTTTTGTGGAGGTGGATACGGGAATCGAACCCGTGTACACGGTTTTGCAGACCGTTGCCTAACCACTCGACCAATCCACCAGGATGTGAAGTACGTGGAAAGTACTTGAGCGGATGACGAGACTCGAACTCGCGACCCTCACCTTGGCAAGGTGATGCGCTACCAACTGCGCTACATCCGCGTTTCGTCGGCTGGAAGCCTCCGAAACGGGTTCCTTAAGGAAAAGAACCCGGTGCGCGATACTGGGATTGAACCAGTGACCTCTTCCGTGTCAGGGAAGCGCTCTCCCGCTGAGCTAATCGCGCGGGACTAGGTCTTTGAGACCTTGAGCGGATGACGAGACTCGAACTCGCGACCCTCACCTTGGCAAGGTGATGCGCTACCAACTGCGCTACATCCGCATCGCACTGTGCCTCAGCATTGCGCCTTAGCACTGTGATTGTCGGCACTGTGATTGTGCGAGATAGAACCTTAACCGCTGCGCGCGGTGCGACCAAATCCGCAGTACGTTGGGGGTGGCAGCGCGTGCCGACGATCGCACCTTGGGGCCTGACCCGCCGGAACGAGTTGGTAAACCAAAATGGCGACCTGCGGGAACGCGGATGCCCCGGAACGAGATTGTCAGATCGTTCCGGGAGGGTCTCTGCCCGGCGGAATCGCCCGGTGGGATTGCCCGTCGAAACCATGCCGCCGACGCGGAGTTTATCACTTTGCAGGGTGTTGAGCAGGCGATTCGTTGTAAACCTTGGGGCTGTGTAAAGTATTCGCCGTTCGGTCCTATGGCTCAGTGGAAGAGCGTTCCGTTCACACCGGAAAGGTCGCTGGTTCGATCCCAGCTAGGACCACAGCAAGAACCCCGAGTTGGCTCGGGGTTTAATTTTTGCAGTGGCCCCTGCGGGGAGTGCGTCCCGCTACAGTGTCAGAATGCAATCCACGAAACGACGCGGTTTGGCCCTCGCCACCGCAGCCGTAGTCGCGCTGTCCGCGCATGCCGCCCCCACCACTTCGGCAGCCACTTCGGCGGCCACCCCGGCCGCATCCACCACCGCCAAGTCGAAGTCCTCCGCGGATTCCTCGGAGGGTGACTTCAAGCAGCAGTTCAACCGTGCGCGCAGCTCCATGTCGTCGCACCCGGTGGCGGCGTGGCCGGCGGTGTTCCTGGCCAGCCTGATGGGCGGAGCTTTCGGGTCGATGTTGTTCGGTTTTGACAATGGGGGAGCGTCGATAAGCAAGGGCACCTACCGTGTGGCGCCGGCGGAGGACGCGCCTGCCGGGGAGCTGCGGAAGGTGGAGCAGGTCAGTGAGACGATGTGGAAGGTGACCGTGTGGTCGCCGTCGATGGGCAAGGAAATTGTCAACGACGTGATCTCGCCGGCAGGTGGGCCGGACAACGCCACGCCGCGGCCGACGTACTACATCCTCGGCGGTGCAGGCGGTACCCCGTTTACCCAGTATGAGGGCATCCCGGAGTTCTTCAAGGGCAAGAACGTGAACGTGGTGTCCCCGTACGGCACGCGCGGCACGATGGCGACAGATTGGCGCGAGCCGCACCCTGAGCTCGGTGAGACGAAGTGGGCGACGTACATGTCGCGCGAGTTGCCGCCGGTAATCGATGCGCTGTTCCACGGCACGGGGCGCGACGCGATCGCGGGCGCGTCCGCTCACGGAGGTTCGGCGCTGACGGTCGCCACATTGTCGGATCGGTTCGTGGCGGCGGGCACGTACTCGTCCTGCCCGTCTACGTCCGGCATTGTCGGCGGACCCTTCGCCCAAATTGGCGTGCGCTTTTACAAGGGCGACCCGAAGCAGATGTGGGGCAGCCCGCTGAGCGAGGTGTGGAACGTCAACTCCCCGGTCAACCAGATCGAGCAACTTCGCGGCAAGAAGCTTTTCCTTACCGCATCGCGCGGCATCCACTCCGAGTTCGACGATCAGATGACGGATTCGCCGGACTTCCTCCTCGTCCCGGACGAGCAGCTGGCGTACGTCTGCTCCCACCACTTCATGAAGCGCGCAGACAAGCGCGGGGTGGATTATGACTGGTACGAGCTCTACGAGGGCACCCACAACCTGGGCACCTTCCAGCGCGAGCTGCCGTTGTCCTGGCAGACCATCGGCCCCGCGCTTGGCGTGGAGTAGGGCAGGGGTGCTTATCGACGATTGTTTTCACCCCGCGGGAACTAAGGCTGCGTCTTTGCCGACTATTGGAGCAACGCGCAATGAAGCGCCCGGGGTGCTCCCCGGGACGCATGGATGAAAGGGTAGAAGTTTCTATGCGACGCACCTTTGCAGCACTTTCCGCCGGCGCGCTGGCCCTCACGCTAGTGGCCTGCGGCAACGGCGACGGCAACAATGGCACCGTAGCCCCCACCTCAGGCACCGCAACCGGCGCGGCTGCTGCTGACGAGAAGCACACGCACGGCGACGCTGACGTGATGTTTGACGGCGCGACGATCCGCGCCAAGGCTGCGGCGGATACGCCGGACGGCACGGACATGACCGCCATCTTTGGCACGCTGCACAACCACACCGACAAGGACGTCACCCTGAGCGGTTTCACCACCTCGTTGGGTGATGCGAGCTATGAGATCCACGAGGTTGTGGATGGTGTGATGCGCGAAAAGACGGGCGGCACCGTGATCCCCGCCGGCGGCTCTTACGAGTTCAAGCCTGGCGCGGACCACCTGATGATCATGGGTTACACGCCCGAAATCGCTGCTGGCGACACCGTCGACGTGACGCTGAACTTCGCAGACGGCAGCGAAGTTGTGGTCCCGGACGTGGCCGTGCGCACCATGCTTCCGGGTGATGAGAGCTACGGCGAGGACGGCAACCTGCAGGGCCACCAGCACGGCGCAGAACACGAGGGCCGCAAGCACTAAGCCACAAGCACGAACTGGCCAACTAGGGTTGTTTGTAAGACTGATGTGAGTGCGTGGAGGTTGTGAGCATGGTTCGGTGTCGTCGATTTGCTAGTGGGGTTGCTGCCGCGTCCATGCTCGCGTGCGCTGCGGCTCCGGCTGCACTCGCGCACGACTCGGTGGTGGGCGGCAACCCGGAAAACGGCTCTGTCATTGCCACCTTCCCCTCCACCCTCCAGCTCGAGTTTTCCGGCCAGCCCCAAGAGGGCTTCAACACGTTCGCGCTCTCCCGCGCCACGGATAAGGGCCCCGATGTCCTATTTTCTGGCGAGCCGACCGTGGATGGTCGCTTCGTCAGCATCGACGTGCCGGATGGCATCGATGCCGCGCCGGGGGAGTACCGCATCGGCTTCCAAATCGTGTCCTCCGACGGTCACGCCACGAAGGGCATGACCACATTCACATACGCGCCGGCTGGCTCCGAAGTGACAACTGCGGCTGCCCCTAGCGAAAACACTCCCGCCATAGAGGAGGAAAGACGCGACAACATGCGCTTGATCCTCCTCATCATCGGTGTTGTTGCACTTGCCGGTGCGGGTCTGGCGGCGGTGAGCCGGCACCAGCGCGGCAACGCCAAGCGCAGTGCAGCCGATGCCGGCACCGACAGCACTGCCGGCACAGACAGCACCGGCAGCAGCGGCGGCAGCTCCGCGCCGCGGCTTGACGTGTAGGGGTAGTGCGATATGAGTGTTTCGCGTAGGCAATTTTTCGCCGGTTCCGCAGCCGCTGCTGCATCAGCCGGCATGCTTTCCGCATGTGGCCGGGACCAGGATGCGCCACCCGGTGTGCCCAGTAACTCGGATCCGGATAACCAGCCGCTGCAAAAGGCCGTCGTCGAGTTTGACGGCCCGCACCAGGCCGGGATTGCCACCGCCACCCAGGCGGACCTCAACTTGGCTGGCTTCAACCTCAAAGACGGCGTGGACAAGGCGAGCATCAACCGCCTCATGCGGCTGTGGACAGAGGATGCGCGCGAGCTCGCAGCCGGGCGCACACCGCTGGGCAGCCTCGAGCCGGAGATGAACGTGTGGCCCGCCAACCTCACGTTCACCCTCGGGCTGGGGGAGCGCGTCTTCGACATCGCAGCGCCGAACAAGAAGCCGGACTGGCTGCACGACATCCCCGCGATGACCCGCGACGAGCTGGACCCCGCGTGGGGGCAGACCGACATTGCGCTGCAGATCTGCGCCGATGACCCGGTGATGTGCGCGTGGGCACTGCGCCACATGACGCGCGCAGGCGCCGATTACGTAGAGACGGCCTGGATCCAGCAGGGGTTCATGAACGCCTACGGCGCGATCCCCACCGGCCAGACCCCGCGCAATCTCTTCGGCCAGGTGGACGGCACGGTCAACCCCTACGAAGAAGACGAGTATGCGAAGCAAGTGTGGCGGGAGGACGGCTCGACGTCTCTGGTCATTCGTCGAATAGCAATGCACCTCGACGAGTGGGAGATGCTGGACCGCGCGTCCCGGGAGGAGGCCGTGGGCCGCAAGCTCGCCGACGGAGCTCCACTGACCGGCGGCGATGAATTCACTGAACCGGACTTCGAGGCGATTGACGGGTACGGCCTGCCGGTGATTGACCGCAACTCCCACATGGCGCGCTCGAGGCCGCCGGCGGACCACCCGGAGCAGCGCTTCAAGCGCCGTCCGTACAACTACAACTTGCCGCCGGTGCCAGGCTCCGGCGAGCTGTCCAACGCGGGCCTGATCTTCATCGCGTTTCAGAAGGACCCGGATGTGCAGTTCACCCCGGTGTTGCAGCGGTTGGATGAGGCGGACCGGTTGAACGAGTGGATCACCCACATCGGTTCTGCGGTGTACTGGGTGCCGCCGGGGACAGATCCGGGGCAGGGCGAGAGCGACACGTACTGGGGCGAGTCGGTTCTGGCCTGATACCGGGCGAGTGGCCGGGGCGGGAGTAGGATCGCTAGCGACCTGTCCCCGGGCCGCGTCCAGGTATGACGCGAGCCCATGACGCTTAAAAGGAGCGCCCATGTCCACTGAAGCAGCCCCCTCGACCCACGAGGCCGTGCAGTTTGAACCCTTCGAGGTTCCCGCCGGCACTGCCGTGGGCGCCGCGATGCGGGAGTTGGACCTGCCGAACAAGGGCGACAACGCCATCGTGGTGGTCCAGGATGCGGAAGGCAACCTCAAGGACCTTTCTCACGTGCCGGATGAGACGGCCACGTTCATGCCCATCGCCGCGAACACTGAGCTGGGCCGCTCCGTGATCCGCCACTCCTGCGCGCACGTTTTGGCGCAGGCCGTGCAGGCAGAGTTCCCGGGCACGAAGCTGGGCATTGGCCCCGCTATTAACGACGGCTTCTATTACGACTTCGATTCCGCCGAGCCCTTCACTCCGGAGGATCTGAAGACGCTGGAGAAGCGGATGAAGAAGATCATCAAGCAGGGCCAGAAGTTCGCCCGCGGCGTGTACGCCTCGCAGGAGGAGGCCGCGGAGGATCTGAAGGATGAGCCGTACAAGCTCGAGCTGATCCAGGACAAGGGCAACGTTGACCCGAATTCGGATGAGGCCACCGAGGTGGGCGCCGGCGAGCTGACGCACTACGACAATTTGAATCCGCGCACGGACGAGGTGGAGTGGCGCGACCTGTGCCGCGGCCCGCACGTGCCCACCACCAAGTACATCCCGGCGTTCGCGCTGACCCGATCCTCCGCTGCGTACTGGCGCGGCGACCAGGCCAACGCCGGCCTGCAGCGCATCTACGGCACGGCGTGGGAGTCCAAGGAGAAGTTGGACGAGTACATGACCATGCTCGAGGAGGCGGAGAAGCGCGACCACCGCCGCCTGGGCAACGAGATGGATCTGTTCTCCTTCCCGGACGAGGTCGGTTCCGGCCTGCCAGTCTTCCACCCGGACGGCGGCATTATCCGCATGGTGATGGAGCAGCACTCCCGCGAGCGCCACCTGGCCGCAGGCTACTCCTTCGTGAACACCCCGCACGTGACCAAGGGCGAGCTGTTCAAGAAGTCCGGCCACCTGGACTGGTATGCGGACGGTATGTTCCCGCCGATGAAGCTGGACGGCGAGGTGGATGATGAGGGCAACGTGACCAAGCAGGCGGTGGACTACTACGTCAAGCCGATGAACTGCCCGATGCATAACCTCATCTTCGATTCGCGCGGACGCTCCTACCGTGAGCTGCCGCTGCGCCTCTTCGAGTTCGGCACGGTGTACCGCTACGAGAAGTCCGGCGTTGTCCACGGCCTCACCCGCGCCCGCGGCTTCACGCAGGACGATGCGCACATCTACTGCACCGAGGAGCAGCTGGAGGACGAGCTGACCAGCGTGCTGGAGTTCATTATCTCCCTGCTGCAGGACTACGGCCTGGACGACTTCTACCTGGAGCTGTCCACCAAGGACCCGGAGAAGTACATTGGCGACGACGAGATCTGGGAGCGCTCCACCAACATCCTGGAGTCCGTGGCCACCAAGAGTGGCCTGGAGCTGGTACCGGATCCGGCTGGCGCGGCGTTCTACGGCCCGAAGATTTCCGTGCAGGCGCGCGACGCCATCGGCCGCACCTGGCAGATGTCCACCGTGCAGCTGGACTTCAACCTGCCGGAGCGCTTCGACCTCACCTACACCTCCTCCGACGGTTCGAAGAAGCGCCCGGTGATGATCCACCGCGCACTCTTCGGCTCTATCGAGCGCTTCTTCGGCGTGCTGCTGGAGCACTACGCCGGCGCGTTCCCGGCATGGCTTGCCCCGCACCAGGTGGTGGGCATCCCGGTGGCGGACGATTTCGGCCCGCACCTGGACGGTGTCATTGCCCGTCTCCGCGAGCGCGGGGTGCGGGCTGAGGTGGACCACTCGGATGACCGCATGCAGAAGAAGATCCGCACCCACACCACCTCCAAGGTGCCGTTCATGCTGTTGGCCGGCGCGCGCGACGTGGAGGCAGGCGCGGTGAGCTTCCGCTTCCTCGACGGCACCCAGGTCAACGGCGTCCCTGTCGATGAGGCAGTGGAGCTCATCACCACCTGGATCACGGAGAAGAACAACACCCAGCCGAGCGAGGAAGCCATTGCTTCACGACGGGCATAAGCAGCCGCCCGAATCCCGCGAAGACCCCTACGTGGATCAGGGCGCGGGGGACACGGACCGGCTGACGAGGTTGTGGGCGCCGTATCGGTCCAGCTACATCGCCAAGATGCCGTCGAAAAGCAACGAGCCCTCCGACCCGTTCCTGGAAATCCCCCAGATGAGCGACGAGGACGGCCTAGTCATCGCGCGCGGCGAGCTGGTGTTTGCGGTGCTGAACCTCTACCCGTACAACGCCGGGCACCTGATGGTGGTGCCGTACCGCAAGGTGGCGGAGCTGGAGGCGCTGACGGAGGCTGAAACCGCGGAGCTCATGGCCTTTGCAAAGCATGCCGTACGCACGCTCAAGCACGTGTCGCGCCCGGAGGCGATCAACGTCGGCCTGAACCTGGGCAAGGCGGCTGGCGGTTCCGTCAGCGACCACCTTCACCTGCACGTTGTGCCGCGGTGGGCGGGTGATTCCAACTTCATGACAGTAATCGGTGGTACCAAGGTGTTGCCGCAGTTGCTGCGAGAGACCCGCGCCCTGCTGGCTGAGGGCTGGGCCGAGCTCGAATCGGAGGGAGAATAGACCCATGCTGAGCGTCCACGGACGGAAACCGGTGCGCAAGTACGTCGAGCCCGTGGCCAACGCCATGCTGCGCGCGGGGCTGACCCCGAATGTGGTGACAATCGCTGGCACGGCGATCTCCGTACTGCTCACCGTGGTGCTCATTCCCACCGGCCACCTTGTTGCTGCAGCGATCTTGATCGGGTTGTTCGCGGCGTTTGACATGGTGGACGGGACCATGGCGCGGCTGCGCGGCGGAGGCACGGCGTTTGGCGCCACGTTGGATGCAAGCTGCGACCGGATTACGGACGGCGCGCTGTTCGGCGCCATCGCGATGTGGCTGGTGTACGTGGCAGACGCTGGGCCAGCACACGTTGCGGCGTGCTTGGTGGTGCTAGTGCTGTCCCAGGTGATCAGCTACATCAAGGCCCGCGGCGAGGCCGGCGGGTTGAAGATTGTCGGCGGCCTGGTGGAGCGCCCGGAGCGCCTCATCATCGCGCTGGTGGGCCTGGGTCTGGAGGGCTTCGGTGTGCCGCATGCGGTGGAAGCGGCTATCTGGATTCTGGTCGTCGGCTCTGCGTTCACTGTGGTGCAGCGCCTCAAGTACGCGCACCAGGACCCGAAGGCGAACGTTGTCCTGCCACCCCCGCCGGGGGCGTAAACCGGGGCCGCAGAAGGGAAAAGCATGGGTAACAGCATCCGCGAGACGCTCACGGCCTACGGCTACATTGCCGGGTGGAAGATCATCGGGGCGCTGCCACCTGGAGTCACCTGGCCGCTCTTCCGAGCCGGCGCCGACCGCATGTCCGACGACGGCAAGGGCATGGAGATGCTGCGCCGCAACCTCACGCGCGTAGTCGGGCCGGAGCACGTGACGCAGGAGTTGGTCCGTGATGCTGTCCGCTCGTACGCGCGGTACTGGCTGGAGGCGTTCCGGCTGCCGCGGATCGCTGAGGACGAGGATCTGCTCGCCCGGTACGCCGCTGGCGTGGAGGGGCTGGAGTACCTCGAGGCTGGGCTGGCGAAGGGCAAGGGCGTGGTCTTGACCCTGCCGCACTCGGGCAACTGGGATTTCGCCGGCCTATTCCTGGCCAAGCACTACGGCGGCTTTGCCACGGTGGCGGAGCGGCTGAAGCCGGAAGCGCTGTTCGACGCTTTTGTGGAGTACCGCGAATCCATGGGCTTCGAGGTGCTGCCGCTCACCGGCGGGGAGCGCCCGCCGTTTGAGCGCCTCCGCGAGGTGCTGGAGGACGGGGGCATCGTGTGCCTGATGGGAGAGCGCGACATGGGCGGCCGCGGCGTGCCGGTCACGTTCTTCGGGGAGGAAACAACCTTCCCTGTCGGGCCGGCAAAGCTGGCGATGGACACCGGCGCGGAACTTTTCGTGGTGCACTCCTGGTACACAGACAGCCAGGACGGGCGGGATGAACCGCGCCGGAAGAACAGGCCCGGATGGGGTCTGAAGGTGGACCCCGCGATTGAGGTCACAGACCTTGCCTCCACAGTGCAGCGCGTGGCGGACGGCTTCGCCGCCAACATCGCGGCGCACCCGGGGGATTGGCACATGCTGCAGCCGCTCTGGCCGGCGGATCGGCCCCAGCGCCCGCGTCGAAAACGCCCCGGCCAGCAGGGGAGGTAGACATGCGCATCGGCATGGTGTGCCCGTACTCCTTCGACGAACCGGGCGGCGTCCAAGCCCACGTACTGGACTTGGCGGAAGTGCTGCGCGCACGCGGCCACCACGTCGAGGTGCTGGGCCCCGCATCCGAGGACACCCAGTTGCCCGGCTACGTCACTCGCGGCGGGGCGGCGGTGCCGGTGCGCTACAACGGTTCGGTAGCGCGCCTGGCCGTCGGCCCGCAGGTCGGGCGCACTACCAAGGCGTTCATCGAGGCCGGAGATTTCGACGTCCTCCACGTGCACGAGCCGAACGCGCAGAGCTACGCCATGTCCGCGGTCCGGGTCGCGGAGGGCCCGATCGTGGCCACGTACCACACCTCGGCCACGTCTTCGGTCGCCCTGAAAGCCGCGCTTCCAGTCATGCGCAAGAACCTGGAGAAGATCCGCGGCGGCATCGCGGTGTCCGAACTCGCCCGCCGCTGGCAGGTGGAGCAGGTGGGCACCGATCCGGTGGTCATCCCCAACGGCGTGGATACCGCGCGCTTCGTTGCCGCGCGCACCGCGCCCAATACGGGCAACCAGGTTGAAATCGTCTTCCTCGGCAGGATCGATGAGCCGAGGAAGGGCCTTGAGGTGTTGCTAGGTGCCGTCGATAAGCTCAAAGCCCCGGTGAAAGTGACCGTGATCGGCGGCGGCCACCCGCGGGAGGTGCCGGGCGTGGACTTTGTGGGCAAGGTGAGCGAGGAGCGCAAGGCCGAGATCCTGGGGCGCGCGGACATTTACGTCGCGCCGAACCTAGGCGGCGAAAGCTTCGGCATTGTGCTGGTGGAGGCGATGGCGGCGGGCTGCGCTGTGGTGGCCAGCGACATCGAGGCGTTCGCCGCGGTGTGCAACGCCGGGGCTCCAGCGCCTGCCGGCGTGCTCTTCCCCGTCGGCGACGCGGAGGCGCTGGCCGAGGAGCTTTCCTTGCTTATCGACGATCCTTCGAAGCGCAGCCGCCTCATCGAAGCCGGCACACGGCGCGCTGAGGTGTATGACTGGGCGCGCGTGGCGGATCAGGTGATGGCCGTCTACGAGACGGTGGCCACGGGCGAGAAGGTGCGGGTGGCGCGGTGAGTAGCGCGCTGATGTGGCTGCTTGTGGCTGTTGCGGTTGCCGCGCTTGCCGTGTGGGCGGTGCTGACGGCGCAGCGGCTGAACCGCCTGCACATCCGGCTGGACCGTTCGCGCGACGCGCTGCAGGCGGCGCTGGACCGGCGCTGCGCCGTGATCGCCGCGACCCTCCCCGCGGCGGCCGGTGCTGCGCGCGCCACCGAAGAAGTGCGCCTGAGTGATCGGGACCTGCGCTCGCGCCTGGATAAGGAAGACGCGCTGGCCGCGGAGGTAGCGGTACACAGAGCTGCGACGGGCGGGGATGGCGCAGACAGCGCGGCGGAGCGGGAGCTGCGTGATGCGGACACGCGGGTCATGCTGGCCCTGCGGTTCTACAACGATGCTGTAGCGGACACGCGCGCGCTGCGTCTGCGCCCGTTGGTGCGAACGTTGCGCCTCGGCGGCACCGCGGCACTGCCGGAATATGCGGCGTTGGGGCAGCTTCCGGCGGGCCCCGGCGCTGCGGAGTAGTCTGCGCGGTATGACCTCACCGCTGGATACAGGCTCCTACGACTCTGATCTTGTGCGGGTGCTTCGGTTGGAGGACCTTGGCAATGACGCGTTCTGCGGCCCCGAGATGCACACCGAGGTATTTCACCGGACCTTTGGCGGGCATCTGGTTGCCCAGGCGCTGGAGGCGGCGACGCGCACCGTGAGCCCGGAGAAGCTCGTGCACTCGCTGCACGCATACTTCCTGGCGCCGGCTGATGCGGATAGGCAGACGACGTATCGCGTCCGCCGCCACCGGGACGGGCGGAGCTTCGCCTCCCGCTCTGTGGAGGCGTTCCAGGGGGAAACCTGCTGCTTCACCATGACGGCGAGCTTCCACCACGACCTGGATAACGGCCCCGAACATGCGGAGCCGATGCCGGAGGTGCCCGCCCCTGAAGACGTACCGGTGCAGCGGGACCTGCCCCACGACCTGGATAACGGCCCCGAACATGCGGGCACGAACTGCCGGACAATGACGCGGTGCACGCCAGCGCGTTCGCCTACATGTCCGACATGACCATTTTGTTCTCCGCGCTGCAGGCGCACCCCGGCTATGAGGTGCAGCTGGCTTCCTTGGACCACGCTATCTGGTTCTTGCGGCCGCTGCGTGTGGACGATTGGTTGCTCTACCGCCAAGCTTCGCCCTCTGCCGCGTCCGGCCGTGCGCTGGCCCAGGGCCGCATTTTCAACGCGCGGGGTGAGCTCGTGGCGCTGGTCACCCAGGAGGGACTGGCGCGTGATCTGCGCGCGGGTGCCACGCAAGTGCCTGTCCGCGACAAGTAGCGGCGGGCGACGAGCGGTTAGCGGGCGATTTGGCGCGCCCGCGTATACTGGGCACCCGTTATTCGAATTAGCGTACGGAAGATTACGGGAGAAGGGGTGCGAGATGGCTGGCCACTCTAAATGGGCGACGACGAAGCACAAGAAGGCCGCGAACGACGCAAAGCGTTCCAAGCTGTGGGCGAAGCTGATCAAGGATATTGAGGTGGCGGCGCGTACCGGCGGCGGTGCCCCGGCTGGTAACCCGACGCTGGACGACATGATTCGTAAGGCCAAGAAGGCCTCGGTCCCGGGCGACAATATCGAGCGTGCGCGCAAGCGCGGCTCCGGCGAGATTGCCGGCGGTTCCAACTGGGAGACCGTGATGTACGAGGGCTACGGCGTCAACGGCGTGGCCGTGCTCATCGAGTGCCTGACGGACAACCGCAACCGCGCCGCCACGGATGTGCGTACTGCCATGACCAAGAACGGCGGCAACCTGGGCGAGTCCGGCTCCGTGGGCTACATGTTCGAGCGCACCGGCGTTGTCACCATTGCCAAGGGTGAGCTGACCGAAGACGATGTGCTGATGGCAGTGCTTGACGCTGGCGCTGAGGAAGTCAATGACCTCGGCGAAGAGTTCGAGATTGTGTGCAAGCCGACTGACCTGGCCGCGGTGCGCGAGGCACTTGCCGGTGAGGGCATCGAGGTGGAGGATTCCGGCCAGGAGTTCCGTGCAGACGTCCAGGTGGAGATGGACGCGGAGGGCGCGAAGAAGATGCTGCGCATCATCGACGCGCTCGAGGATTCGGACGACGTGCAGAACGTGTACACCAACATGTCGATCTCCGACGAGGTCGCTGCACAGCTCGAGGATTAATACGCAGATGAGCCTCGAGGGTCTGCGCGTGATGGGCATTGACCCGGGTCTGACCCGTTGCGGCCTATCCATCGTGCAGGCCGGTCGGGGCCGCCAAATTCTGCCGGTTGCCGTGGGCGTGGTGCGCACGCCCTCCTCCGCCGAACTGTCGGAGCGCCTGCTGCGGATTTCCCGCGCGGTGGGGGATTGGATGGATGAGTATCAGCCGGATGTGGTGGCGATGGAGCGCATCTTCGAGCGCGGCAACGTCTCCACTGTCATGCACACTGCTCACGCCGTCGGCGTGCTGGTACTGGCCGCCGCTGAGCGGGGCATTCCGGTGCACCAATACACGCCGTCCGAGGTGAAGAAGGCCATTTCCGGCAATGGCCGGGCGGATAAGAAGCAGATGACTAACATGATCACCCGCATCTTGGGGCTGAGCGAGGCGCCGAAGCCCGCCGACGCGGCGGACGCGCTGGCCATTGCGGTGTGCCACTGCTGGCGAGCGCCGCTCATCGCCCGGGCGGAGGCCCTTGGCACTTCTGCCCGTGCCGGCGGTTGGGGTTAGTGAAAGGACCAGGCAACCATGATTGATTCGCTCAACGGAGAGGTCATTGCGATTGGCCTCGACCACGCGGTCATCGAATGCGCGGGTGTTGGCTACCGCTTCCTGGCCACCCCACCCACCCTTGGCAGGCTGACGCGCGGCGAGACCCGCAGGGTGCTCACATCCATGGTGGTCAAGGATGACGGGGTGACGCTGTACGGTTTTTCCGACGCGGACGGCCGCACCATGTTCCACAAACTTCAGACCGTCACCGGGCTTGGCCCCAAGCTCGCGCTGGCTGCGCTGGCGGTCTTCGAGCCAGGCGAACTGGCCACCCGCATTGCAGCAGGCGATGCGAAGGGCATCCAGACCATCCCCGGCGTAGGCAAGAAAATGGCGGAGCGCATCGTGCTAGAGCTCAAGGACAAGGTGGAGGGGCTGGCCGCGGAGCCCGCTGGCACCGCTGCAGGCTCGGCGCAGCCCGCAGCTACCGGCACCTACGCCACAGAGCAGGTGGTTGAAGCGCTTGTTGGGCTGGGCTTTAGTGAGAAGGTGGCTCGGCCGATCGTCGATACGCTCGCTGCCGAAACCCCGGACGCGCCGACCTCCGCCCTGCTTCGCGCGGCGCTGACCCAGCTGGGCAAGCAGTAGGGGAGGCAGCATGTCCGACATCGAGAAGACCGAATTCACGCTCCCGGAGGGCTTCGGGCGTGCCGACGATTCCTTGGTCGGCCTTGAAGTGCAGCCCGAAGAGCGCGATGTTGAGAAGACGTTGCGCCCCAAATCCATCAACGAGTTCATTGGCCAGCCAAAGGTGCGCGAGCAGCTGAACCTGGTGTTGGCTGGTGCGCGCCGCCGCGGAGTTACCCCGGACCACATCCTGCTGTCTGGCCCGCCTGGCCTTGGTAAGACCACGATGGCGATGATTATCGCGCAGGAGCTGGGGACGTCTCTGCGCATGACATCCGGACCGGCGCTGGAACGCGCCGGCGATCTTGCCGCGATGCTGTCGAACTTGATGGAGGGCGACGTCCTGTTCATCGACGAAATCCACCGCATCGCCCGGCCGGCCGAGGAAATGCTCTACATGGCGATGGAGGATTTCCGCATCGACGTGATTGTGGGCAAGGGCCCGGGCGCAACGTCGATTCCGTTGGAGATCCCGCCGTTCACGCTCGTCGGGGCAACGACTCGCGCGGGCATGCTCACCGGCCCGCTGCGCGATCGTTTCGGCTTCACCGCCCAGATGGAGTTCTACGACGTTGAGGATCTGACCAAGGTGGTCACCCGCGCCGCGCGGATCCTTGGAGTGGATATTGATCACGATGCCGCGGTGGAGATCGCGTCCCGCTCGCGCGGCACGCCGCGTATTGCCAACCGCTTGCTGCGGCGAGTACGGGACTGGGCAGATGTGAACGGGGATGGTCGCGTGGACCTGGAGGCGGCGCGCGCCGCGCTCGCCGTCTTCGACGTGGACGAGCTTGGGCTGGACCGGCTGGACCGTGCCGTGCTGGATTCGCTGATCCGCGGCCACGGCGGCGGGCCAGTTGGCGTGAACACGCTCGCCATCGCAGTGGGCGAAGAGCCCGGCACGGTGGAAGAGGTCTGCGAACCCTATCTTGTGCGCGCGGGACTCATGGCGCGCACCGGCCGCGGGCGCGTGGCAACGGCATCCGCGTGGCACCACTTGGGCATGACCCCGCCGCCGGATGCGCCGGGCCAGCTGGATCTGTTCTAGCGGTGGGTATGCCACAATGCCCGGCATGGAGTTTCTGCCACTGCTCATAATTCTGCTGCTGTTCTTGGTCCCGCCGATGCTGCTCATGCGCACGCAGCGCAAGCGCCAGGGGGAGGTGCAGGCCATGCGTGATGGGCTTCAACCCGGCGACAAGATCATCACCGTTGCTGGTCTGCACGGCACCGTTGTGGGCAAGCGCGGCGAGGTAGTCGACCTTGACATCGCACCGGGCACCGTGGTGCAGCTGGAGATCGCTGGCGTAATGCGCACGGTGGACCCTGTGTCTGAGATCCCGGTCGAAGGAGAAACGCCCGCGCCGTAGGTCGACGCAACATAGGGATCGCGGGCCCCATGCCGTAGCATGTTGCGATGTGCACGCCCCGTGGGCGAGACATTCGCGCGCCTTGATGCGCCGCGATGCCGGTGACCGGGGCGCGAAAATGCAAGGAAAAATAGAGGAGCAAGCTCAGTGTCGTCTACACACACTCGGCGATCCGGCGGGGCATCGCGTCAATGGCCGCTGCGGGCCATGGCGTTGTTCGCGCTTATTGTCATCGGTGTTTATTCGCTGGTCTTTTTCACCGGCGACAAGGCCGCATCACCCAAGCTGGGTATTGACCTGCAGGGTGGTACCCGCGTAACCCTCGTCCCGCAGGGGGCGGAGCCGACGCGCGAGCAGCTCGAGGATGCACGCAACATCCTTGAGCAGCGTGTGAACGGCATGGGTGTGTCCGGCGCTTCCGTGGTGGTGGACGGTAACACCCTGGTCATCACCGCTGCTGGCGACGACACGTCTGAGGTCCGCAACATCGGCCAGACCTCCCAGCTGCTGTTCCGCCCCGTGCTGAACCCGCCCATGCCGGATCCGGAAGCACTCGAAGATGTGCTGATGGACACGGCGACGAAGTGGGTGGAGTATGGCGTGATCTCCCAGGAGGGCGCGCAGAGCGCCGTTGACTTGGTGCTGGCGCCGGAAGAAGAGCCAGCTGCCGCCGAGGGCGAGGAAGCCGCCGCCGAGGGCGAAGAGGCCGCCGCCGAGGGCGAAGAGGCCGCCGAGCCGGCCCCGGCCGCAGAGGCGCCGAAGGTGAACGCAACTGAGCTGCCGGAGCCGAACGGCCCGGTGGAGGCGTCCGAGCGTCGCAGGGCAACCACTGAAATCCTGCAGGACACCCGCCAGTCCACGGATCCGACGCAGCAGTTCGCCGCACTGGTGCTGATGTCCAGCCGTTGCATGGGCCAGGAGACCGATCCGCTCGCGGGCTCGGATGAAGAGGCTCTGCCCCTGATCGCGTGCGACCCCTCCACCGGCCAGGCCATGCTGCTGGACGAGGTGCCGCTTTTGACCGGCGTGACGGATGTAGATGGTCCGCGTTTGACCGGCGAGCAGATTGACACCAGCCGCGCGATTACCGGTGGCCCGAACATCCAGACCGGCCAAATGGAAATCAGCTTCGCGTTCAGCCAGGATGGCCAGTACAACGGCTCCCAGACGTGGGCGCAGCTAACCAACGCGCTGATTGGCCAGCAGATTGCCCAGCTTCGCGTTCAGCCAGGATGGCCAGTACAACGGCTCCCAGACGTGGGCGCAGCTAACCAACGCGCTGATTGGCCAGCAGATTGCCATCACACTCGATTCCCAGGTGATCTCTGCGCCGGTGATCCAGGGTGCCACCCCGGTGGGCTCCGCGACCTCCATTACCGGCCAGTTCACCCAGGAAGAGGCGGAGGCGCTGGCGAATAACCTGCGCTACGGCGCGCTGCCGCTGTCTTTCGCTGGCGAGAACGGCGAGCCGGGCGGTACTGCGATGACCGTGCCGCCGTCACTCGGCCTGGCCTCCCTGCAGGCAGGCATCTACGCCGGCCTGGTTGGCCTGCTCTTGGTGGCCATCTTCGTCTTTGCGTATTACCGCCTGTTCGGCCTGATCTCGCTGTTCACCCTGTTCGCCGCTGGCCTGTTGGTCTACGGCTCGCTGGTGCTGCTGGGCCGCTGGATCGGCTACTCGCTGGACCTCTCCGGCATCGCCGGCCTGGTCATCGGTATCGGTACCACGGCGGACTCCTTCGTGGTCATCTACGAGCGCATTAAGGATGAGGTGCGCAAGGGCAAGACCTTCCGCTCCGCCACCGCGTCCGGTTGGGACCGCGCGAAGGACACGATCATCACCGGCAACATGGTGACGCTCATCGGCGCAGTGATCATCTACTTCCTGGCCGTGGGCGACGTGAAGGGTTTCGCCTTCACCATGGGTCTGACCACGGTGTTCGACTTGGTTGTCACGTTCCTGATCACCGCACCGCTGCTCATCCTCGCGTCCCGCAGCCAGTTCTGGTCCAAGCCGAGTGTCAACGGCATGGCGAAGGCTTTTGAAGTGGGGCGTCAAAATCGAGCGTCGGCAAGCGTGAAAGCCCCAACCACGGAGGAGAAGTAGACATGAGCACTGCTGTAGAGACCACCGTGGACACCGGCCGCTGGGAGCGGATTTACACGCGCGAGGGTGCAATCGACTTCGTCGGGCGCCGCAAGACGTGGTACGGCATTACGATGGCGCTTCTGGTTGTGGCCGTCGCTGCGATGCTGCTGCGCGGGTTCAACCTGGGTATTGATTTCGAGGGCGGCACCAAGATGTCCATGCCCGCGGGCGACCTGGTGGCAGAGCAGGTGGAGGCGACCTTCATCGATGCCACCGGCGTGACCCCGGAGCTGACGCAGATTGTTGGTGCGGGCGACGCGCGCACACTGGAGATCAACTCGCAGCACCTCACGCAGGAGCAAATCGACCAGGCGCGCCAGGCGATTTTCGACGAATACCAGCCCCTGAACCAGGAGGGGCAGCCGAGCGCCGATGCGATCGGTGATTCGACGGTATCCGAGTCCTGGGGTGACACGATTACCCAGCGCATGCTGCTTGCCATGGGCGTGTTCCTGGTTGCGGCGGCAATCTACGTGGCGCTGCGCCTGCAGCGCGAGATGGCGGTTGCCGCGATGGTGGCCCTGCTGGTGGATGGCGTGCTGATCATGGGCATCTACGCCCTGTTCGGCCTCGAAGTCACACCGGCGATGATCATCGGTCTGCTCACGGTGCTGACGTTCTCGATCTACGACACCGTGATCGTCTTCGACAAGGTGAAGGAAAACACTTCCGGAGTGCTGGATTCACGCCGCTCCACGTACGCAGAAGAGGCGAACCTGGCGTTGAACCAGACGGTGATGCGTTCCATCTCCACCTCCGTGATTTCCGCGCTGCCGATCATCGCTCTCATGGTGGTTGCCGTGTGGATGCTTGGTGTGGGCACGCTGCGGGACCTCGCGTTGATCCAGCTCATCGGCGTGATCGAGGGCATCTTCTCCTCCCTCTTCCTGGCCACCCCGCTGTTGGTCAGCCTGGTGGAGCGCAAGGACAAGTACAAGCGCCACAACGAGGAGGTCGCGGCCTTCCGCGCCTCGCGCACGGCGGCAGCGGAGGGCACAGAGGGCACTGAGGGCACGGTGCTTGACGACGGTGCAGTGGCAACCCCCAAGCGCACCGTCACCGCGCCGGTGTCTTCCCGCGTTGCTTCCCCTGCGTCTGCCGAAACGCCGCGTGAATACCCGGAGACCCGCGGGGGCTCTACCACGTGGCGCCCCACCGCGCGCTAGCGCTCGGAGGAAGGGACTATTCGCGTGGGAAACGTGAGACGGGTGTTCGCTGCGCGCAGGAAGAAAGTTGCGGCGGCCCTTGCTGTGTCGCTGTCACTGGGGGCTGCGGCGTGCAGCGGTGATCGTGCCGAAGAAGTAGCTGCGGAACCCATTGCCGGGTACCAAGTGGCGGGAGAGCTGCCCACTACCAATGCCGGCTCTCTTGAGGGCAATACCACGCTTGCGCAGAAGCTTTCCGGCCGCCTCTATCCCGGCGTCTACGTGCCGGGGCCGGAGGGGCAGCGCATCCCGAACACGGACCTGGTGACCACCCAGGCGATCCCCGGTGCCGGCAGCCGCGTCATTTACACCCTTTCGGAAGAGGCGGTGTTCTCGGATGGCACGCCGGTGACGTGTTCGGATTACCTGCTGGCATTCACCGCGGGCACCAACCCGGAGATCTTCGGCTCCCACATGCCGCTGTTCGACGACACGGCGGAGCTCACCTGCACCCCCGGCAGCAAGGAATTTTCCCTCATCTTCAAGGAGGGGCGCGGCGCCCGGTGGCGCGGCCTCTTCGAGGCAGGGACCGTGCTCCCCTCACATGCAGTTGCCGCCAAGCTGGAGATGAGCGTTGAGGAGCTGGACGATGCGTTGTATTCCGGCGAACTCTCCCGGCTTCGACCAATCGCTGAAGTGTGGCGCCACGGCTTCGACCTCAACAATTTCGATCCGGATCTGCAGGTCTCTTTCGGCCCGTACGTGATCCAGAGCGTGGGGGAGCACGGCGAGGTCACGCTGGCCGCGAACGAGTTCTACTACGGCGACGCTCCTATTGAACAGGAGCTTGTGGTGTGGCCCGGTTCCGTCGATACGGCAGAGCTTGCCGAAAGCGGCGAGCTGATGGTGGGGGACCTGCGCGATGCCAAGGCTCCCTGGTTCGACCCGAACGCAGAGGGCAACAGGCTTGATGTCACATCCACCGTCGGCCAGCTCACCGAGGTGCTGACGTTCCCTGAGGTGGGCACGTGGTCCTACCAGGACAACCGTCGGGCGTTGTCCCGCTGCGTGGATCCGCGCGGAGTCGCCGCTGCGTCTTCTGCCGTCGCGGGCATTGATGTCCCCGTCGCCCCGCTGCACGTGGTGCAGTGGGACGACCCCTTGGCGAAGCGGCTGGAGGGGGCTGCCCAGCAGCGCCTAGACGTGGATATCGCCGCTGCAAGCGCCCTTGCCGGTACCGAAGTGCGCATCGGTGCGCCGTACCCAAGCGAGCGTTACGCGGCGATGATCGAGGCGATGCGGGCAAGCTGCGAACCTGCCGGCATCACGATCGTGGACGTGACCGGCGACGGGAAGTCCCTGGCAGACCTGCCGCGGTTCCAATACGGGGAGTGGGGCGAGGAGATCATCGCCGAGGGCACGGTGGACGCGGTGCTACGGCCCATCGACCCGTTGATGGAGTACCCGGCGGCAAGCAACCGGCCCCAGAATTTGAGCACCATCGCCGGGCAGGAGCACTTCCTGTGGAACGTCCTGCCCTCAATCCCGCTGGCTGCCCAACCCGTCACGTTCGCAATTGACCGCAACGTGGGTAACGTAGTGCCGTACACAGGGTTGTCCGGCATTGGCTGGAACATGAACCGTTGGCAGTTCAAAGCCACCCAGCCCTAACTCCCGCAACTCAAGAACCGAGGAAGCCCGCACCATGTCCGAAAACCCCTACGCATCTGCCAAGGAAGCCCTCGCGGCGAAGATCCGCCGGGTGCCAGATTTCCCGGAGGAGGGCGTGCTGTTCGAGGACCTCACGCCGGTGCTCGCCGATCCGGACGCGTTGCACGCCGTAATCGAGGAGATGGCCCGCGCCTGCGAGGCCCTCGGTGCGGACATCATCGGCGGCCTTGACGCGCGCGGCTTCCTCCTCGGCTCCGCCGTGGCGTATGACATGGGCCTTGGCATCCTGGCGATTCGCAAGAAGGGCAAGCTGCCCCCGCCGGTGATCACCCAGGAGTACACCACGGAGTACAGCACCGCCGCGCTGGAAATCCCCGCCAACGGCATGGACCTGGCGGGCAAGAAGGTCGTGCTTGTGGACGACGTGCTGGCAACCGGCGGCACGCTTGTAGCCGCGACCGACCTCATCGAGCGCGCGGGCGGACAGGTCGTTGGCTACGTGGTGGTCCTGGAGGTTGAAGGCCTCGGCGGCCGCGACAAGCTCCCGGAGGGCACCGTGGTAGTGGTGGGCCAGTAGCCAACTCCGGGGCGCTAAACTAGAGCTTTCTTTGCTTTACGACGTTCAATTTCACCCCTGGATTCGGAGGGCACACGGTGACGCACGATAAACCCACGAAGCGTTCCGGCCCTACTGTGCGAAGCGTGTCTGCCCGCCTCGCGCGGTCTCTCACCGGTGGCGGGCGCGCGCGCACGAATCCCGTGTTGGACCCGCTGCTTTCCATCCACCGGAAATACCACCCGAAGGCGGACGTTGAGCTGCTCAATCGCGCCTACGAGACTGCGGAGCGGCTGCACGAGGGCGTGTACCGCAAGTCGGGCGACCCGTACATCACCCACCCGCTGTCCGTGGCCACCATCTGCGGCGAGCTGGGCATGGACACCACCACGTTGGTTGCCGCCCTGCTGCACGACACGGTGGAGGACACCGATTACAGCCTGGAGCAGCTGACCGAGGAGTTCGGCCCCGAAGTTGCCCGACTGGTCAACGGTGTGACCAAGCTGGACAAGGTTGCCTTGGGGGCTGCCGCGGAGGCGGAAACCATCCGCAAGATGATCGTGGCCATGGCGGAAGATCCGCGCGTGCTAGTGATCAAAGTGGCGGACCGGCTGCACAACATGCGCACCATGCGCTTCCTGCCGCCGGAAAAGCAGGCGAAGAAGGCGCGCGAAACGCTGGACGTTATCGCACCGCTGGCTCACCGCCTGGGAATGGCCAGTGTGAAGTGGGAGCTGGAAGACCTCGCCTTTGCCATCCTCTACCCGAAAAAGTACGAGGAGATTGTGCGGCTAGTGGCGGACCACGCCCCGTCGCGCGATCGGGCGCTGCACGAGATCACCACAGAGCTCCAGGCGGAGCTGCGCGCCAACGGCATTGACGGCGAAGTGATGGGGCGGCCGAAGCACTACTGGTCCATCTATCAGAAGATGGTGGTGCGCGGCCACGAGTTCAACGAGATCTTCGACCTCGTGGGCATCCGCGTCCTGGTAGACACGGTGCATGATTGCTACGCCGCGATCGGTGTGGTGCACGCCCTGTACTCGCCCATGCCGGGGCGGTTCAAAGACTACATCTCCAACCCGCGCTTCGGTGTCTACCAGTCCCTGCACACCACGGTGATGACGGACACCGGCCGGCCCCTCGAAGTGCAGGTGCGCACGCATGAGATGCACTACAACGCAGAGTTCGGCGTGGCTGCCCACTGGCGCTACAAGGAAACCAAGGGCTCCCACAAGGGTGATCAGGCCGAGGTTGACCAGATGGCGTGGATGCGCCAGCTGCTGGACTGGCAGAAGGAAGCGGCGGACCCGAACGAGTTCTTGGATTCGCTGCGCTACGACCTGACCAGCCAGCAGATCTTCGTGTTCACCCCGAAGGGCGACGTGGTGAACTTGCCCGCCGGTTCCACCCCGGTGGACTTCGCCTACGCGGTGCACACCGAGGTTGGCCACCGCTGCATTGGCGCAAAGGTCAACGGCAAACTTGTTGCGCTGGAGTCCGAACTCAAGTCCGGCGACCGCGTGGAGATCTTCACCTCCAAGGACCAGAACGCCGGCCCGTCCAGGGATTGGCAAGACTTCGTGGTCTCCCCGCGCGCGAAGTCCAAGATCCGCCAGTGGTTTGCCAAAGAACGCCGCGAGGAGCACCTCGAAGCTGGCCGCGATGCCCTAGCGGCAGAGGTGCAGCGTGGCGGATTGCCCATGCACCGCCTGTTCACCGCGGAATCTATGCGCCGCGTTGCCACGCAGCTGCACTACCCGGACGTAGACGCGCTGTATACCGCGATTGGCGCCGGCAACGTGTCCGCGCAGCACGTGAGCCGAGATCATCCAGCGTGCGTCGCGGCATGACGGCCCCGGCGTCCTTGTGCAGGGTAGCCCGGACGTGATGGCCAAGCTTGCCAAGTGCTGCCAGCCTGTGCCGGGTGATGAAATCTTCGGGTTTGTCACCCGTGGCGGGGGAGTCTCCGTGCATCGCGGCGACTGCACCAATGCGGCCAAGCTGCGCGAGGAGCCGGAGCGGCTTATCGACGTCGCGTGGGCCAACGCCAGCGGCACCGGAAGCGCCTCGCGCGCCACCCTCCAGGTTGAGGCGCTGGACCGCAACGGTTTGCTCGCAGAGCTTACCGGCGTGCTATCGGAGCAGAAGCTGCCCATCCTCGCACTTTCATCCCAAGCGGGGGATGATCGGGTGGCTACGGTGCGCCTCACCATCGAAGTCTCCGACATCAAACAGCTCGGCCAGATTATGAACCAGCTCCGCAACGTTGAGGGCGTCTTCGACATCTACCGGGTGACAGCGTAAGCGACTGCCGCTCGTAGCTTTTGGGCGAATACGGTGTGACAGAAAAGTGAATTTTTCCTGACCTCGAGGTTAGCTTCGCAGTTCAAACTGTCAGAACCATAACAGAGTCCTGCGTGTGGCTTGGGACACGGTTACAAAGTGGGGTGAACCTGTTGTCACCCTAAGGAGCTTTCCGTGTTTTCTTTCCGTCGCGTAGGTAGCCTCGTCGCTGCCACCACCGCAACCGCTGTCATTCTGTCCGGCGTCCCCGTCGCGTTTGCTGATGAGAATGGCAACATCGTCGACATTAAGGTCGCGAACTTCACCGACTTCCACGGCCGCCTCGAATACAAGCCGTCTACCACGACCAAGAAGGACGCTGCGGGCAACGCGGTGAAGGACGATAAGGGCAAGGACGTAAAGGTCGAAACCCCGAAGAAGGGTGACGAGATGGGTGCGGCACGTGTGGCTGGCATCATCGACTACCTGCGTGCACAGAACGAGAACCTCATTGTTACCAACTCCGGTGACAACCAGGGTGGCTCCGGCTTCGTATCCATGATTAACGAGAAGGATCAGCCAACGATGGACTTCCCGGTGACAACCAGGGTGGCTCCGGCTTCGTATCCATGATTAACGAGAAGGATCAGCCAACGATGGACTTCCTGCAGGCCATCGGCACCCACGGCAGCGCAGTGGGCAACCACGAGTTCGATCAGGGCTACTCCGACATCACCGGCCGCATCATGCGCGAGACGGCCGTTGAACACCAGAACGTCACTTCCGCCGATGACACCAAGTGGAAGAACCAGACCCAGCTCGGCGCTAACATCTTCTTGAAGGGGACCGACACCCGCGAGGTCAACCCTTACAACATTGTCGATGTTGATGGTGTCAAGGTTGCACTGATCGGCACCACCTCGACCCTCACCGTCACGAAGTCCGCACCGTCCAACGTCGCCGCAGTGGACATCAAGGATTCCGCTGAGTGGGTGAACAAGGAAGCTAAGGCGCTCAAGGATGCCGGCAAGGCTGACGTTGTCATCGCACTGATCCACGATGATGCGAAGGAGCGCGCCGATAAGCTCGACGCGAAGTACGTTGACTTCCTCTTCGGTGGCGATTCTCACGTGGTGTACGAGAACGCGGATGCTCCGGTTCCTTACGCGCAGGCGTGGGAGTACGGCAAGACCGTCATTGACATGGACTTCCAGTACGACAAGAAGGCAAAGAAAGTTGTTGGCAAGCCGACCTACAACTTCATCGACGCTTCTCAGCTGGCCGATCTCAAGATCACCCCGAATGTAAATGTTGAGAAGATCGTCACCGAAGCGAAGAAGAATGCTGACGAGCTGGGCAAGGAAGTTGTCGCGACTACCAAGGCTGACTTCAAGCGTGGTTCCAACCCGGGCGCGGAGCCTGGTTCTAACCGCGGTACCGAGTCCACTGCAAACAACATGTTGGCGCAGTCCGCAGTTCAGTCACTGAGCAAGTACATGGGTCGCGAGATCGACTTCGGCATCATGAATGCAGGCGGCGTGCGCGACGATCTGCCGAAGGGCGAGATCACCTACAAGGATGCTGTAACCGTTCAGCCCTTCGGCAACGGCATTTCCTTCGCAAAAATCAAGGGTTCCACCCTTAAGGAGATGCTCGAGAACCAGTGGCAGACCGAGGAGAAGACGGCCTCCTCCGGCCGTCCTCGCCTGGACATGGGCCTCTCCGACAACGTGGCTTACACCTACAACCCTGAGGCGGCGCGCGGCCAGCGTATTCAGAACCTCACTATCAACGGTGCGAATCTGGATCCGAACAAGGAGTACACGTTCGCTGCCTCCACCTTCCTGCTTGAGGGTGGTGACGACTTCCTTGATCCTTCTAAGATCATCGAGCGTCTGGACATTGGCTACAACGACACCCAAGCTCTGATCGACCACCTCAACGCTGACAGCATTGAGGTCCGCAAGGGCCAGAAGGACGTCGGTGTCGTCCTGCCGGAGGGTGGCCTGAAGGCTGGCAAGAACGAGATCAAGCTCACTTCGCTTTCCTACTCCTCCGAGGGCGAGCCGAAGGCTCAGAACGTCACCGTCAAGGTTGGCAAGGCAAAGGCTACCGCCAAGGTTGACAACAACGTCACCGACGCTGATAAGGGCTACGGCGAGCAGGGTCGCGCAACCGTGACCCTGAACATTCCGGCTGGCGTCACCGGCGCTCAGACCCTGGAGATCACCACCGACGCTGGCACCAAGGTCACCATGCCGGTCACCGTCGCTGGCAAGGGCGGCGACACCGGCACCGCACCGGGTGGCAACACCGGCGACAACACCACCTCTGGCTCCTCCGCAAGCAAGGCGCTCGCAGGCACCATCATCGGCACCTCAATCGCAATCCTGATCGCAATCGGCCTCGGTGGCTTCCTGGTCACCAACGCGGGCTTCCCGATTGCTTCCCTGATCCAGGCACAGTGGTAATCATTTAGCGGCCTCCCGCTAACTAGCGCCGTCCCACCCCTTCACGGAGGGGGAGTGGGGCGGCGCTTTCCGCATGCCATCCCGGTGCCTCAGCGTGTCAGGGGTATACCTAAAGCACGCAAAAACCGCCCGGCACCGGTGCCGAGCGGTCTGACGTTCCTCAGTTTACGGGCCGAGCAACTAAGCCCCAAGCTCCTACGGCTTGATGTACTTGTTAGCGAAGGAAGCGATGGTGCCAAGCAGGCCGATCAGAGCCGTAACCACTGCGATCCACTCTTGGATCTCCTTCGGGCTGATCTTCTTGCCGTCCTGGGAGGAAGAAGATGCCTTGGAATCGGTGGTGGAAACCGTCTTAGTAACGGCCTCCTTGTTGTTCACCACCGGCTGGGCGGAAGCGACGGTGACACCGGAGGTGAGCACAGCGGCAGCGGTACCTGCGGCGACAAGGCCCTTGCGGATCTGCATAACGTACATCCCATCTATGTGTGGACGGCTAGACAACGCTGGTCATAATAACTGCACGTCAATGGGAGCGCAATAGGGTCGGAAGCTTGCGTCGTCAAGCAAAGCCCTAGCGGACCGTGGCGGTCTTGATCCTGACTTCCTTGGCGGGGGTGCCGTCGGACGCCCCGCCCTCAACACCTGCCGCGGCGATCGCGTCCAGGGTGGCCAGGCCGGCGTCGTCGATCATGCCGAAGTAGGTGTACAGCGGCGGGAGGATGGACGGGCCGTAGTTGAGGAAGAACTGGGAGCCGTTTGTGCCCACGCCGGCGTTAGCCATGGCGATGGTGCCGCGCTCGTAGCGCTTCGGGTCGCTCTGCAGCATCATCGAACGGTACTGGTCACGCTCCTGGTCGCTGATGCCCTCGGGCAGGCCCAGCTGGGAATCGTCGACAGTAGCAAGCTCCTCATCGGTCGGGAACTCGTTGGCAAACTGGAAGCCCGGGCCGCCGGCGCCGGTGCCGGACGGGTCGCCGCACTGCAGCACCTTCAAACCGTCGCCGGTGGTCAGGCGGTGGCACACCGTGTCGTTGAAGTAGCCGTCCGCCGCCAAGTACTCAATAGCGTTGACGGTGCACGGGGAAACGGAGCGGTCCAGCTCCATCCCAATCGGGCCCTCGGTGGTATCCAGCTCCACGGTCACGGTGCCCTCCGCGGACACGCCCTCCGTCGGTGGGAGGCCGATAAAGTGCTCGTCGCGGCCGTCCTCGCTGTACTCGCAGTTCACGGTCGCCGGAAGCGCCTCGGTGCGCTGCGTTGCCAATGCCGCGTACTCGTTCGGGTCGAACTCGCTCTCCGCGGCGGTGGTTTCAGCGGCGGATTCTGCCGTGGTGGTCTCTTCGGAGGCAGTGACCTCTTCCTCAGACCCCTGCGTTGCCAGGAAGTAGATGCCGCCGCCCAGGGCCGCGATTACGGCCAGCGATGCTGCCGCCGTCACCCACGGGCGGGACTTCTGCTTGCGGTCGCGCGCCGCGAGTTCCTTCTCCAGGTTCGCCAGGGCGTCTTTGCCTCGCTGCTCGTTGCTAGCCACCGTGACCTCTTTCCTCATGCTTGTGCACCCGCGCGGGCCGCGCGCGGGAAAGTGAACGGTCAAAGCCTAGCAGCAGCCCGGTTCTGCACCGGCACCCTCGCGGCAGCACCCTCGCGGCGGGCCTAGGATTGCAGCATGCAGATCGCAGGATTCTCCACCGGGCCGTACCAGACCAATTGCTATGTTGTGGTCAACGAGGAGATCGGCCACGCGTTTGTGGTGGATCCCGGCCTGGGCGCAGCGCCGCGGGTGCAGCAAATCCTCGCGGAGCAGGGCGTGCAGCTCAGTGCTGTACTGCTCACCCACGGACACCTGGACCATGTCCGCGACGCCGCTGAACTCGCCGTTCCGGTCTACATCCACCCCGCGGACGCGTTCATGCTGCAAGGCGGCGTGCCGGAGCATTCCCGCACGCTTTTCGACGCTCATTCGATGCGCCTCCCAGCCGACATCCGCGACCTCGAAGACGGCGCGACCATTGAGGTAGCCGGCGTGGAACTTACCGTTAGCCACGCACCTGGGCACTCGCCGGGCAGTGTGCTGCTGAGCATGGATGAGATCGTGTTCGGCGGGGACGTGCTATTTAGAGGTTCTATCGGGCGGACGGATCTGGAGTACTCAGATCCGGCTGCCATGCGGGAGACACTCCGCGGTCCGGTGTGGGAACTGGACGATACGGCGACGGTGCTGCCGGGGCATGGTCCCGTGACCTCTGTCAAGCAAGAGCGAGCGAGCAACCCCTTCCTGCGCGAGGCGAATGCGCGCCGGTTGTAAACTGGTCCGACGTGAGCGAGAAGAATAAGTTCCAGGCCCTTTCCGCCCCGAAAGGTGTGCCGGATTACGTCCCGCCGGCATCCGCAACCTTTATTAAGGTGCGCGACGAGTTTGCAAAGCAGGCCCGCCTCGCGGGCTACCAGCACATCGAGCTGCCGGTGTTCGAGGACACCACGCTGTTCGCCCGCGGCGTGGGCGAATCCACGGATGTGGTGAGCAAGGAGATGTACACCTTCGAGGACCGCGGCGAGCGTTCGGTCACGCTGCGGCCGGAGGGCACCGCGGGCGTGATGCGCGCGGTGATTGAGCACAACCTGGACCGCGGCTACCTGCCGGTGAAGCTGAATTACTACGGCCCGTTCTTCCGCTATGAGCGCCCGCAGGCCGGCCGCTACCGCCAGCTGCAGCAGGTGGGCGTGGAGGCTATCGGTGTGGATGATCCGCTGCTGGACGCGGAGATTATCGCGCTGGCGGACCGCTGCTACCGCTCCGTGGGGTTGACCGGCTTCCGGCTCGAGCTGACCAGCTTGGGCTGCGCCGAATGCCGTCCTACCTACCGCGAAAAGCTGCAGGCGTTCCTCTTCGACCTGCCGTTGGATGAGGAAACCCGCCACCGCGCCGAAATCAACCCGCTACGCGTTCTGGACGATAAGCGCGAGGATGTCCGCGCAATGACCGAGGCCGCGCCGCTGATGCTGGACCACCTCTGCGAGGGCTGCCGCGCCCACTTCGACACCGTGACGTCCACTCTCGATGCCCTGGGCGTGGCGTACGTGATCAACGCGCGCATGGTCCGCGGCCTGGATTACTACACCAAGACCACGTTCGAGTTCGTGCACGACGGCCTCGGCGCGCAGTCCGGCATCGGCGGTGGCGGGCGCTACGACGGGCTCATGGCGCAGATCGGCGGCCAGGATCTCTCCGGCATCGGTTTCGGCCTCGGCGTGGACCGCACCGTGCTCGCCCTCGAAGCGGAGGGCGTAGTGCTGGACGGGGTTGATGCCCGCGTGGACGTTTTCGGTGTCGCCATCGGCGACGCTGCGCAGCAGCGCATGGCGTTGCTTATCGACGATCTCCGCGCCAACGGCATCGCCGCAGACATGGCGTACGGCGGCCGCGGCCTCAAGGGCGCGATGAAGGGCGCGGACCGCGCAGGCGCACACACCGCGCTTGTGCTCGGCGATCGCGAGCTAGAGGCCGGCGAGGTGACCGTGAAGAACCTGAAAACCCAGGAGCAGCAGACCGTGCCGCTCGATCCGGGCGCAGTGATCGACGCGATCTTTCTTCCGGCCGAGTAGCGCTAGCACTCCGTGATGTTCACGGGCAGGCCAAGCTGCACTGCCAGCCCGCCCATGGACGTCTCCTTGTACTTGGTCATCATGTCGCGGCCGGTGGAAGCCATCGTTTCCACCACGTCGTCCAGGGTGACGATGTTGGTGCCGTCGCCAAGCTTGGCCAGGCGCGCAGCGTTGATGGCCTTCACGCCGCCGATGGCGTTGCGTTCGATGCACGGCACCTGCACAAGGCCGCCCACCGGGTCGCAGGTCAAGCCCAGGTTGTGCTCCAGCGCGATCTCGGCGGCGTTTTCCACCTGCTGCGGGGAGCCGCCCAGGATCGCGCACATGCCCGCGGCGGCCATGGAGGATGCGGAGCCTACCTCGCCCTGGCATCCCACCTCCGCGCCGGAAATGGAAGCGTTTGTCTTGATTATCGCGCCGATGGCACCAGCGGTGAGCAGAAACTCGCGTGCGCGCTGGGTGTCAAAATCATCCATAAAGTCCCGGCAGTAATGCATCACCGCGGGGATGATGCCTGCCGCACCGTTGGTGGGCGCGGTGACAATCTGCCCGTGCGCCGCGTTCTCCTCGTTCACAGCCAGCGCGTACAGGTTCACCCATTCCATCGCATCTAATCCGCGGGCAGTGGATGCCTGGTACTCCGCCGTGAGCAAGCGGTGCAGCCGATTCGCGCGGCGCCGCACGTTCAGCCCGCCGGGCAGCGTACCTTCCGTCTTCAGCCCGTGCGCCACGCACTCCTGCATCACGTCCCACACCGCATCCAGGTGCGCATTCAGCGTTTCCCGGCCGTGAATAGCTTCCTCGTTCGCCAGCATCAGCTCGGCGATGGTCAACCCGTGGCGCTCGCACTGCGCAATGAGCTGCTGACCGTTGCTGAACGGGTAGGGGACAGCGTCCGCGTGCGCGGCAGTAGCCACGCCCGTTTCATTGTGGTGCTCCGCCATGCCTTCGCGGTCAAGGATGAAGCCGCCGCCGACGGAGTAGTACTCTTCCTGCGCAGCCAGCAGGTTGCCATCGGCGTCCCACGCATCAAAAAGTAAGCAGTTCGGGTGCTGCTCCACCGGCATGGGATCAAAAACCAGCTCATAGTGCACCGACCCGTCCGGCCCGTCGATCGTTCCGACCGCCGGAATTGGATCCCCAGGCTTCGGCGCCACGTCCGCGCTGGTGTTCGTCGGCGTGTAGCCCACCAATCCAAGCAGCACCGCGCGGTCGGTGCCGTGCCCGATACCGGTCGCGGCCAGCGATCCGCGCAGCTCCACCCGCACTGTCGCAGGGAGCTTCCCCAGCTTTTCGACGAAAGCATTCGCCGCCCGCATCGGACCCACCGTGTGGGATGATGACGGGCCGATGCCAATGCTGAACAGGTCCACGACGCTCACCGTGCTTTGAGGCATGGGCGCAGTGTACCCGCGTGTTCTACACCTCGTCTGCGAGAGCGGGGATGTCTGTGGCCCCGACGATGGCAATGGGCCGCTGCGTGGGCTGGCCATGCTCCGTGATGATCACGATGCGGGGCAGCGCGCCCGAATCAAGCGGGGTAGTCAAGGCGTCGATGGCCATCGCGGCGGTGGCAGTACGGGGGAGGAACGCGGCCGTGTCGTGCTGCCCGGAGAGCTTCAGCGCCTCGGCGACGGTAGTGACCTCGCCCTCGGCGTCGATAGGATTGCCCCGCTCCAACTCGGCCGACACCCACCGCGCGATGGCGTTGGTGGTGAGCAGGCCGACGCAGGTGCCGCCCTCGTAGATGGGGAACTGGGTGTGCCCGGTCTCGCGGATCGCGTGCAGGGGCTCGAGAATGTCATCATCCGGCGCAAAGGTGACCACTTGCTGGCCTTGCCCAACCACGTGGACCGCCAGAGTGGGCTCCACCAGAGAATCGCGGATCCGGCGAATCTCGTCCACCGTCTCCTGCAGCGGCTCCGCGATCGGCCGGAAATCGCGATACTCGCCGTGGCTGATGGCGTTGCGCAGCTCGGCGAACTCCTTCAGATCATCCGCCTGGTCGCGGGTGAGCACGCCTCGCTTTGCGCCCTGCGTGCACATCCATTTGAAGGAGTCCGTCTTCTTGGCGCCCAGCGCGTCCCGCAGAAACGCCTCAATCTCATTGAAGGCGGCAAGGAACGCGACGGCGCGGGTGGGTTCTTCGGCTGCCACTACTGCTGGTACACGCCGCGGTTGAGGGTGTCGCAGGCAGCCATCTTGCCGGTCTGGTAACCGGACATGAACGCCTCGCCGCGCTGCTCGGAGGAACCGTGGGTCCACGCATCCGGGTCAACCTCGCCGCCGGAGCGGCGCTGAATGTTGTCGTCGCCGATCGCCCGGGCCGTCTGGATGGCCTCCCTGAGCTGCTGATCCGAGATCGGCTCCAGGATCTGCTGCTGCTCCGCGTAGTGCGCCCAGATGCCGGCGTAGCAGTCCGCCTGCAGCTCAAGTGCCACAGCGGCGGAGTCCTCGCCCGGGTTCTTGTAGTCGCTCAATCCCAGCGTGCCTTCGATGTGCTGGATGTGGTGGCCCATCTCGTGCGCGGTGGCGTACTCCTGCGCCAGCGGGCCGGCGTTACCGCCGAGCTGTCGCAGCTGGTTGAAGAAGGAGACATCAAGGTATGCCGTCTCATCGCGCGGGCAGTAGAACGGGCCGGTATCGGAGGTGGCGTAGCCGCAGCCGGTAGTCACATCGCCCTTGAAAATGTGCATGCCCGCCTGGCGGTATTGCAGCCCAGCCTGCTCCGGCAGCACGTGGGACCAGACCTCATCCACGGATCGGACCGTGGCTTCTGCACGGCAGTCGTCGTACTCGTTGGCCGCGTTCGGGGCATCGCAGTGATCCAGGCTGTAGCCGCCCTGCGACTGGTTCTGGCCCGCGGGCTGCTGGCCGCCTCCGCCGCCGAAGCCGCCGAAGAGAAAGAGGAGCAGCAGCACCAGCAGCACCGTGCCGATGCCGCCGCCGCCCAGCATCATCGGAAGCGCGAGCGCACCTGGACCCATGCGGGCCGGGGCACGGCCGGACCCAGCGCTGCTTTGGGCGCGTCGGCCTGCGCCCTGGCCGTAATTACCCTTGAATGTCATGCCACGCATTTTGCCAAACATCTCCACGCTGTGTGTTCGGGGCGCGGTGCTATGGAACGTCGTCAAGCAAAAGCCCCCTACCAAGGCCTGTGGGCAGGCGCTGGGGCCAAGCGGTAGAATCTTCGGCGTTACTTAGCCCTCAACTGGAAGGACGAGGAAGAAACCGTGCTGCGCACTCACCTTGCGGGGAACCTCAACAAAGAACTCGACGGCCAGGCTGTCACCCTCACCGGCTGGGTGGCACGCCGGCGCGACCACGGCGGCGTGATCTTCATTGACCTGCGCGACCGCTCGGGCCTGGCCCAGGTGGTGTTCCGCGAGTCTGACGTGGCTGAGGCGGCGCACGACCTGCGCAGCGAGTTTGTCATCCAGGTCACCGGTGTTGTGGAGCCGCGCCCGGAGGGTTCCGCGAACCCGAACTTGGCGTCCGGCGAGATTGAGGTCAACGCAACCGAGCTCACCGTGCTGAACAAGTCCGCTGCGCTGCCGTTCCAGATCGAGGATGCGTCTTCTAACGAGGTGGGCGAGGAAACCCGCCTGAAGTACCGCTATCTGGACCTGCGCCGCGACCGCCAGGCAGAGGCGCTGCGCCTGCGTTCCGCCGCGAACCGCGCTGCCCGTCGCGTGCTGGATAACCACGACTTCGTGGAGATTGAGACACCGACGCTCACCCGTTCCACCCCGGAGGGCGCGCGCGACTTCCTGGTGCCGGCGCGTCTGAAACCGGGTTCCTGGTACGCCCTGCCGCAGTCCCCGCAGCTGTTCAAGCAGCTGCTGATGGTCGCTGGCATGGAGCGCTACTACCAGATCGCGCGCTGCTACCGCGACGAGGACTTCCGTGCGGACCGCCAGCCGGAGTTCACCCAGCTGGACGTTGAGGCATCCTTCGTGGACCAGGACGACATCATCGCCCTGGCCGAGGAGATCCTCGTGGAGCTGTGGAAGCTCATCGGGTACAACATCCAGACGCCGATTGCGCGCATGACCTACAAGGAAGCGATGGAAAAGTACGGTTCGGACAAGCCGGACCTGCGCTTTGACATCCCGCTGGTGGAGTGCACTGAGTTCTTCAAGGATACCCCGTTCCGCGTGTTCCAGGCGGAGTACGTGGGTGCCGTGGTCATGGAAGGCGGCGCCTCCCAGCCCCGTCGCCAGCTTGATGCCTGGCAGGAGTGGGCGAAGCAGCGCGGTGCGAAGGGCCTTGCATACATCCTGGTGCAGGAGGACGGCGAGCTGACCGGCCCGGTGGCCAAGAACATCACCGACGAGGAGAAGGCCGGCATTGCGGAGCACGTCGGCGCCAAGCCGGGCGACGCTATCTTCTTCGCCGCCGGTGACACCAAGGCATCCCGTGCGCTGCTGGGTGCGGCCCGCGGCGAGATCGCCCGCAAGCTCGACCTGATCGAGGAGGGCGACTGGGCCTTCACCTGGGTTGTGGATGCCCCGCTGTTCGAGCCGGCTGCAGATGCCACCGCCTCCGGCGATGTTGCGCTGGGCCACTCCAAGTGGACCGCCGTGCACCACGCGTTCACCTCTCCGAAGCCGGAGTACATGGACACCTTCGACTCTGAGCCGGGCGAGGCGCTGGCTTATGCATACGACATCGTGTGCAACGGCAACGAGATCGGCGGCGGCTCCATCCGTATCCACCAGCGCGCGGTGCAGGAGCGCGTGTTTGAGGTCATGGGCATCACCGAGGAGGAGGCGCAGGAGAAGTTCGGCTTCCTGCTCGACGCCTTCGCGTTCGGCGCACCGCCGCACGGTGGCATCGCGTTCGGCTGGGACCGCATCGTATCCCTGCTCGGCGGCTTCGACTCCATCCGCGACGTCATCGCATTCCCGAAGTCCGGCGGCGGCGTTGACCCGCTGACGGACGCTCCGGCGCCGATCCCGGCCGCACAGCGCGCGGAGACCGGCGTGGACTTCAAGCCGAAGAAGCAGGATGCGGAGGGCAAGCGCCACAACGAGGTGACCCTGGAGAACCAGGCCCAGGACAACGAGGCCGAAGCCGCGGGCGCCGGGACCACCAAGTAGCCGGGACCACCAAGTAGCCGGGTCGACCAAGTAGCACGGGAGACCATGTAGCGGGGGCGGGCAACCGCCCAACCCCGCCGCCTGCTTAAGGGAGTGAGACGATGGAGCAGGATGCCGTCATCGCAGCAGCGGAAGAGATTCTGACCAAGCGTTACGGAGGGATCCAACGCCTGAGCGATGTCACCCGCCTCAGCGGCAGCGGCCAAGCCGGCGTGTTTCGCGCGCGCGTGGCCCACAACCCGTTTCTGCAGCACCGTTCTGTGGTGATCAAGCACGCCCCGGAAACGGGATACGCGTTGGATGATGCCGCGTTTCTGCGCGAGGTTGTCGCATACCAATTCACCACCTCGCTGAGCAGCGAGGTGCGCCCCGGCCCGGTGCTGCTGGGGTACGACACCGCCAAGCGGATGCTCATCATCTCCGACTCCGGCGACGGCGATACGCTGGCCGCGATGCTGGAGGAGGCGAACGAGGCGCAGCTGGTGCAGATCCTGCGCAACCTGGGCACGGCCTTGGGCCGGATGCATGCTGGGACGGCGGGGAAAGAGGAGCAGTTCAACGTCCTGTTCACGCGCCTGACACGATCCCGCACGGGAGCGGAGCGCATCCAGGCGCTGCGCGATCGCCTGCTTGCCCACCGCATTCGATTGGGCCTGGCCATGGTGGAGCAGAGCGGTATCGAGGTTCCCACCGAAGTCAGCCTCACCGCAGCCAACATCCAGAACCGGCTGCTGCGCGGAGGAGTGCGCGCGTTCACGCGTACACCGACCGCGGCACCCAGTTCTTGGACTACGAGTGGGCAGGCTTCCGCGACGCCACGTTTGACGTCGCCTTCGTAGTCGCCGGGTTCCCGCTCTACATTTCCCCGCAGCATTTCAACGAGGACGCCGTGCACGCCTTCATCGATGCCTGGCTGGCAGAGGTCGCGGACACCTGGCCGCTGCTGAAGCACGAAGACACCCTGCAGGCGCGCATCACGGGCTCGCTGATCGGCTGGGCGCTCTCCAGCCTCTCCGTGCTCAACCCTGTCGCACTAGCTGAGGTTGTGGCTGGCGACGAGGAACTGGCCGCGGAGTTTGAACGCGCCGGCATAGACTTCGAAGAGGACATCGAGGAGGTCGACGCGCCCGCCACAGGCGACGTCCTCCGTCCGGGCAACCAAGGTCCGTTCACCGCCGCGGAACGCATGGTGCGGGAGGACTTGCACGAGACGTTTAGGGCCCTGGCCAGCTACGCGGGCACTGGGCGCGACCCGGCGTACCTGGTGATCGCAGACTTCGCTGACCGCGTGGCTACCAGGTTGCGATGACGCAGGCTGGTCTCTTTGGGGGCGTGTTTGATGAGGACGCTGGGGAGAAGCGGACGTCGGCAAGCAACATGCCCGGCGCGCGCGGTGCCAGCTTTTTCGAAGCGGGGAGCGATGCCCCGTTGGCGGCGAGGATGCGTCCCCGCAGTCTGGACGAGATCGCGGGCCAGCGCCATCTTCTTTCCGAAGGTAAACCGCTGCGTCGGCTGGTGGAGGGGTAAACCGCTGCGTCGGCTGGTGGAGGGCTCCGGCGCGGCGTCGGTGATCTTGTACGGCCCGCCGGGCACGGGCAAGACGACGATCGCCTCTCTCATCGCGCAGACGATGGGGCAGAGCTTTGTGGGTCTTTCGGCGCTGACTTCCGGGGTGAAAGAGGTGCGCCAAGTGATCGACACTGCCCGGCACGATCTTGTGCGCGGCGAGAAGACGGTGCTGTTCATCGATGAGGTCCACCGTTTCTCCAAAACGCAGCAGGACGCGCTCTTGGCCGCGGTGGAAAACCGCACCGTGCTCCTTGTCGCCGCGACCACCGAAAACCCGAGCTTCTCCGTCGTCGCGCCACTTTTGTCCCGCTCCTTGCTGCTCAAGCTCGAGCCCTTGAGCGACGACGACATCCGCGGCGTGCTTAGCCGCGCCGTTTCGGACGAGCGCGGCCTGGGCGGGGGCATTGTGCTTGACGACGATGCACGGGACCAGCTTGTCCTCCTCGCCGGCGGGGATGCCCGCCGGGCCTTGACGTACCTTGAGGCGGCGGCGGAAGCCGTGCCGGAGGGCGGCACGGTGACCGTGGATGTGGTGCGGGACAACGTGAACCGCGCGGTGGTGCGCTACGACCGTGATGGGGACCAGCACTATGACGTGACCAGCGCGTTCATTAAATCCATCCGCGGTTCCGATGTAGATGCGGCGCTGCATTACCTGGCCCGCATGATTGAGGCGGGGGAGGACCCGCGCTTCATCGCGCGCCGGTTGGTGATCCACGCCTCCGAAGACATCGGCATGGCGGACCCGACAGCGCTGCAGACTGCTACTGCGGCGGCGCAGGCTGTGCAGTTCATCGGCATGCCGGAGGGGCGACTCGCGCTGGCGCAAGCCACGATTCACCTTGCCACCGCGCCGAAATCCGCGGCGGTGTACCAAGCGATTGCGGCAGCCCAGGAGGATGTGCGGGCGGGCAACGTTGGTCCTGTGCCCGCCCACCTGCGCGATGGCCACTACCAGGGTGCAAAGGCGCTGGGCCACGCGGTGGGGTACCTGTACCCGCACGATGACCCGCGGGGCGTGGTGGAGCAGCAGTACATTCCCGACGGTTTGGAGGATCGCGTGTACTACGAACCCACAGACCACGGGGCCGAGAAACGCATCAGCGAGTACCTTGGCAGACTGCGCAGGATGGTGCGCGGGCGCTAGCGGCGGGGGCGGCAAAGGCTGCGGCATTGCGCGGGTAAAGTGGTGCGGGATTGACCAGCATTGAAAGGATGTCACCACCGTGCAAACCCATGAGATCCGGGAGCGGTTCACCAACCACTTTGTCCAGGCCGGGCACACCGAGGTGCCCAGTGCCTCGCTGATCCTGGATGATCCGACGCTGCTGTTTGTCAACGCCGGCATGGTGCCCTTCAAGCCGTACTTCCTGGGCCAGCAGACCCCGCCGTTTGCAAACGGCACGGCCACCAGCATCCAGAAGTGCGTGCGCACGCTGGATATTGAAGAGGTGGGCATTACCACCCGCCACAACACGTTCTTCCAGATGGCGGGCAACTTCTCCTTCGGCCAGTATTTCAAGGAGGGCGCGATCAAGCACGCGTGGTCGCTTCTTACCGGTGCGGTGGAAGACGGCGGCTTTGGCCTTGACCCGGAGCGCCTGTGGGTGACGGTGTACCTCGAGGACGATGAGGCAGCCGCGATCTGGGAGAACGTGGTCGGCGTGCCGGCGGAGCGCATTCAGCGCATGGGTATGGAGGACAACTTCTGGTCCATGGGTGTGCCCGGCCCGTGCGGCCCGTGCTCCGAGATTTACTACGACCGCGGCCCGGAGTACGGCAAGGAAGGCGGCCCCATCGCGGATGATAACCGCTACATGGAGATCTGGAACCTGGTCTTCATGGAGTCCATCCGCGGCGCGGGCGACAAGAAGGGCGGATTCGAGATCCTCGGCGAGCTGCCGAACAAGAACATCGATACCGGCCTGGGCGTGGAGCGCGTCGCCTGCATCCTCCAGGGCGTGGACAACGTGTACGAAACCGACCTGCTGCGCCCGGTGATCGACGTCGCCGCGGAGCTGACCGGCACGAAGTACGACGCCGGCAACCCGGCCGACGATGTCCGCTTCCGCGTCATCGCAGACCACTCCCGCACCTCGATGATGATCATCTTGGACGGCGTGACCCCGTCCAACGAGGGCCGCGGCTACATCCTGCGCCGCCTGCTGCGCCGCATCATCCGCTCCGCCCGCCTGCTCGGTGCAACCGGCGAGGTGATGGAGCCGTTGATGAACACCATCATGGACACGATGACACCGTCCTTCCCGGAAATCGCAGAGAACCGCGAACGCATCCTCCGCGTCGCTCTGGCAGAGGAGCGCGCGTTCTCCAAGACCCTTGAGTCCGGCACCTACCGCTTCGACGAGGCTGCAGCCAGCGCGAAGTCCACCGGCGCCACGATCATCACCGGCGACCAGGCTTTCGAGCTGCACGATACGTACGGCTTCCCAATCGACCTCACCCTGGAGATGGCCCGCGAGGCCGGCCTGGAGGTGGACATGGCCGCTTTCGACGCCGCGATGCAGGAGCAGCGCGACCGCGCGAAGGCGGACAACAAGGCCAAGAAGATGGGCAACCGCGACGATTCGCTCTACCGCGAGTGGGTGGATGAGTACCCGACCGAGTTCGTGGGCTACGACCAGTTGACCCACGACGCAAACGTGATCGGCCTGGTCCGCGGCGGCGAGAAGGTCACCGAGGTTGCCGCAGGCGATGAAGTCGAGGTCATCCTCGATGTCACCCCGATGTACGCCGAAGCCGGCGGCCAGATGGCGGACCGCGGTCGTTTGGTGATGGGCGACACGGTGCTGGACGTCAACGACGTACAGAAGATCGGCAAGAAGCTCTGGATCCACAAGGCCACCGTGCAGAACGGCGGCCTGGATCTCGGCTCCACCGTCACCGCCGAGGTAGACGGGGCCTGGCGCCACGGCGCGCGCCAAGCCCACACCGCAACCCACCTGATCCACGCCGCGCTGCGCCAAGTGCTCGGCCCCACCGCGGTCCAGGCTGGTTCCTTGAACAAACCGGGTTACCTGCGCTTCGACTTCAACTACACCGACCAGCTGACGGACGCGCAGCTGGAGGAGATCGCCACCATCACCAACCAGGCGGTGGACGCGGACTTCGCGGTGAACACCCTCGAAACCTCCCTGGAGGAGGCGAAGGCGATGGGCGCGATGGCGCTCTTCGGCGAGAACTACGGCGACCGCGTGCGCGTGGTGGAAATCGGCGGCCCGTTCTCCATCGAGCTCTGCGGCGGCACCCACGTGGCCCACTCCTCCCAGATCGGTCCGGTGGCGGTGCTGGGCGAGTCCTCCGTCGGCTCCGGTGCGCGCCGCATCGAGGCCTACTCCGGCATGGAGTCCTTCCGCTACTTCTCCAAGGAGGCGGCACTCGCCTCCGGCTTGGCGACGGAGCTGAAGACCCCGTCCGACCAGCTTCCGGAGCGCATTGCCCAGCTGACCGAGCGCCTCCGCGCTGCCGAGAAGGAGATCGAGAACCTGCACCGCCAGCAGCTGCTCGGCCAAACCGCGGAGCTCGCCGCCAAGGCAGAGTCCGTCGGTAACTACTCCCTCGTAGCTGTGCACCTGCCGGACGGCGTGAACACGGGTGACCTGCGCACGATGGCGAACGACGTCCGCGGCAAGCTCACCGGCCGCGCAGCAGTCGTCGTGCTGGCCTCGGCCGACGGCGGCAAGGCCGCATACGCGGTCGCCGCAACCCCGGAAGCAGTGCAAGCTGGCGTTAAGTCCGGCGACTTGGTCAAGGCGTTTGGCCAGCACGTGGAGGGCAAGGGCGGCGGCAAGCCGGATCTTGCGCAGGGCTCGGGCGCAAACCCGGCTGGCATCGACGCTGGCCTGGCAGCGCTGCGCCGCGATCTGGCTGAAGCCGGGAACTAGGGCCTAGAACTAGGGCCGGAAACCAGGTAGGAGCGCGCATGCAGATTCAGCCAGACACCCCAGGTGAGGAAGACCCCGGCACCGGCCGACGCCTCGGCGTAGACGTGGGCACGGTTCGCATCGGGGTGGCTGTATCTGACCGCGATGCGCGCTTGGCCACCCCGCTCGAGACCGTCGACCGCGTCACCGGCTTCAAGGACCGCGACGGCGAAGACATCGACCGGCTGGTCGAGCTGGCCGAAACCTACGACATCGTCGAAGTTGTCGTAGGGCTGCCGCGCGACTTGCAGGGCAACGGGTCCAAGAGCGTGAAGCACGCGAAGGAAATTGCGTTTCGCATCAAGCGCCGCACCGGGCTGCCGGTCCGGATGGCAGACGAGCGGCTGACCACCGTGGTTGCAGCAAACGCGATGCGTTCGGCTGGCACAAATGAGAAACGTGGCCGAAAATTTATTGATCAGGCGGCGGCGGTAGAGATCCTCCAGTCTTGGCTGGACGCCCGCGCACACTACCTCAAGGAGAAAGAATCGTGACCACCCGACGTAGCGCTCAGCGCACCCGCAGCATTGCCGTGCTCGTGGCCTCGATCCTGGTGATCATTGGGCTCATCGCCTGGATCGCCGTCGCGCGCAACGGTGAGGCCGGCGACTTTGAGGGCGCCGGCAACGGCCAAGAGGAGATTGTGGAGATCGCTGAAGGCTCCACCCTCTCCCAGCTGGGCCCGGAGCTGGAGGAGCGCGGCATTGTGAAGACCAACAGCGCATTCCAGACCGCGGCGGCGAACAACCCGAAGGCGGACAGCATCCACCCCGGCTTCTACCGCTTGCAGGGTGAGATGAGCGCCGCGTCCGCGGTGGATGCATTGCTCGATCCCGCGAACAAGATCACCCCGCTTCAGGTCTACGGCGGCGCCACGCTCATGGACGTGAACGTGCTTGGCGGCCAGACCCGCCTGGGCATCCTCAGCATGATCCAGGACGTGACCTGCCACGGCAATAACACCGATTGCGTGGATATTGAGAAGCTGAACAAGGTGGCGGCGAACGCGGATGCCAGCGCGCTGGGTGTCCCGGCGTGGGCGCTGGACGTGGTTGAGGCGCGCAAGGGTGACGCGAAGCGCCTAGAGGGCCTGATCGCTCCGGGCGAGTACATCATTGACCCGGGTGCCTCCGCGGAGGAAATTCTCACCGACCTGATCACCCGCTCCGCGAAGCAGTACGAGGACACGGGGATTGTGGACCGCGCGAAGAACGTGGGCTTGAGCCCCTACGAGCTGCTGGTTGCTGCATCCCTGGTGGAGCGCGAAGCGCCGGCCGGCGAGTTTGACAAGGTCGCCCGCGTGATCCTGAACCGTCTGGCAGCACCGATGCGCCTGGAGTTCGACTCCACCGTGAACTACGGCCTGCCCAGCGTCGAGGTTGCCACCACGGATGCGGACCGCCAGCGCGTCACCCCGTGGAACACGTACGCCATGGACGGCTTGCCGCAGACCCCGATTTCGTCCCCGTCCATCGAAGCGATCGAGGCGATGGAGAACCCTGCGGACGGCAACTGGCTGTTCTTTGTCACCGTGGACAAGGACGGCACGACGGTGTTCAACGAGACGTTTGAACAGCACTTGAACGACACCCAGCGCGCCATCAACTCCGGCGTGCTCGACTCCCAACGCTAGGCAATCGCAGCCATGACCATCACGCACCGGGCCGCGGTCCTCGGCTCGCCTATCAAGCACTCCCTCTCACCCATCCTCCACACCGCCGGCTACGAAGCCGCTGGGCTGGCTGGATGGGAGTACACCCGCATCGAGTGCACGGCGGAGGACCTGCCGCGTATCGTTGGCGACGCGGGGGAGGAGTACCGCGGGTTCTCCGTCACCATGCCCGCCAAATTCGCCGCACTCCAATTCGCGAATGAGGTGACAGATCGCGCCCGCGCCATCGGCTCTGCGAACACGCTGGTCCGCACTGCGCAGGGTTGGCGCGCGGACAACACGGACTGTGAGGGCATCCTCGCCGCGCTCGATGAGCTGCTCCGCGGCGCGCCAATCAACCGCGCCGTGGTAGTCGGCGCGGGCGGCACCGCGCGTCCAGCGCTGTGGGCGCTGCGGGAGCTCGGTACCACGCACGTCACGGTGATTAACCGCAGCGACCGCTCCGCAGAGATCGCCCCGCTCACCGAGGGCATGGACGTGGCTTTTATCGACTTCGACGGGCCAATCGAGGAGGCCACCATGGCCGCCGACGTGGTGATTTCCACCGTCCCCCCGCAGGCCGTTGAGCCCCATGTCAACGACATCGCGCACGCGCCGCTGCTGGATGTCATCTACAACCCCTGGCCCACCAAGCTGGCCATCCGCGCCGCCTCCAACGGCCACCCCACGGTGGGCGGCCTGGTCATGCTCGCGGGCCAGTCCTACTCGCAGTTCGAGCAGTTCACCGGCACCGCCGCCCCGCGGGGGGCGATGCGGTCGGCGCTGCAGGCGTTCGTCGCCAAGCAATAAGCCCCATTTCGCCCTACACTGCCGGGGCATGGGGATGTGGGGGATCCTCGCGCTTGTCTGGAGCGCGGGGCTTATGCTTTTCGACGTTCGTTTTAACCGCCTCCCGGACTTTCTCACGCTGCCCGCGTTCATTCCGGCGTTGGCGATGTGCGTGGACCAGCCGTGGGCGCTGATGGGGCTTGTGTGGCCCACGGCGTATCTCGTGCACGGGACTGGGATCGGCGGGGGAGACATCAAGCTCGCGGTGCCGCTCGGCATCGCCGCGGCATGGTGCGCCGGGATGGCCGGCATGTTGCTGGCGGTGATGCTATCTAGCCTGCTCAGTGTGCTGGCGGGGGTGGCCATGCGGAGGCAGACCGTGCCGCACGGGCCGGCGATGCTGGTGGCAACGTGGACGGTGGTAGCCGTTGCGGGAGTTCCCGTCTAACACGCGCGCGGCGTGTGAGACAATGTCGCCATGCTGCGTTGGACCACGTCTGGGGAATCCCATGGGCAGGCGCTGATTGCGCTTGTGGAGAATATGCCGGCCGGGGTGCCGGTGACCAAAGAAGAGATCGCCCACCAGCTTGCACGCCGCCGCCTGGGCTACGGCCGCGGTGCGCGCATGAAGTTCGAGCAAGACGAGCTCACGTTGCTTTCCGGCCTGGTGCACGGGGAGACCATCGGCAGCCCGATCGCCATCATGATCGGCAACACGGAGTGGCCGAAGTGGACCACCATCATGTCCCCGGAACCGCTGGACCTGGAGGACGAAGAGGTAGCCAAGGCGATGGCATCCGGCCGTGGCGCCAGCCTCACCCGCCCGCGCCCCGGCCACGCGGATTTCGCGGGCATGGTGAAGTACGGCTTTGATTCGGCGCGGCCGGTGTTGGAGCGATCGTCGGCACGCGAAACTGCAGCCCGCGTCGCGGCGGCGACCGTAGCCCGCGCCTTCCTCCGGGAGGCGCTGGGTGTGGAGGTGTTCTCCCACGTGGTGAGCATCGGGGAGTCCACGCCGCATGAGGGCGATGCGCCGAGCTTCGCGGATATCGACGCGATTGATGCCTCGCCGGTGCGCGCCTACCACAAGGACGCTGAGGCGGACATGGTGTCCTGCATCGAGGCGGCGAAGAAGGACGGCGACACGCTCGGAGGCATTGTTGAGGTAATTGTGGATGGCCTGCCGATCGGTCTCGGCTCCCACATCTCGGGCGAGCACCGCCTGGACGCGCAGCTTGCGGCCGCGCTGATGGGCATTCAGTCCGTCAAGGGCGTGGAGATTGGCGACGGATTCGAGGAGGCCCGCCGCCGCGGCTCCCAGGCGCACGACGAGATGGTGCGCGAGGACGGCACTGTTCGCCGCCTGACTAACCGCGCGGGCGGATTGGAGGGCGGCATGACCAACGGCGAGCAGCTGCGTGTGCGCGCGGCCATGAAGCCGATTTCCACCGTGCCGCGCGCGCTGAAGACAGTGGATATGGCCACCGGCGAGGCCGCCAGCGGCATCCACCAGCGCTCTGACGTCTGCGCCGTGCCGGCCGGCGGCGTGGTTGCGGAGGCAATGGTGGCGCTGGTGCTGGCGCGCGCCGTGCTGGAGAAGTTCGGCGGCGATAGTCTTGCAGAGGTGAAGCGCAACATTGCGTCGTATCAGGCGTATGTGGAGGAGCGTCTTGCCTTCGGGGGTGAGGCCGATGAATGAGATGGTGAATTCTTCGCCCCGCGTGGTGCTGGTTGGCCCGCCGGGCGCGGGTAAGTCCACCATCGGCCGCCGCCTGGCCAGCGCGTTGAACTTGCCGTTCGTCGACTCGGATGCGCTCCTGGAGCAGGGTGAGGGCATCAAGTGCGGCGAGCTGTTTTCCCAGGTAGGGGAGCCGCGCTTCCGCGAGATTGAGGCGGGCTACGTGGCCCGCGCGTTAGCGACCGGCGGCGTGGTCAGCCTGGGCGGCGGCGCGGTGCTGACGGAGTCCACGCGCACCCTGCTGCAGCGCCACCCGGTGGTGTGGATCGACGTGACCGCGGAGGAGGGCATCCGCCGCACCGCCGGCGATACTTCCCGCCCGGTACTGAACGCGAAAGATCCCGCGCAGCACTACCGCGATCTGCTCACGGCGCGCGAGCCGTTCTACCGCGAGGTGGCGGACCACCGCGTGCGCACCGATTCGCGCCCGCCGCAGCGCGTGGTGGCAGAGGTACTGAGCTTCATCGATTCTGAATAGCCGAGGGAAAAGGGCACTGAACATGGCTGCTATTGAGGTGACGGGCCCGAACCCGTACACAATTCACATCGGCTTTGACACGACCGCAGATACTGCGGCACACCTCAAGGCCTCCGGGGCCCGCAAGGTTGCCATCGTCCACCAGCAGCCGCTGCGCGCCATCGCCCGCAACATCGGCTCCGACCTGGAGGCCGTGGGCATTGAGCCGCACCTTATGCCGGTGCCGGACGCGGAAGACGGCAAGACACTCGAGGTCGCCGGGCAGCTTTGGGACGCCCTCGGCGCAGCCGGCTTTTCCCGCCAAGACGCCGTGGTCGGCCTTGGCGGCGGCGCGGTGACGGACCTCGCCGGCTTTGTGGCCAGCGCCTGGATGCGCGGCATCAAGGTGGTGCACGTGCCCACGACTCTGTTGGCAATGGTGGACGCTGCCGTGGGCGGCAAGACCGGTATCAACACCGCGGCCGGCAAGAACCTTGTGGGCGCGTTCCACGAGCCGAACGCGGTGTTCATTGACCTGGAGCGCATCTACACCCTGCCGGAGGAGGAGATCGTTTCCGGCTCCGCCGAGCTGGTGAAGACCGGCTTCATCGCGGACCCGGCCATCCTGGACCTCTACCGCGCAGGCGCGGAGAAGCACTGGGAAGAGCTCGTCGAACGCTCCGTGGCGGTGAAGGCCCGCGTGGTCAGCGAGGACCTGAAGGAGGCCGGCCTGCGCGAGCTCCTCAACTACGGCCACACCCTGGGCCACGCCATCGAGCGCCGCGAGGACTACACCTGGCGCCACGGCAACGCGGTGGGCGTGGGCATGATGTTCGCCGCGCACCTTGCGCACCAGCGCCAGCTTATCGACGACTCCTTGCTCGCCCTCCACCAAGTGATCCTCGATTTGGTGGGCCTGCCGTCGCGCTACGAAGCCGGCGCGTTCGACGAGCTCTACGAGGCGATGACCCACGACAAGAAGAACCGCGACGGCCGCATCCGCTTTGTCGTGCTCGACGGGCTGGGCTCCTGCACCCGTCTAGAGGACGCGACCATGGAAGAGATGCGCGCCGCGTACGAGAAGATCTCGGAGTAAGCGCCATGACCATCCTTGTGCTCAACGGCCCCAACCTGAATCGCCTGGGCAAGCGCCAGCCCGAAATTTACGGGGGGACAACTTTAGCGGACGTCGAAAAGCAATTGCTCCAGCGCGCGGAAGAGCTGGGCGCGGACGTGGTGTGCAAGCAGTCGAACCACGAGGGCGAGCTGATCGAGTGGGTGCACGAGGCCGCGGACAACGGCTGGCCGGTGATTATCAACCCCGGCGGGTTCACGCACACGTCGGTTGCGCTGCGGGATGCGCTGGCTGAAGTGGCTGACGGCGCTGGGTTTATTGAGGTGCACATTTCCAACGTGCACGCGCGCGAGCCGTTCCGCCAACATTCCTACCTTTCGCCGATCGCGCGCGGGGTGATCGCCGGCCTCGGCGTGGACGGCTACCGGCTAGCCTTGGAGCACATTGTCCGCACGGCTAATTAGACCCCAGGAGGAAACCATGGGACTTGCAGATACTCGTTTTGAGGACCGCCGCCGCAAGCTTGCGTCCGAGCTCGCCGCCAAGCGTATCGACGACATGCTGGTCACCCGCGTCACCCACGTACGCTATTTCTCCGGCTTCACCGGCTCCAATGCCGCACTGCTGGTGTCCAAGGACCGCACGGCAAAGATCGCGACCGACGGCCGCTACACCACCCAGATCGCCAGCGAGGTGCCGGACATTCCGGCACACATCGGCCGCCACCTTGCCCAGGAGCTGATCGGCGAGGTCAAAGAGGGCCGCCGCGTCGGCTTCGAGGCGGATTACGTCTCCGTTTCCCAGCTGGAGAAGCTGCGCGAGGCCTGCCCAGAGGGCGTCACCCTCGTTCCCGTCACCGGGGTAATCGAGGACATCCGCATTACCAAGGACAACTTGGAGCTCACCCGCCTCGCCGAGGCGGCGGAGCTTGCTACCCAGGCGCTTTCTGAGCTTATCGACGACGGCGGCGTCCGCGCCGGCCGCACCGAGCGCGACATCGCCGCGGACCTGGAGTTCCGCATGCGCAAGCTGGGTGCGGAGCGCCCCAGCTTTGACACCATCGTCGCCTCCGGCCCGAACTCCGCAATGCCGCACCACGCCGCCGGCGACCGCGAGCTGGCGCAGGGCGACCTGGTGACTATTGACTTCGGCATGCACCGCCTCGGCTTCAACTCCGACATGACCCGCACGTTCGCCATGGGCGAGCCCGATGCGTTCCTGCGCGAAATCTACGAGGTCACCCTCGCGGCACAGCTCGCCGGGGTGAAGGCATCCACGGTGGGCACCTCGCTGGTGGACGTGGACGCGGCGTGCCGCAACGTGATCACCGAGGCCGGCTACGGCGAGTACTTCGTGCACTCCACCGGCCACGGCGTTGGCCTGGATGTGCACGAGGCCCCGAGCGCTTCCGTCCACGGCACGGGTGAACTGCGCGAGAACATGACGCTGACCATCGAGCCCGGCATTTACGTCCCCGGCAAGGGCGGCGTGCGCATCGAGGACACGTTGTTCATCACTGCCGGCGCGCCACGCATTATCACCCAGTACCCCAAGGAATTGATCGTGCTGTAGCATTGCGGTGTTTGATCGCTGTCCAGTAGGGGAAGGATAATTCCGTGGCAACCACCGCAGACTTCAAGAATGGCCTGGTGCTTAAGGTCGACGGCAAGCTCCAGCAGATCGTCGAGTTCCAGCACGTCAAGCCGGGCAAGGGCCCCGCATTCGTCCGCACCAAGCTGAAGGATGTCGTCTCCGGCAAGACCGTGGACAAGACCTGGAACGCAGGCGTGAAGGTGGAGACCGCGACGGTGGACCGCCGCGACATGACCTACCTGTACAACGACGGCTCCAACTTTGTTGTGATGGACGACAAGACCTTCGAACAGTACGAGCTCTCCCCGGAAGCGTTCGGCGATGCTGGCCGCTTCCTGCTGGAGAACATGCGCGTCCAGGTTTCTTTCCACGAGGGTGAAGCGCTATTCGGCGAGCTGCCGATCTCCGTTGACCTGCGCATCGAGCACACCGAGCCTGGCCTGCAGGGCGACCGCTCCACCGGCGGCACCAAGCCGGCCACCTTGGAGACTGGCGCCGAGATCCAGGTGCCGCTGTTCCTGGAGACCGGCAACGTGGTCAAGGTGGACACCCGCACGGGCGAGTACCTCTCCCGCGTGAACAACTAAGCCGCGGACATGCCTGACTACAAGCGTCACGGCGCCCGCTACCGTGCGCGCCGCCGTGCAGTAGACATTCTCTTCGAGGCTGAGACCCGCGACATCGACCCGGTTTCGATCCTCGAGGACCGCGAGCAGCTCTCCGCCGACCCGCAGAACGCCGTGGCTCCCATCGCCGCCTACACGCGCGACATCGTGTGCGGCGCCGCGGAGAAGCTTGACGATTTGGATGACGCGCTGGAGCCGTTCCTGAACCAGGATTGGGAACTGCACCGCCTTCCGGCCGTCGATCGCCAGATCCTGCGCGTGGCCACCTGGGAGATCCTGTTCAACGAGGAGGTCCCGCCCGCCATCGCCATCGCGAACGCGCTCGAGATGGCTACGGAGTACTCCGGCAACCAGGCTCCGCCGTACATCCACGCTGTGCTGGACGGCATCACCCAAGCCCAGTCCCCGGACGCACCCGGTGCTGAGCCTGTAGCTGAGCAGGAGCTCCCGCTTGACGACGGCGCCTTGAGCGACCTCCCGGTCGAAGAGGAAGCGTCGACAAGCGAAAGCCCCGAGCCCGCCGTTCGCGAGCCAGCCGCTGCCGAGCCCGAGCCCGAAAAGCCGGAGGAAGAGCGTGCCTAAGGTTTCTGTTTCCGAGGCTCAAGCGCTGCGCGTCGAGCCGAACTTCCAGCTCGACGACGTAGATCCGAAGTCCACGCCGGGGCTGGTCGGCAGCGACGACGTGGACAAGGCGTTCCACGTCTACGACGATGACCTCGATGAGCTGCAGGAAATGCTCTACGCTAACGGCCGCGCGGATAACGGGCAGGCTGGTTCCATCCTGCTCGTGCTGCAGGGTATGGACACGTCCGGCAAGGGCGGCATTATCCGCCACGTGATCGGCGAGACCATGGATCTGCAAGGCGTGCATGTCAAGGCTTTCGGTCGCCCGACCGAGGAGGAAGCTGCGCACGACTTCCTGTGGCGCTTTGAGCCGCACCTGCCCAAGCCGGGTCAGATTTCGGTGTTTGACCGCTCGCACTACGAGGATGTGCTGGTCCAGCGCGTGAAGCAGATGGCCCCGCCGGAAGAGATCGAGCGCCGCTACGGTGCGATCGTCGACTTCGAGACGGAGCTTGCCGCGCGCGGCACCAAGATCATCAAGGTCATGCCTCACATCTCGCGCGAGTACCAGGCCGAGAACCTGCGCAAACGCATCACCAACCCGAAGAAGCACTGGAAGTACAACCCGGGCGACATCGACGACCGCAAGCTGTGGTCACAGTACATGGCGGCCTACCAGATCGCCATGACGCGCACCTCCACCGACGTCGCCCCGTGGTACTGCATCCCGTCTGACAACAAGAAGTACTGCCGCACTGTTGTGAAGACTTTGCTTTACGACGCTCTAAAGTCCCTCGGCAACGAGTGGCCCGCGCCCAACTTCGACCCAGACGTGGAGCTTGCACGGCTAGCGCAGTCCTAGCCTGCCCGGTTTACGTGATTTCTGGCAGCGACCGGTTCGGTGCGACAAAGCGAGCGCCGTTATAGAAACGGAACTCTAGGTCTGGCCCTAGGGGTGTAATGGAGGCACTGCCGTGGCTGACCTTAGAGTGGCAACTGGAGCACAGCGGGATCAGATTCTCGATGTCGGTAACGCCGCCGTTAGCCCAATCGTGTATGTGGTGGATTTCCATGAAGCGCGAGTGGGTGCAGCCGGGCATCGCGCACTGGTTGCCCCAGAGCTCTAGGAGTGCTTTCACTTGTCCATCTGAGGCCATGCGGCGTTTGCGCCCGTAGTGCAAGGTCACGCCGTTGCCGTTCAGCAGGTGTCCGCGGGTGAGCGCGTTGTGCACGTACCCGATGAGTGCCGAGCTGGGGACCTGCGGATTCTGCGGCATCCAGGCGCGGCCGTCCTCGGTGACGATGATCGTGACATCTGCCCCCGGCGCCCGGGTTGCGGTGATCGGCTGCGAGCGCACCATGTTGATCATCGCGAGAAACGCCGCGTACAGGTTCTGCTTCTGGGGCGGACCAAAGCGCGACGGAATCCGCATGAGCTTCTCCGCCGTGATGGTGGTGTCCTTGTGCGGCGGCTGGACCATCACCCCGGGGTTTGCTTCCTCTGGGTCCTCGAACGAGAAGTCCTCATCGTCCCAAGTTGCTGGTACCTCCTCCGCAAAGGTCTCGGCCATAGCCTCAGTCGCGTCCTCAGCGAATTCGTAGTCATCCTCACACGGGGCCGGATCGTCAGACGGATCTCCGCTCGCATGACCGGTGGACGTTAGTTCGTCGATTAGCTCCTGCAGCTGGGCGGCATCCGGGGCAGCGTGACCATTGAGCGCGAGCTCTGCGATCTTCAGCGCCGAGCGCAATAGAGCACCTGGAACGGGCGGCAGCAGAAACCTGCCTTGAGTCAGTCCATCGGGACGTTCGAACAAGTCGAAGTACGGTTCGTCTGCCGGCAGCTGGCTCCCATCGTTTGGCTCGACGCCTGATAGGGCGCGCTTGAGCTCGGAGAAGCACAGTCGCTTTGCCAAGGACAGCAACTCTGCCTCAGAGTCTTCAGTTACATACTTCAGCAGGAAGCGAACCGTCGAATAGTCTAGTTCCGCCTTTTGAAATGCTTCCTTGATCAGTGGGAAAGCGCGTAGTTTAGTCCCCACGTGGACGTACTCGTAGGCAGTCGAGGACGGGTAATGCATCTCGCGCGTGAGCCAACTGCCCGTGCTGGTGGCGCCGAATAACCCGGCGAGCTCCAGCTGATCAAACTCCGCGATGCGGTCCAGAAGGTGAGCTTTCGCTATGTTTGATCGCTCATGATTCGCTCGAATATCGCGAATAATCTTATCCGCGTTCTTCCTCAGCGCAGGAGAAACCGGCGTTCCTGTCGGTCCGTTGAAAGTAGTGGTCATAGCGTGTTTCCTTCCCGTTTTTGAGTAGTTGTTGGAATGCTATAACACGGGCCCAACCCCGTTGGTAGAAGTTCGAACGGATGTGCTAGATGTGTCCGCCCGGCGGAAGACCGTGAGGTGGAGGTTGAGGGTTGTCCGCCCGGCGGAAGACCGTGAGGTGGAGGTTGAGGGTTGTCCGCCCGGCGGAAAACGGTGAGGTGGAGGTTGAGTGCTGTCCGCCCGGCGGGGTTGTCCGCCCGGCGGAAGACCGTGAGGTGGAGGTTGAGGGTTGTCCGCCTGGCGGAAGTCCGCCCGGCGGAAACACCCGCCTCCGACCTACACGGCCGTGTAGCCGCCGTCGACGAGGTGGTGGGACCCGGTGATGAAGGAGGCATCGTCGGAAAGCAAAAATGCGACGAGCGCTGCGACGTCCTCCGGTTTGCCAAGGCGGCCAATGGGGTGCAGGTCCGCGAGGTATTGCTGCTGCTCGGGGGTGTAGCGGTCGAACATGTGGGTGCGGATGTAGCCCGGTCCGACGGAGTTCACGCGGATGCCGTGCTCGGCGTAGTCGGCGCCCAGGGCCTTAGTCAGGCCGATCACGCCGTGTTTCGCGGCCGTGTACGCGTCCAAGCCGCCCTTGCGCGCGACGGTGCCGTGGATGGAGCTCATGTTCACGATCGCGCACGACCGGCCGTCGTCCTGCGCAAGGAACTGTTTGAGCTGGTAGTGGCACCCGTAGGCAACGCCG